>JAIEPK010000476.1 GCA_019749875.1 Candidatus Binatia bacterium | reverse complement strand
CCGCCGTGCGCAGCACGACGACGGGGGCGCGCACCGACGTGCGCAGCACGCCGACGGGCGCGCGCACCGACGTGCGCAGCACGCCGACGTTGGAGCGCACGGACGTGCGCAGCGCGGCTGGATCGGTGCGCAGCGCGGCGAGAGAATTGCGCACGAGCGCGAGCAGAGACGGCATGCGATTCACTGGACGTACCCCAGGCTGCGCAGAGACTCCATCATGCGCTCGCTCGCGACGCCGCCCTGCGCCGGGGCGCCTGCCACGTGGGGCGCGTTCAGCGCATCGCGGCGCTGCTCGTCGTCGTGCGTCGCCGCGGCGAGCGCTGCCTGCTCGGCGGCGCGCAGCGTCGCGTCGTCCAGTGGGACGCGCTCCGCCGGGTCGCGGGCGAGGTCGAAGAGCTGCGGCGGGCCGGCCGCCGTTTCGAGCAGCTTGACCGATCCGCGACGCAGGCCGCGCGCGCCGGGCTCGATCCACTGAAACGGCAGCGCGCGCTGGTTCCCGGCCGCACCGTCGAGGACGGCGCGCAGGCTTCTCCCCTGCACGTCGAGTGGTGGCAAGCGCAACACGTCGAGCACGGTGGGCAACACGTCGACGATGCCCGACGGCGTCGGCTCGCGACGACCGGCGGGGATGCCCGGGCCGCGCAGCACGAGTGGGATGTGCAGCTGCTCCTGATGGCCGCCGAAGCCGTGTCCGACGAGCCCGTGCTCGCCGAATGCTTCGCCGTGGTCCGACAGCAGCACGACGAGGGTGTCCTCCGCGAGGCCGAGCCGGTCGATCTCGCGAAGGAGATCGGCGACCTGGTCGTCCGCCTCGCGGATCGCGCGGTCGTACGCGTCCACGAACGGTCGTTGCTCGGGCGGGACGCCGCGCTCGGCGAGCGGACCGCTCCAGTCGTCTGCCGGCGCGAAGCGCGCGTACGCCGGCGATGACACGTACGGAGCGTGCACCTTGTACGTGTGGAGGAACAGAAAGAAGCGCCGCCCGCGATTGGCGCGCAGGAAGCGCGCGCCGTCGAGGAACGTCTCGGTGCCGCGCGCTTCGCCGGCGAGCGGTCGCTCGACGAAGCGGTCGAAGCCGAACCAGAAGCCGAACATGCCGGCCAACAGCGCGTCCTCGGTGTAGGCCCCGGTGACGTAGCCCGCGTCGCGCAGGGCTTCGGCGAGAACCGTCGCAGGCGTCGCCGCATCGAGCACCCCCGGACGTGTCAGCACCGCGGCCGACAGTCCGGTCATGAGGCTCATGTGCGCCGGGCTGGTCAGCGGAAACGTCGTGCTCACGTCGGTGAACAGCGTGCCGCGCGCCGCGAGCATCGCATCGATCCGTGGCGACGTCGGGCGTGGATAGCCGTACGCGGAAAGATGGTCGGCGCGCAGCGTGTCGAGCGAGATCACGACCAGGTTCGGGCGTGACGGTCCGTCGGGCGGCATCCGGCCGAGGACCAGCGGCACCGACCACACGCCGGTGCCCGCGCGCGCGGCAGCCCCTTCCACGTCGAGACGGAGCCGGCACGTCGTGCCGGCGTGGGGCACGTCCGTGCTCGCGTCGTACCAGCGTGGCTCGAGCTGCTCGGGCGCGGCGAGCCGCTGCGCGAGCACCACGACGTCGTCGCGGTCGTCGCACGAGAGCAGGGCCGTGAACGTGCTCTCGCCGGCCTCGCGCGGTGGCCGAGCGAGGGCGAAGCCGAGCAGCAGACGCGCGCGCGGCGGCACCACGAAGCGGTCGCTCTCGAGCCGTGCGGCCGTGCGACCCACCGCCTCGATCTGCACCTCGAGCGTCTCGTCGGCGGCGGCCGCGGGCTCGTCCACCTCGATGGTCACGCGGCTCGGGTCGTCTGCCGGCCGCAGCAGACGCCAGCCGGCGTCGCGACGAACGAAGTGGATCGCCTCCGCTCCGAGCTCGATCTCGTCGGCGGCCGCGGCAGCCGTGCCCGGCGGGCGTGGCCGCACGTGCTTGACGGAGAGCTGGAAGGCGTCGTCCGGCAGCTCGCGCGCCTCGGCGGCGAGCTGCACGGTGAAGCGCGCGAGGCGGTCGCGGATCAGCACCGCGCGCCGCTGCGCGAGCAGCGTGATCGCCGGCGCATCCAGGACCGGGCGCGCCTCGTCGCCGATCTGCAGCACCGCCGGCCGCTGCGTGGCCGGCGCGCGCCCGAAGCGGGCCGGGCCGAGCCGTACGGCCACGTCCAGGGGCGTCGAGTCCGGCGCGCAGGCGGCAGCAAGCAGCGCCAGCAGGACGGCACCGAGGCGCGGGTTCGGTCGGAGCATCATCGCGGCGCAGGCGGGACGCGCCGGACGATACCCGTGCACCGGTCGCACGGGCAAGCTCGATTGCGGCAGGCTGTCGTGGCAGGCGCGAGCGCCGGAGGACGTCGACCGCGCCCGCGGCGGTCCGGCCCGGACCTTGAGTCCGCGTGCCCGATCCGGGAAGGTTCGGCCGTGCTGCCGTCGTGGTGCCGATCCGAGCCGGGTGGCGGTCCGGTGCTGATCATCGCGCCGCACGGCGGACTCTGTGCGCGCGACCTGCTCGCACCGGATCCGCCGGCGAGCCTGCGCGGCAACGACCTGCACACCGCCGAGCTGGCGCGGCTCCTCGCGGAGAGGCTCGACGCCTCGTTGCTGGTCAATGACGCGGCGGATCGCAACGAGGTCGACCTGAACCGCCTCGACGAGGTGCTCGCTCGCGCACCGTGGTTTCTCGATGCGATCGGCGGACACCTCGAGCGCATCGTCGCGCGGCACGGGCGCGCGGTGGTGCTGGTCGTGCACGGCTGGCAGATCGTCCAGCCGCGCTGCGACCTCGGCGTCGGGGCGCGCCTCGCGGCGGCGGACGAGGCGGCGTCGCGGGCGTCGCGCCTCACCGCGTCGCCGGAGTTCGTCGCCGGAACGCTCGAGCGTCTGCGTCGTGCGACCGCGGAGCGCGGCATGGAGACGACGTACGGCGTGCGCTGGCCGGCGCAGCACCGGAACAACGTGATGCAGATCTTCCGGCGCGTCGCGGAGCATGCTCCGGACGTCGCGCGTCGCGTGCGCGAGATCGCCGCGCACGGCTGCGTCGACGCGGTGCAGCTCGAGCTCGGAGCCCCGCTGCGCTATCCGGGCGACTGGCGGGGGCGCCTTCTCGAGGCCGTCACGGCGGCGTTCACCGCAAGCGCGCCGCCGAGCGCGACCGGCGCGGTCGAACGGCGCATCGACGTCGAGGCGGGTCGCGAGCGTGGGGACCTCGCTGGTTCGGCGCGCGACGCGGCGCGAGCGGGCGTGCGCGGGGTCGCCCTGCAGGCCTTCGCCGAGCAGCCCGGAGGGCGCGGTCTCGGCATCGTCGTCGGGCTCGGCGCGATGTCGCCGCGCGAGCTCGGCGCGCGCCTGTTGCTGTTCACCGGTGGCCAGCGCGTGCTGCTCTTCACGGGGCACGGGCGCATCGACCACGGCGCGAACGACCGCGTCGGCGGTCTCGAGGCGCGCTCCGCTCCGGATGGGCTCACGGTGCGCTTCCAAGGTCCGGTGCTCGACGTTCCCGATGCGAGCCGTCACTTCCGCGTCGAGGCCGCGCAGCTCGACGCGCGGGTGGTCGACCTCGAGCTCGACTTGCACTTCGTCCCGCACGGCGAATCCGGCTACGGCGCGCTCGAAGGCGAGGCGCGGGCCGGGCGGACGCGCTGGCGGATCGCGGCGCACGGCTTCACCGAGCCGGTGCTCGCGCGCCCTCCGGCGGCGGGGCGCTCGCTGCGTCTCACGGCGTCGTTCGGGAGTGCCCTCGGGATCACCGCGGAGCTGGCGACGGGTTCCGACGCCGGGCGGCTGCGGTGCTTGACGTCGCGCGGCGTGCGCGAGCACGCCCTCGCGCCGGCGACGGCGGGCATCGTGCCGGGACGCCTCGCGACCGCCTTCGAGATGCAGGCGCACGACGGCCCGCGCCTGCGCTGCACGCCGCTCGGGCACGTCTCGATCCTCCGCCCGGGGCCCGCCGGCCGGCCGCTGCACGTGACCTTCGGTGCGGCACGGTTCGAGCTCGACGGCGGCGAGCGCGGCGGTGGATTCTACGAGCACGCCGCCCCGGCCGTCGCGCCGGGCGCACAGCACGAAGAGGTCGCATGAAGACGATCGATCTGCGCAGCGACACGGTGACCCGGCCGAGCGCACCGATGCGCGCCGCCATGGCGGGGGCGGAGGTCGGCGACGACGTCTACGGCGAGGACCCGACCGTCAATCGCCTGCAGGAGATCGCGGCACGTCGGGTCGGCAAGGAGGCGGCTCTCCTGGTGCCGAGCGGCACGATGGCCAACCAGGCCGCGATCCGCGCGCTCACCGCGCCGGGCGACCTGGTGCTGGCGAGCGAAGGGGCGCACGTCCTGCGCTACGAGTCGGGGGCGGCCGCGGCGCTGTCGGGCGTGCAGATCGCGACCATCGGGCGCGACGGCGTGTTCGATGCCGACGACGTCCGGCGCGCGCTCACGCCGCCGGATCATCACCATCCGCCGTGCACGCTGGTGACGGTCGAGAACACGCACAACACCTCGGGCGGCCGCGTCTTTCCCTGGGAGCGACTGCAGGCCGTGGTCGCCGTCGCGCGCGAGCACGGCCTGCGCCTGCATCTCGACGGCGCACGGCTGTTCAATGCCGAGGTCGCGAGCGGCATCGCGGCCGCGCGCTGGGCCGAGCCGTTCGACACGGTGTCGTTCTGTCTGTCGAAGGGCCTCGGCGCGCCGGTCGGATCGCTGGTCTGCGGCAGCGCCGCGACGGTCGACCGGCTGCACCGGGTGCGCAAGATGCTCGGCGGGGGCATGCGGCAGGCCGGGATCCTCGCGGCGGCAGGCCTGTACGCGCTCGAGCACAACGTCGCGCGTCTCGCCGACGACCACGCGAATGCGGCGCGCCTCGCGCGTGGGCTCGTGGCCCGGGGACTCACCGTCGAGCCGTTCCCCGAGACCAACATCGTGCTGTTCTCCGCACCGGACGACGAGCACCTCGCGACGCGCCTTCGGCAGAGCGGGATCCTCGTCAATGCCGTCGGTCCGGGACGCTTCCGCGCGGTGACCCATCTCGACGTGACGTCCGGCGACGTCGACGAAGCCCTGCAGCGCATCGGTGGGCTGCTCGCCTGAGCGCCCCGGCGAAGCGTATGGCGGAGCGCAGCGTAAGGCCGGCGAGGCCTCGGCCGTCGAATCATTCCGTCGGGCCGGCGTCTCTGGCTGCGGGCCGTTCGGGCCTCGTCCTCGGGCGAAGACCAGCCGATGACACAGACCGGAGCGGACGCTCCGAATGCGCCTTGCGTCCCGAGGACCACGTTGGAGAGGATCGCCCGATGACCAGGACGACGAGCGGAGGAGTTGCCGTGGCAAGCCATGAGCCGACCGGATCGATGCCCAAGCGTACCGTCGTTCGACCGGTGCTGTCCCTGGTCCTCCTGCTCGCCGCTGCGACCGTCGGTGTGACGGCGCGCCGCGCACGGGCCGCCGACATCGGCGAGCTGCTGGCCCGCGCCGAGCAGCGCGGCAGCGTGCGGGTGATCGCGCATCTGGACGTGCCCGCCACGCCCAAGGCGCTCGCCGGCAGCGATGCCGAGGGCGCCCGTCTCACGGCGATCCGCACGGCGCGCACCGCGCTGGCGCGCGATCTCGATGGAACGGCGTGGCAGATGACCCGAGAGTTCTCGTCGATCCCGTACGTGGCGCTCGACCTCTCACCCGAGGCGCTCACCGCGATGACGCTCTCCGGCGCCGTCCTCGACGTCGAGGAAGATCGTCTCGAGCGCGTCATGCTTCCGGAGAGTGTGCCGCTGGTGCAGGGCGATCGGGCGTGGGACGCAGGCTTCGACGGCACGGACTGGACGATCGCGGTGCTCGACACCGGCGTCTACAGCCAGCATCCGTTTCTCGCCGGCAAGGTCGTGAGCGAAGCCTGCTACTCGTACACGCAGGATTGCCCGAACGGGCAGAAGGAGATGGTCGGGGAGGGGGCCGGCGAGCCGTGCTCGTACGCACCCGGATCCTGCCTGCACGGCACCCATGTGTCGGGCATTGCCGCGGGGCGCGGCTCCGAGTTCTCCGGCGTCGCGCGCGGCGCGAACATCATCGCGATCCAGGTGTTCTCGAAGTTCACCGGCGCGAACTGCGACGACGACGTCGAGGATCCGTGCGCGAAGTCGTACACCTCCGACACGATCGCGGCGATGGAGCGCGTGTACGCGCTGCGCAACACGTACAACATCGCGGCCGTGAACATGAGCCTCGGCGGCGGCAGCTTCTCCTCGCAGGCCGCGTGCGACCAGGCCGACGGCGCGCGCAAGGCCGCGATCGACCAGCTGCGCTCGGTCGGTATCGCGACGGTGGCCGCGTCGGGCAACGAGGGCAACACGGGTGCCATGTCGGCACCGGGCTGCATCAGCTCGGTGATCAGTGTGGGCGCCACGACCAAGAGCGACCAGATCGCGAGCTTCTCGAACTCGGCGTCGTTCCTCACGCTGCTCGCACCGGGGCGCTTCATCCTGTCGTCGGTGCCCCCGGCGTCGTTCCAGGAGATCTCCGGCACCTCGGAAGCGACGCCGCACGTCGCCGGCGCGTTCGCGATCCTGAACCAGAAGCTCGGCCGCGGCGACGTCGACACCGTGCTGTCGGCGCTGCAGCAGACCGGCGTGCCGATCCAGGATCCGCGCAACGGCATCGTCAAGCCACGCATTCAGATCTACGACGCGCTGCTCGCGCTGCCGGACGCCGGTCAGCCGTCCGGCCTGCAGATCACGCCGGACGGTGCGCGCACGCTGATCAGCAAGGACGTCGGCGCGCAGCGCTGGGCGATCACCTACAACCCCGAGGACGATACCGTCACCGGCAACGTCTTCTCGCCCGACGGCGGTGACCCGAAGTTCGTCTGGTGCGAGCGCACGGGCGACAACGGCGACCCGGATCCGTACACGGTGCAGATCGGCTTCACCTGCTCGGGCGCGGACGCCTGCGAGTCGCCGTCGTGCCCGACCGGCGAGTGGACGCAGATCGCGCAGGTGACGTTGCCGGGGTCGTTCCTGCTGCCGCCGCTGGCGGGCTCGAGCGCGAGCGGCACGGCGCAAGCTGCGGCTGCGTCGCCGTCGGCGAACTCGCCCTCGGGCCTGCAGATCACGCCGGACAACAAGCGCACACTGATCAGCAAGGACGTCGGCAGCGAGCGCTGGGCGATCACCCGCAACCCCGACCAGACGGTGACCGGCAACGTCTTCTCGTCGGACGGCGGCGAGCCGCAGTTCGTCTGGTGCAGGCGCACCGGCGACGACGGCAATCCCGATCCCTCGCAGGTGCTGATCGACTACGCCTGCTCGGGTGCGGGCCGCTGCCTCGCGTCGCCGTGCACGTCGGACCAGTGGACGGCGATCGGCGACGTCACGCTGCCGGGATCGTTCTTCCTGCCGTGAGCGACGGGTCGCTGGGCGGGCGCGTACACGGCGGTCGGTCGGCCGCCGCGCGCACGGTACGTCGCGCGATTGACCCGTCTCGGCGAGCGGATCACAACCGGCCATGGCCTGGGCGACCGTCGTTCGTGGTGAGCGCTTCGCGTTCGACGATCTGCGCACGCTGCTCGCGAAGGCGAACGAAGAGAAGTCGGGTGATCGTCTCGCCGGCATCGCTGCGCGCAGCGAGAGCGAGCGCGCGGCCGCAAAGACCGTGCTCGCCGATCTGCCGCTCGCGGTGCTGGTCGACGAGCCGTTGCTCGACCCGGCGCACGACGACGTCAGCCGTCTGCTGGCGCGCACGCACGACGCGGCGGCATTCGCGCCCCTGCGCTCGCTGACCGTCGGCGAGCTGCGCGAGCGTCTGCTGTCGCACGACGGTGCCGTCGACGCGGTGCCGCCGCGTGCGATCGTTCCGGAGGTCGCGGCGGCGGTCGCGAAGCTGATGAGCAACCTCGACCTGATGACCGCCGCACGCCGCATGCGACGCGTGACGCGCTGCCGGAACACGATGGGCGAGCCCGGCGTGCTCGGCATCCGCGTGCAGCCGAACCATCCCGCCGACGACGTGCGCGGGATCCTCCTGTCCACCGTGGACGGGCTGCTGTTCGGCTGCGGTGACGCGGTGATCGGTGTCAATCCGGCGAGCGAATCGGTCGCGACCGTCGGCGCGATCCTGCACGCGCTCGGCGCGCTGGTCGAGCGCTGGCAGATCCCGACGCAGACCTGCTGCCTCGCGCACGTCAGCACGCAGCTCGCCGCCCTCGAGCGCGGCGCGCCGATCGATCTGCTGTTCCAGTCGATCGCCGGCACCGAGGCGGCCAACGCGAGCTTCGGCGTCACGCTCGATCTGCTGCACGAGGGACGCGAGCGTGTCCTCGCGCATCACCGGGAACGCGGCGACGCGTGGGTCGGCGACGACGTGATGTACTTCGAGACCGGGCAGGGCAGCGCGCTGTCGGCGGAGGCGCACCACGGCATCGATCAGCTCACGTGCGAGGCGCGCGCCTACGGGGTCGCGCGGGCGTTCTCGCCGTTCCTGGTGAACTCGGTGGTCGGCTTCATCGGGCCGGAGTACCTGTTCGACGAGCGCCAGATCGTCCGTGCTGGGCTCGAGGATCACTTCATGGGCAAGCTGCTCGGCCTGCCGATGGGGGTCGACGTCTGCTACACGAACCACGTCGCCGCCGATCAGAACTCGTGCGACAACCTGCTGGTCCTGCTCGCGTCGGCCGGATGCAACTACTTCATGGGCGTGCCGTGCGCCGACGACGTGATGCTCGGCTACCAGTCGACGAGCTTCCACGACGCGGCGGCGATCCGTGCGCTCTTTGGCTTGACGCCGGCACCGGAGTTCGCCCGCTGGCTCGAGGAGCGCGGCATCTTCCGGGATGGCCGGCGGAGCGCGAGCAACGCGGCGCTGCGTCGCGACCTGCTGCGCGCGATCGAGCGCGTCGCCCTGCCGGGGGCGGCATGAGCGGGGCGCGCGAGTCGGTGCCCGGCGTGCCGCAGGGGGCGGCGCACGCGAGCACGACGGCGATGCGCGCCGAGCCGTCCGTCGAGGCGCTCGAGAGCGTGCTCGTCGAGCACACGCCGGCGCGCGTCCTGGTGGGCGAGGCGGGCGACGCCTACCGCACGGCGACGCAGCTCGAGCTGCGTCGTGACCACGCAGCGGCGCGCGACGCCGTGCGCCGCGAGCTCGATCTGCACGCCGACCTCGGGCTCGACGTGGTGCAGCGCTTCGGGCTGTTCGTCGTCGACAGCTGCTGCCGCGACAAGGACGAGTATCTGCTCCGCCCCGACCTGGGACGTCGCCTGTCGGCCGAAGCCCAGGACCGGATTCGCGGGATGTGCCCGCCCGGTGCCGACCTGCAGGTGGTGGTCGGCGACGGACTGTCGGTCGCGGCGGTGGCGGCGCAGGCGGCCACGGTGCTCGGAATGCTCGCCGATGCCGCCGCCGCGCGCGGCTGGACCTTCGGCCAGCCGTTCTGCGTGCGACACTGCCGGGTCGGGGTGCTGAACGACGTCGGCGATCTGCTCGCGCCGGAGGTCGTGGTGCTGCTCATCGGCGAGCGTCCGGGGCTCCGCTACGCCGACAGCCTGTCGGCGTACCTCGCGTATCAGCCGCGCGCCGGGCACACCGATGCCGAGCGCAACCTGGTGTGCAACATCCACGAGCGCGGGGTCGCGCACGACGCCGCCGTTGCGCGCATCGTGGCACTCGCCGAGCAATGTCGCGCGGCGCGCACGAGCGGGATCGCCGTCAAGGAGGAGCTGTCCGCGGTGACGGCAGCGCGATCGAACGAGCCCGGCGCGCCGGCACCCGCGCCGACGATCGGCCGCGTCGGCTGAGGTCGATGCGTCGGGGCTCGGGGACGTGCTGCGACACGCAGGTGCGGCGACGACGATGCCAACGTCGCGTCGCCGCCGCTACGGCGTCGGCTTTGCCTTCGCCTTCCAGGCGTCGGCGTCGGCGATGGTGCGCAGCCCGTCGGGCTGGAAGAGCGAGTCCGGAACGTTGGCCTCGTAGCTGACCGAGTTCACCGTCAGCGTGGTGGTGCTGCCCGTGCCGACGTCGGTGATGCGCATCTCGAGCGGGGTGGGAACGCCGTCGATGCGCGTGACCGAACCGAAGGTCTCGACCTTGAACAGGTCACCGGCCGGGGAGAAGAACTCGCGGCGCAGCGGCAGCAGCGTGCTCGCGTCGATCCAGGTCACGGTGCGCGAGTAGTACCACTGCTTGACGCTGGTGCTGGGGATCGATTCGACCTTGTAGGCCTTCTTGTCGTCGATGGTCTCGGTGCCGAGAAGGTTGTTGCGCGTATCGACCGGCAGCAGGCCGAGGTCGCCGTACGTGAAGTCGGTGTCCATGAAGCTCTGGTAGTTCTCGGCGGGGACCAGCTTCCGCGTCCGCTGCACGTACGGGACGTAGAGCCATTCGGTCGCGCCGCTCCCGGAGTCCGCGGTGAGGTAGGCGATGCCGCGCGCGCCTTCCGGCTCGAGCAGGACGGTGAGCGCGCGATCGCCGTCGGCGAGGCGCTTGCGCGCTTGGACGAGGCCGAAGGTCGACTTCGTGCCGCGGTCGTCGAGCGTCATCGTCATGGTGCGGATGCTCGGCTTGGGCGGCTCGAGCGCGGCCTTCATCTGCCGTACGACCTCGTCGGCGCTCGGAGCCTTCTGGGCGAGCGCCGGGCGTCCGACCAGGATCGCGCAGGCGGTCGCGAGCAGCACGGCGAGACGGCGGAACGGTATGACGACCGGCATGGGGCAGGGCTCCTTTCGTGACGTCTCCGCGCATATCCGAAGCGGCGTGCGGGGCCAACCGCTCCGGCCGCTGCGCGTCTCTCAGCCGAGCGCGCGACAGAACTCGGCGAGCGCGTCCTGCCACGGCGGCAAGACGATGCGTGGCTCCTGCAGCGTGGTGAGGACGGAGTAGCGCGGCCGCGGCGCGGGGCGCGGGAACTCTTCGGTGGCCACCGGGACGACCGGCGTCCGGATCCCCCGCAGCGCGTAGAGCCGACACGTCAGGCCGTACCACGTGACCGAGCCGCTGCCGGCGAAGTGATACGTGCCGAAGGCGCCGGTCTCGATCAGCTGCGCGATCGCCTGCGCCAGGTGCGGCGCGTAGGTCGGGCAGCCCAGCTGGTCGTCGACCACGCGCACCTCGGGCCGCGTCGCGAGCGACAGCATGGTGCGTGGAAAATTGGCGCCCTGCTCGTGATAGACCCACGCGGTGCGCACGACGTAGTGCCGGGGATTGATCTCGCGCACGGCGACCTCGCCGGCGAGCTTGCTGCGCCCGTAGGCGGACTGCGGGTTGGTCGCGTCGTACTCGTGGTACGGGCGCGTGCCGCGACCGTCGAAGACGTAGTCCGTCGAGACGTGCACGATCGGCACGCCGCGCTCGGCGGTCGCGAGCGCCAGATTGCGCGGCGCGAGGGCGTTGCCGCGATAGGCGTCGGTCGCGTCGGCCTCGGCGTCGTCGACGCGATTGTACGCCGCCGCGTTGATCACGACGTCGGGCTGGACCGCAGCCACCGCGGCACGGACGGCGGCGAGGTCGGTGATGTCGAGCTCGGCGCGTGCGTATGCCGTGACGTCGTGCCGCGCGAGCGGGGCCGCGAGCGAGCGGCCGAGCTGCCCCGCCGCTCCGGTGACCAGGATTCTCACGGCTTCGGCGCGTAGCGCGGCAGCCGGTCAAGGAGGAGCGACAGCGGCTTGCCCTCGCGGTCCTTCGGCGACAGCAGCGGCTCTGCGACCGGCCACGCGACGCCGATCTCCGGATCGTTCCAGAGCAGGCCCAGCTCGTCGCCCGCCTGGTAGACGTCGCTGCACTTGTACTCGACCTCGGCGATGTCGCTCAGCACGCAGAAGCCGTGCGCGAAGCCGACCGGCACGAAGATCTGTCGGAAGTTCTCGTCCGACAGCTCGACGCTGATCCAGCGCTTGAAGGTCGGCGAGCCGACGCGGACGTCGACCACGACGTCGAAGATCGCGCCGCGCAGGACGCGCAGCAGCTTCGCTTGCGGGCGCTCGAGCTGGGAGTGCAGGCCGCGCAGCGTGTCCTTCACCGAGCGCGAGTGATTGTCCTGGATGAACGTCGCGTCGATGCCGGCCGCGGCGTAGCGCGGCGCGTGAAACGTCTCGGCGAAGAATCCGCGGTCGTCGCGGTGCACCTGCGGCTCGATCACCAGCACGCCTTCGAGGTCGGTCGGGAACACCTTCACCGCTTCACGTCTCCGCTGAGGAAGGCCGTCATGGTGTCACGGCTCCTGCTCGAGGATGCGCAGCAGGTACTGGCCGTAGCCGGTGCTGCGCATGGTCTGGGCGATGCGCTCGACGGCGGCCGCATCGATGTAGCCCATGCGGTACGCGATCTCCTCGATGCACGCGACCTTGAGCCCTTGCCGCTCCTCGATCGCCTGGATGAAGTTCGCGGCCTGCAGCAGCGCCTCGTGCGTGCCGGTGTCGAGCCAGGCGATGCCGCGGCCGAGCTTCTCGACGTGCAGCTCGCCGCGCTCGAGATAGTCGATGTTGACGTCGGTGATCTCGAGCTCGCCGCGCGGCGACGGCTTCAGGCGTGCGGCGACGTCGAGGACGCGGTTGTCGTAGAAGTAGAGCCCCGTGACGGCGTACGACGAGCGCGGCTGCGGCGGCTTCTCCTCGAGGCGCACCGCGCGTCCCTGCGGATCGAACTCGACGACGCCGTAGCGCTCCGGATCGCGCACCCAGTAGCCGAACACCGTGGCGCCGTGCTCGCGCTCCGCGGCGACGCGCAGGTAGTCCGTCAAGCCGTGGCCGTGGAAGATGTTGTCGCCGAGCGCGAGTGCGACGCGCGCATCGCCGACGAACTCGCGTCCGATGATGAACGACTGCGCGAGCCCCTCGGGCTTCGGCTGCGCCGCGTAGGTGATGCGCAGCCCGACCTCGCCGCCGTCGCCGAGGAGGCGCTTGAAGCCCTCCTGCTCGTGCGGCGTGGTGATCACCAGCACGTCGCGGATGCCCGCCAGCATCAACGTCGCGAGCGGGTAGTAGATCATCGGCTTGTCGTAGATCGGCAGCAGCTGCTTCGAGTTCGCGCGCGTCACCGGATAGAGCCGCGTGCCCGACCCGCCCGCGAGCAGGATGCCCTTGAGCGGCGTGCGTGCGCGCGCGCTCATCGCGCGGCCTCCGCGACGCCGCCGAGCCGCTCGCGCGCGTACTTGCCCTGCTGGACGGCGCTGCACCAGTCGCGGTGGTCGAGGTACCAGCGCACGGTCGCCCGCAGCCCGTCTTCGACCGCGTGCCGCGGACGCCAGCCGAGCTCGCGCGTGATCTTGGTCGCATCGATCGCGTAGCGCCGGTCGTGCCCCGGCCGATCGGCGACGAAGGTCTTGAGGTCGCCGTAGCGCCGCACGTCGCTGCGCCCGGCGAACGCGGGATTGTCCGCCAGCGGTCGCAGCTCGTCGAGCAGCGCGCACAGCGTGTCGACCAGCGCCAGGTTGGTCCGCTCGCCGTGCCCGCCGATGTTGTACTTCTCGCCGGGGACGCCGCGCTCGAGCACGCGCAGGATGCCGTCGCAGTGATCCTCGACGTACAGCCAGTCGCGGACGTTCAGGCCGTCGCCGTAGATCGGCAGCGGCTTGCCTTCGAGCGCGTTCAGCAGCACCAGCGGGATCAGCTTCTCGGGGTACTGGAACGGGCCGTAGTTGTTCGAGCAGTTGGTGATCAGCGCCGGCAGGCCGTAGGTCTCGTGGTAGGCGCGCACCAGGTGATCGGCGCCGGCCTTGGACGCCGCGTACGGCGAGTTCGGAGCGTACGGTGTGCCTTCGGAGAACGTCCCGGTCGGGCCGAGCGTGCCGTACACCTCGTCGGTCGACACGTGCAGGAAGCGAAAGGCGCGGCGCTCGCTCTCGGGCAGCGTCGCGACCCAGCGGCGGCTCGCGTCGAGCAGCTCGAAGGCGCCGACGGTGTTGGTCTGGACGAAGGCACCGGGGCCGTCGATGGAGCGGTCGACGTGCGACTCGGCGGCGAAGTTGACCAGCCACGTCGGACGGTGCTCGGCGAGCAGCCGTGCCACCAGCGCGCCGTCGCAGATGTCGCCGCGCACGAACGCGTAGCGCGGATCGCGCTCGACGTCGCGCAGGCTCTCCAGGTTGCCGGCGTAGGTCAGCTTGTCGAGCACGATCACGCGGTGCGGCGTGCGCGCCAGCGCGAGGCGGACGAAGTTCGCCCCGATGAAGCCGGCGCCGCCGGTCACGATCATGCTGCCCATGGCGGAACGGTCCTACCCGACGCGGAAAAGGGCCGCCAGCGCGCGACGGCTCAGCCGGTCGGCGGCTGGTGCTGCGGCTCGAGCAGATCGTTGATGGTCTTGACCGGATTGAAGGTCGCGGTCGGGACGGCCACGAACACCGTGCTCCAGTCGGCCATCGAGCCGTTCCACAGGCCGGGTCGCTCGAGCGCGCGCAGCTTGCGTCCGCCGCTCGACTTCTCGCTGATGAACACCGCCTCGGGATCGACGTGCCGCGCCAGGTCGAAGGGCTCGCCGCGGTGGTTGCGCAGGCCGCACGCGAGGTCGACCGGGTTGAAGAACGTCGAGCCGGCGAGCATCGCCTGCTGCTCGGGATCGGTCGCGTCGATCTGCGCGGTCTCGACGATCTGCGGGCTCGCTTCGCCGTTGCGGCCGCGCACCCAGAACGGTCCACCGCCCGGATCGCCTTCGCACGGCACCATGCCGCAGACGCGCAGCGGGCGATCGAGTCGGGCGCGGGCGAAGTCGCGCCGCGACGCGAGGTCGGCGGCGGTGCCGTCGGCGGGCGCGATGCCGAGCTCGTCGCGCAGCAGGGCCAACGCTGCGTCCACCGCCGCCGCATCGGGCGACTCGTCGAGGCGGCGCAGCGCCGCGAAGATCTTCGCCTGCAGCATCGCGAGCAGCCCGCCGAGGACCTTCTTCCAGTGCACCACCGGACCCTTCAGGTGATCCGGCACGACGTTGTCGATGTTCTTGACATAGGCCAGGTCTGCGCCGCAGCGGCCGAGGTTGTCGAGCAGCGCGCCGTGTCCGCCGGGCCGGAACAGCAGACGGCCGTCGGCGTCGCGGAACGGGTTGCCGTCGAGGTCGACCGCGACGGTGTCGGTCGCCGGCTCCTGGTGCGAGAACGCGATCGTGAAGCGCGCCCCCAGCCGGCGCTCGTGCTCGGGCTGGACGCGTGCGAGCAGCGTCCGGAAGCCCGCGAGGTGCTGCGGCGACACGGTCAGATGCAGCCGCACCGCGCCGTCGGCGGCGCGGGCATAGCTCGCGGCGTCGACCAGGTGCTCCTCGCACGCGGTGCGCGGGCCCTCGGCGGCACGATGAAAGGCCAGCAGTCCTTTCGGCAGGGACGCGTAGTCGAGGCCGTGCTCGTGCAGCAGCGCGTCGAGCACGGTCGCGACGTCGCCCGCACGCACGGCGGCGTCGAGGTCGTGGCCGTGCCGTGCAAGGACCTCGCGCAGCGCCGGCACGAAGGCAAAGCGTGCGAGCGAGATCCACACCTCCTGGACCTCGCGCGCGTCCTTGTCACCACCCGCGACGAGCTGCTCGAGCCGGACGGCGTCGAGCTGCGGCTCGCGCTCGAGCATCGACAGGAGTGCGCGGAACATGCGCGTCGCCGCACCGGAGGCCGGAACGAAGCAGGTGAAGCGCCCCGCGGCCGCGGCGCTCTCGTGCGCCGCGAGCGCGGTCGCGACCTCCGCCTCGTCCAGCACGCGAATGCCGTCGCCGGCCGCGCACGCCCGCAGCAAGCGAGTGTAGGGCGGCGGGTTGCGCAGGATCGCGAGCTGTCGGCGGACGTCGTCCTCGCCGACCCCGCGTGCGCGGATCTGCTGCTGGTCGTCTTCTCTCAGGAGCTCCTCGGCCATGCCCGTCCTCCGCGGTCAAGCTACCTGGTGCGGGCGCGGGAAGCACCCGCGCGGGCTCCCTTCAGGGCGTCGCGTCGGGCGCCGGCACCGGCACGCGGTCCTTGCCGTCGAAGGCGGGCGCGAACACCGACACGCCGGTGAACGGCTCCTCGCCGTAGGCGCGTGCCGCGTGCACGGTGTTCTTCGGCACCAGGAAGACATCGCCGGGGCCGAGGTCGACGTCGCGGTCGCCGATCCGTGCGCGTGCGCGACCGGTGCGCACGATGATGACCTCTTCGTGCTCGCGGTGCAGGTGCGGTGGCATCGCGTCGGTGATCTGCCAGGCATTGACGCTCGCCTGCTCGCCGCGCAGGATCTCCGCCACCACCGCGCCCTTCTGCGGATCGGCGTGCGTCGCGAGGGCCTGCTCGAGCGACACCACCGGCGGGTCGGCCGCGCCACCCGCCCGCGGCAGGAGAAGTGCGGCGACGACGGTGATCAGCGCAGCCGCGGGTAAGCGGCGCGGGCGACGTGACCTCGGATCGGTGGCGGCGTGCGGCATGGGCGAAGCGATATCAGCGTCGTGCGCGTCCGGCACCCGAGGGCTCGCCGGCGGTCGAGTGCGGATCGTCGGTCGTGCGCATGAGCTCGGCGAGGCGCGCGTCCCAGGTCGCGGGCACAGGCGCCTCGTCGTGCACTGCTCGGCCGGTTTCCGGGTCGGTCCACTCGAGGTGCCCCGCGTGCAGCAGGAAGCCTTCGCTCCCGGGCGCGGCCGACCCGTAGAGCGGATCGCCGAGCAGGGGATGGCCGATGCTCGCGAGGTGCACGCGGATCTGGTGGCGCGCGCCGGTCGTGGTGCGCGCGCGCACCAGCGTGGCGGTGGCGAAGACGCGCTCCGGCGTCACCTCGGTGCTGGCGTCGCGGGACGCATAGCGACGCGCGCGGTCGGCGGACTCGATCGCACGCACGCGCCGCACGGCGGAGCGGTGCTGTCCGATGGGCACGTCGATGCGCAGCGGGTGATCGAGCCGACCGGCGACCAGCGCGCGATACTCCTTGACGACCGCGTGCGCGCGAAACTGCGCGCGCAGCGCGGCATGGGCTTCCGCAGTTCGCGCGGCGAGCAGCAGGCCGGACGTGCCCGTGTCGAGCCGGTGCACGAGCCCCGCTTCGCCCGCAGTGCCGAGGTCCGTGCATTCGGGGAAACGTCGCGCGATGCGCGCGGCGAGGCTGTCGCCTCCGGCACCCTTCAGGGCGACGCTCGGCAGACCCGCGGGCTTGTCGAGCACCAGCACCCAGGGCAGCTCGCGGCGAACGACGAGGCCCGCGTCCGCCGCTGCACCGCTGCGGATGTCGGCATCCGGCACCTCGATCCGATCGCCGGCGTGCAGGCGGTCGCCCTTGCGCGCCGTACGACCGTTGACGCGCGCGCGCGTCGCGAGCCGCATCGCGGCGCGACGCCCGACGGCGAGCGACGTCGCGAGGAACTCGTCGAGCCGCCGTCCGCCGTCGGCGGCCGTCGCCACGAGCGTGGTTCCGGAACCCGGTGGAGCCGCATCGGTCATCGCGGCCGGTTGTACAGGACCGCGTCGATTCGCTTAAGTGGTCGCTCGTCGTCCGAGCCGTCGCGGGCGACGCCTCCTGCGGCATGAACGAATCCCCGGTCAGAGCGCTCTTTCCGATCACGGAGGAGTGCTTGTTTCTCGATCACGCCCGCGTGGCGCCCCTCTCGACGCGGGTCGAGGAGGCGATCGTGCGCTTCGCCGCCGAGGCGACGCGTCGGCTGCGCCTGCGCTATCCGTACTGGAACGAGCGCGCCGAGGACGTGCGCGCAGCGTGCGCGCGGCTGGTCGGGGCGTCGTCCGATCAGGTCGCGTTCGTCAAGAACACGTCCGAGGCGTTGTCGCACGTCGCCGAGGGACTGGACTGGCGCTCGGGCGACGTGGTGCTCACGGCAGATCGCGAGTTCCCGTCGAACGTCTACCCGTGGCTCGGCCTGGCGCGTCTCGGCGTCGAGACGCGGCTGCTCGAGCCCGGTCCTGCCGGGCTGTCGGTCGACGACGTGACGGCCGCCCTCGACGACCGCGTTCGTCTCGTCGCGCTGTCCGCGATCTCCTACGGCGCGGGTGAGCGCCTCGACCTCGCCGGCATCGCCGACGTCTGCCGGCGGCGCGACGTGCTGTTCGTCGTCGACGGCATTCAGGCGGTCGGCGCGGTCGCCGTCGACATGATGCGCGACGGCATGGACTGCATCGCCGCGGACGGGCACAAATGGCTCTGTGCACCGGAGGGGAGCGGCTTCCTGGCGGTGTCCGATCGCCTGCTGGATCGGCTCCGCCCGGTGCAGCTCGGCTGGAAGAGCGTGGTGAGCGCGACCTATCATCCGTACGACTTCACGTTGCGGCGCGACGCCGCGAAGCTGGAGGCGGGCAGCCTCAACCTGCTCGCCGTGCATGCCCTCGGTGCCGCGGTCGACCTGACCCTCGAGGTGGGGGTCGCGACGATCGAGGCGCGGCTCGCCGAGCTCGTCGGACTGCTCGAGGAAGGCTTCCGCAGCCGCGGGCTCACGGTGCTCGGTCGTGCGGGAGACGGTCCGCGCGTCCGGCCTTCGGGCATCGTCAACTTCGTACCGCGACGCCCGCCCGAGCGTGTGCGGCAGGATCTCTGGGAGCGCGGCGTGGTGAGCACCGTCCGCTTCGGCGGCATCCGGCTCGCGCCGCACCACTATCAGGACGATCGCGACGTGGCGGAGTTCTTTGCGAGGCTCGACGACGCGGAGGCGGCGGTCCGATGAGCGCCGCGGATCAGGCAGCGGCGCATCCGTCGGCGATGACGGCACGCTTCGGCTGGCTGCAGGGCCACGTCGCGCGCGGGCTCACCAACCAGGTGCACGTCGATGCGAACGGCGTCGCGCACCTCAAGCGTCTCGCCGAGCGCGGCACCATCGTCTACGTGCTGCGCAACCGCTCGCTGCTCGACTACTGCCTGATCAACTGGCTGCTCATCCGTGAAGGGCTGCCGCTCGCGAGCTTCGCGAACGGCGTCACCACGTGGTGGTTCCAGCCGCTGCGACAGATGTTGTCGCGGCTCGTGCGCGCGCTCGCGCCGCGGCGGCTGATCGAGCGGCGCAAGCGACGCGCGGGCGATCGCCAGCTCGCGGGCGAGCTGCTCGAGGCCGGCGAGCCGGTGCTGTTCTTCCTGCGCGCGCGGAGCCCGCGTCTGCTGTCGAACCGCCGCTCGCGGCTCGCGGCCGCCCGTCCCGGCGCCGAGTATCTGCAGGAGATCGTGCGGCGGGCGCACACGCTCGAGCGGCCGGTCTTCCTGGTGCCGATCTCCTTCTTCCGCGGGCGCGTGTTCCGGCGCCAGGAAGGCCGGCTGTCGGCGTTCGCGTACAGCGTGCACGACGCGCCGAGCGACCTGAAGAAGCTCCTCACCTACCGCTTCAACCGCGAGGATCTGCTGTTCAACATCGGTCGGGTCATCGACCTGCCGAGCTTTCTGTCGAGCCACCGGACGCTCGGCGAAGCGCGCCTCGCGCGTCGGCTGAACAACTCGCTGCAGCGCGAGCTCGCACAAGAAGAGCGCGCGGTCTGGGGGCCGCTGCTGCTGCCGCGCCACGCGATCGCCGAACGCGTCTTCGAGGGCCGCGAAGTCGCCTCGACGCTCACCAAGATGGCGCAGGATCGCGGCATCCCGGAGCGCAAGCTGTGGCGCGAGGCGCGCGGCTACTTCTGGGAGATCGCCGCCAACTTCAACGGCTTCGCCTTCGGCATCATCGAGGTGCTGTTCAAGCAGATCTGGCGCCGGATGTTCAGCGGCGTGGAGGTCCGCGGGCTCGAGCGCGTCGTCGAGTGCGTCAAGCAGCACCCGGTGGTGCTGGTGCCCTGCCATCGCAGCCACTTCGACTACATGGTGCTGTCGTACATCTTCCGCGAGCACTTTCTCTCGCCGCCGCACATCGCCGCCGGAATCAATCTCTCGTTCTGGCCGGTGAGCTCGCTGCTGCGCGGCTCCGGTGCGTTCTTCATCCGCCGCACGTTCGAGGACAACGAGGTCTACAAGCTCGTCTTCCACCGCTACCTGACGACGATGATCCGGCAGGGCTACACCCTCGAGTTCTTCATCGAAGGCGGCCGCAGCCGGACCGGCAAGATCCTCACCCCGAAGCTCGGCATGCTCGGCGGCATCGTGCGCGCGTTCCTGAGCGGCGTGCGGCGCGACCTCTATCTGGTTCCTGTGTCGATCCACTACGGGCGCATCGCCGAGGAGAGCGCCTACGACGCGGAGCTGTCGGGCGGGAAGAAGCAGAAGGAGTCCTTCGGGGCGCTGCTGAAGGCGCGCAGCGTGCTGAAGCAGCGCCACGGCACGGTGTACGTGAGCTTCGCCGAGCCGATGTCGCTGCGCGACACGCTCGGCGAGCGTCTCGGACGGTTCGCGGCGGGGCAGGCCGATCCCGTCGTCCAGGAGGAGCAGCGGCGCTTCGTGCAGAAGCTCGGCTTCCGCATCCTGCACGAGGTCAACGAGGCGGCGGTGGTCGGCGCGACGTCGCTGTCGTCGACGGTTCTTCTGTCGAGCCCGCGCGGCTCGAGCCGCTTCGACGAGTTCACGATCGCGGCGCGCGCCCTGTCCGAGCTGCTGCGCTGGCGCGGCGTCGCCTTCACGCCGTCGCTCGAGCGCAATCTCGGCCAGGCCAACTTCGGCGAGATCACGAGCTTCCTGGCGTCGTCGGGGCTGATCTCGGTGGCCGATGCCGACGGCGGACGCACGCTGCAGGTGCCGGTCGGGAAGAGGAAGGTCCTCGATTTCTACAAGAACAACACCATCCACTTCTTCCTGCTGCCGTCGCTGCTCGCGCATGCCTACGCGCGCGGCGTGGCGCGCACCGATCTCAAGGAAGAGCTGTGGTGGTGGCTCAACCTGCTGCGTTGGGAGTTCGCGCTGCCCGAGCGCGAGAGCGTCGCCGCGGAGGCCGGCCGGCTGCTCGACTACTTCCGCGCGCACGGCGCGAGCTTCGACGGCGAGCGCCGCCCGGTTCCGCTGGTGAACGCGCTGGTCGGAATCCTGGAGAACTTCCGCGAGGCCTACTGGATCGCCGCCCGGACCGCGCTGACGATCGATGGCGAGGCAAAGGCCGAGTCGCAGCTCCTCGCGCAGATGGCCAAGCACTTCGAGGCGGCTCTCGTCCTCGGCGAGGTCCGCAAGCCCGAGGCCGCGACGCCGGTCACCTTCGGCAACGCGCTCTCGCGGCTCGTCGAGGTCGGCTGCCTCGAGCGTGAGCGGCGCAACGGCGAGCGCGACCGCTACTTGCGGCGCGGTCCGCAGTTCCGGGATCTGGACGCGATCGTCGCCCGCATCGGTACGTCTCTCGTGGCTGCCGGCGGACCGCCGACGGCGCGTTGACAACACCCCATCGGCCGTCCTAATGCGCCGGGGCCCACGAGATTCTCGCTCGAGCGGGGACGGGAGTGGGCGGGGTGCCACCATCGAGCCGAAGGACGCCGACGTCGACGCCCGTGTCGAGCAGCTGGCCCGCGAGCTCGCGGAGGCCATCAACGATGCCGAGGCGGGGGGACGGGTGGTGATGCGCGACTACGCGATCGATCTGCTGCGCGATTCGGTCGGCAGCGAGGTCGCGGATCCGTCACCCTCGACCGCGCCCACGAAGCAGAAGCCGCCGCTCAACCCGTTCGCGCTCGGCATCCCGTTTCTCTTGATCGGCGTGGTCCTCACGTTCATCTTCACGCCGGTCGGCGCGGCGCTGCTGCTGCTCGGGACGGTCACGTGTCTGGTGGGTGTGGTGATGGCGATCTTCCGCAGCACGCGCGAGCGTTGGCGTTCTCGGGACGATGTGCGATAGCGGGTCTTATGAGGCGATCGAAGGCATTTTCATTGGAGCGCGCGGGCGCTCCGGAATAGGCTCAGGCGCTTCCGGCCGGCCGCCGCGCGGCGGCGAGCCGGCTCGGACGAGGCGACGGACATCCGATGGCAACTGGTGAAGCACTGGCGGGAAACAACGCAGGCGACGTCGCAGCGCAGCGCCGCGAGGAGCAGCGCCGCGAGCGGGCGAAACGCGAGCGCGAGAAGGCCGCACTCGGCGGTCTCTGGTCGCGGCGCGACGTCATCGGTCGCTTCGGCTGGATCCTGTTCGGCGCCTTCTCGCTGACGACGATCCTGGCGGCGGTTCGCTCGGCATTCCCGCGCATCCTGTTTCTGCCGCCCAGCACCTTCAAGGCCGGGTCGCCCAAGGACTACGCGGTCGGCGAGGTGAGCGAGAAGTACAAGAAGGACTTCCGCGTGTGGATCGTGCGCGAGCCGGAAGGCTTCTACGCGCTGTTCGCGAAGTGCACGCACCTCGGTTGCACGCCGCGGTGGCTGCTCGCCGAGTCGAAGTTCAAATGCCCCTGCCACGGCAGCGGCTACTATCGCAGCGGCATCAACTTCGAAGGGCCCGCCCCGCGTCCGCTCGAGCGCCTCAAGATCACGCTCGCGGACGACGGCCAGCTGGTCATCGACAAGAGCGTCAAGTTTCTCTTCGAGAAGGGGCAGTGGGGCAAGCCGGGCTCCTTCGTCAAGGCGTGAGCCCGTCGGCGAGCCGGCACTTCGGGGAGAGCGACGCGTGAGACGCGCGGACGCCGGTACGCTCGGGCAGGATCTTCAGGCTAGGGGGTTGCACCCGTGAGTTGGTGGACAGACGTCAAGCAGCAGATCACCGAGTCTCCCGTGTGGCAGTCGATCTTCCGCCACGGGTACGACGACACGCCGCGCAACCGGATCCTGATGGTGTCCGGGAACGTGTGGCTTCACCTGCATCCGTCGAAGGTCCGCCGACACGCGACGCGCATGCGCTTCACGTGGTGCATGGGCGGCATCACCTTCCTGATGTTCCTCATCACGGTGGTGACCGGCGTCTACCTGATGTTCTACTACCGTCCGGTGGCGCAGTACGCCTACGCCGACATGAAGTATCTCGAATTCGACATGCCGTTCGGGATGCTGATGCGGAACATGCACCGCTGGGCGGCACACGGCATGGTGATCGCGGTCTGGCTGCACATGTTCCGCGTCTTCCTCACCGGATCGTACAAGCCGCCGCGCGAGTTCAACTGGGTGGTCGGCGTCATCCTGCTCGTGCTCACCCTTCTGCTGAGCTTCACGGGCTACCTGCTGCCGTGGGACCAGCTCGCGATCTGGGCGGTGACGGTCGGCTCGAACATGGGACGCGCGACGCCGCTCCTCGGTCACGAGGGGCCGTTCGCGGAGTTCGTCGGCGTGAATGCGCTGTACGACGTGCGCGCTTTCCTGTTCGGCGGCGGCGAGGTCGGCCCGCACACGCTGCTGCGCTTCTACATCCTGCACTGCGTGTTCATCCCGCTGGTCACGAGTCTGTTCCTGGCGGTGCATTTCTGGCGCATCCGCCGCGACGGCTTCTCGGGCCCGGCGCTCTAGGGCGGATCGCGGAGATCGAGGGGGAACGGCCATGCGCGTGATGGTCCTGCCGATCTTGTTCGCCATCATCATCTGGGGTCTTTACGTCGTGGCGAAGCCGCGCGACCTCTGAAGTGCGCTGAGGGACGGAGCCGAACATGGCGACAAGCGCTGCTGCGAAGGCCGGTCAGACCGGCAAACGGATCGAGGTCTCGATCAAGAAGGCGATCGGACCCGGCGACGACAAGGTACACACCTGGCCCCACCTCGTCCGTGCCGAGTTCATCTGCGCCCTCCTGGTGCTGTTCGGCATGATCGTGTGGGCGCTGATGCTCGACGCGCCGCTCGAGGAGCCGGCGAACACCTCGCGCACCCCGAACCCCTCGAAGGCACCGTGGTACTTCCTGGGCCTTCAGGAGATGCTGGTCTTCTTCGATCCGTGGCACGCCGGCGTCGTGCTGCCGAGCTTCATCATCATCGGCCTGATGGTGATCCCGTACATCGACATCAATCCGAAGGGGAACGGCTACTACTGCTTCCGCGACCGGAAGTGGGAGCTGCTCACGTTCATCTTCGGGTTCCACATCCTGTGGGTGTCGTTGATCATCATCGGGACGCTGCTGCGTGGTCCGGGGTGGAATTGGTTCTGGCCCTGGGAGAAATGGGACCCGCATCGCGTCGAGGCGCTGACCAGCGTCAATCTTCCGTATCTCCTCGGGCTCCGCGACTACTTCTGGTCCGCCGTGTTCGGCGGCGTCCTGGTCGTCATCTTCTTCGTCGTCGGGACGATCGCCATGTACGGCTGGGTCGTGTGGCTGAAGGGCGAGGAGTTCATGGAGCGCTGGGGGATGACGCGCTTCTTCATCACGTCGTTCCTGTTCCTGAACATGGTGGCGGTGCTCATCAAGATGCTGATGCGCCACATGTTCAACATCAAGTACGTGATGGAAACTCCGTGGATCAACATCTAGCTCCGTGAGGTTCTATCTCTCCAAGCTGCTCGAGCTGATCGGGATTGCAAACGTGGGCTTCGGTCTCGTGTACGGCCTCACCAACGAGGGTGGCCTGCGCTTCGAGCTCCGCATGCTCATCATCGGCTCGGCAATCTTCCTTCTGGGTCGTCTCATCGAGGGTCGTGGTCCGGCCTGATGCAGGTCGGTTGCGCGGGGACAAATGGCTAGACGAGAGCTCAATCTCGACGAAGAGAAGCGCAGCTACGCCGGGGTGTGGCTCCTTGCGGCGATCCTGCTCGTGGTGGGCGCCGTGTGGTCCATCCTCGACGACTCCTTCTTCCGGCGTCCGTGGAAGGCCTACCAGAACGAGTTCTTCCGCATCGAAGAGCAGAAGGAGCGCGCCGCGCTCGAGGCCGAGCAGAACAAGCTCACCTCCGACGCCAAGTACCAGGAGCTGCAGGCGCAGCTCGCCGAGGCGCAGAAGAACCAGTCGTCGGGCGAGACCGCGAAGCAGCTCGCGGCAGCGAACCAGAAGCTGCTCGCGGCGCAATCGGCGGAGCACGATGCCGATCTGAAGGTTCGCTTCGTCAAGAGCGAGCTCGAAGAGGCGTGGTACCACTACGACATCGCGATCGAGGAAGGCGGCAACGTCGATGCCGCGCGCAAGCGGCGTGACGAGCTCGGCGTCGAGAAGGCCAAGCTCGAAGAGGAGTGGAAGGCGACGCAGGCGGTGGTCGCGAAGCACCAGGCGGAGATCGACGAGCTGCGTGCGCCCGTGGTGACCCTCGAGAAGCAGATGAAGGAGCTCGAGGAGGAGCGCGAGCGCATCGCCACCAAGCTCGACGGCATGAAGTCGATCATCGGCCCGCTCGCCGTGACGCGCATCCCGCAGATCAAGCAGATCGTCCTGCCCGACTTCGACATCAACAACTTCGAGGAGCCGGTCTCGCGCGTCGACCGTTGCACGTCGTGTCACATGGGCATCGACAAGGTCGGCTTCGAAGATGCCGCGCAGCCCTACAAGACGCACCCGAAGCGCGACCCGCTGCTCACCAAGCATCCCGTCGAGAAGTTCGGGTGCACGCCGTGCCACGAGGGCCAGGGCGTCGCGCTGAACACCGTCGCGCAGGCGCACGGTGAGGTGCCGTTCTGGGAGCACCCGCTGCTGACCGGCGACGAGCAGCAGTCGCGCTGCCTGAACTGCCATCTCGACGTCTCGTTGATCCCGGATGCCGGCGAGATCCGCCAGGGCGAGTTTCTGTTCGAGCAGCTCGGCTGCCACGGTTGCCACCTGGTCGCCGGCTACGAGGATCTGCAGCCGGTGGGCCCGAACCTGCAGCGAATCTCCGCCAAGGTCGATCCGCAGTGGATGGTCGGCTGGATCAAGAATCCGTACGACTTCCGCCCGCGCACCAAGATGCCGAACTTCCTCTTCACGGAGGAACAGGCGAAGGCCGTGGCGGCGTACATCTGGACGTCGAGCAAGGCCGACGCCGACGCGTGGCTCGCACAGCACCCGGATCCCGGCGGGATCTCCGCGCAGGACGCGACGCTGGTCGCGAAGGGGAAGGAGCTGTTCGACTCGGTGGGTTGCCGCGCGTGTCACGCGATCACGCCGGACGAGGTGGCGACGCCGCTCGGCGCGGCCAAGGACTTCGCGCCCAACCTCGGCAACGTCGCGCAGAAGGAATCGGGACGCTTCATCTACTGGTGGATCAAGAATCCGCGCGGCTGGAACCCCAAGTCGCGCATGCCGGACCTTCGCTTGTCCGACGACGAGGCGCGGGCCGTCGCGTCGTACCTGCTGAGCCTGTCGAGCCCGCCGCCGCCGGATCAGGTCGTGACTCCGGCGGTGCTGGAGGATCCGCAGCTGGCGGAGCAGGGCAAGGCGCTGGTGCGCAAGTACGGCTGCTACGGCTGCCATGCCATCAACGGCATGGAGAACGAGTCGCGCATCGGCGTCGAGCTGTCGACCTTCGGCGGCAAGCCCATCGAGGAGCTCTTCTTCGGCAACAATCCCGAGATGCCGCGCACGTGGAATGCGTGGACCGAGGGCAAGCTGCACAACCCGCGCGTCTACGCGACCGAGCACGTCGAGCAGCTGATGCCGAACTTCATGCTTGCCGACGCCGACATCATCGCCTTGCGGGTGTGGCTGCAGAGTCGGATCGAGCGCGTCCCGCCGCGCAAGTTCCGTGATCCGCAGAACGAGCCGCGCCTGCAGCAGGTGCGTGAGGGGCGTTGGCTCGTCGAGCAGTACAACTGCATGGGCTGCCACATCATCGATGGGCGCGGCGGCTTCATTCGGCGGCTGTACGAGGACAACCTGACCAGTGCGCCGCCGATCCTCAACGGCGAGGGCAACAAAGTGCAGCCCCAGTGGTTGTACGGCTTTCTGCAGGACCCGTCACGCCAGCCGCTGCGGTTCTGGTTGAAGGTCCGCATGCCGACTTTCCACTTGACGCGCGACGAGACGACGAAGATCATCGGCTACTTCACCGCGGTGGCGCAGCTGAAGAACCCCTTCTTCGGCTGGGATACGAAGCAGGATTCGACGCCGGAGCTTCTCAAGGCGGGCGAGCTGCTGATGTCCGATCAGTACTTCTCGTGCTGGTCGTGCCACGTGCGCGGCAGCCAGACTCCCGAGGGGCCGATGGAGCAGTGGGCGCCGAACCTCGCGTACGCCCGCGAGCGTCTCAATCCGCAGTGGATCCTCACGTGGATCAAGGATCCGAACGCGATCTCGCCGGGTACCAAGATGCCGTCCTTCTACCCGGGCGGTCCGGACGACGTCTTCGACGGCAACGAGGATCGTCAGATCATGGCGATGCGCGACTACATCATGTCGATCGGTGGAAGCGGCGGCACTGCCTCGCCGACCATGGCCAAGGGGGGAGCCGCCAGCGCAAGCGCACCCGCCGCACCCGCGGCGGGCGGGTCGGCCGCACCGGCCGCCGGACCGGGACATGCCTCCGCGGGCACGGCGCCGAACGCGGGCGAGAGCTGAGCACGCCCGGCGCCGAGCCCGGCGGCGGAGCGCATGAAGCTGCCGGCGGCTGCATGCCGCGATCTCGGCGAGTCGCCCGGGACGTCAATCCGAGAAACCCGCTCCGGACCGAACTCCGGGGCGGGTGCTCGTGGCACGACGATTCGTCACTCCTTCGCCCGACTTTTTCGCGAAGCCTATTGGTTTTTTCTCCGTTGACGATAGAGTGGCGACGGCGCTTCGCCCTTTGATTCGATGTCGGGAAACGGTATAGAAACTCGGCCCCGTTGGGCGTACGGGGCTTAGGTCGGCGCGATGCTCTGGGCATCGCCGCGCGGGCCCGCAGCCCGTTGACGGCGTGGACGTGTAAAAGAGGAGGTGTCTGATGTATCGGAGGTTGATTGCCGGGTTGATCCTGGCAACGTTCGTGACCGCGTGCTCCGCGCACAAGCCTTGGGGCAAGTGCGCCGTCGGTGGCGGCATCATCGGTGCTGCGGCCCTCGGTGCTGCTGGTGGCGCGATCGCGAACAACGTGAATCCGCCGTTCAAGGCGCAGGATGCTGACCGCGGTGCCGGCATCGGCATCGGTATCGCGACTGGCGCGATCCTCGGTGCTCTGATCGGTCATGCGCTGTGCGACGAGGAAGAAGTTCCGCCGCCGCCGCCGCCCCCGCCGCCCGCTCCGGCTCCTGCCGCGAAGAAGAAGATCGTCCTCCGTGGCGTCAACTTCGACTTCGACAAGGCGACGCTGCAGCCGCAGGGCAAGCCGATCCTGGACGAGGCTGCGAAGATCCTCAAGGAGAACCCGTCGATCAACGTTCAGGTGCAGGGCTACACCGACGCCATTGGCTCGGTGGAGTACAACCTGAAGCTGTCGGATCGTCGTGCGGCCACCGTCAAGAACTACCTGGTCAGCCAGGGTGTGGCGGCGAGCCGTCTCACGACCAAGGGCTTCGGCAAGTCGAACCCGGTCGCGAGCAACGACACGGCGGACGGCCGCGCGCAGAACCGGCGCGTGGAGCTGGTGCCGACCAACTGATCGAGGCCTGATGGTGCGGCTCGCG
>JAIEPK010000246.1 GCA_019749875.1 Candidatus Binatia bacterium | reverse complement strand
ACGCCGGCGTGCCCGGCGCACACAGCGCGCGCAGCGCGTGCGGGATGCGCGACGATTGGTTCGAGGAGTCGTTCGGGTTCGCCGAGCGGGCGCCGATGCCGCCGCCGACGAGCAGCGTGCCGTCGGCGACCGCCGGTGCCGCGGCCAGCGCCACGCCGACCTGCACGCTGCCCAGCTTGACGCCGCTCGCGGCGTCGTACGCACGCAGGAATCCGCCGACGATCGACCCCGCGAACACCACGCCGGGCAGCGCGCTGGTCGGCGCGAAGGTCGCATCGGCGTTCGCTTCGCCGGTGTTCTGCCACAGGATCGCACCCGTCGCGGCGTCGAGCGCGTGCACGGTGGGACGCTGCGGGCTCAGCACGTCGGCGTACGAGCCCGGTGCCGTCCCGAAGTAGACGCGATCCGCGTCGTCGTCGACCGCGGCGGTCGCGAGCACGCCGCCCGCCGCGCCGCCGGCGACGACCTTCGTCCGCCAATAGGGCAGGGCACTCGCGTCGGGACCGTTCCAGGCGACGCCGCTGATCTCGTTGATGCCGTCGCGATCGAGCACGGTGTAGGTGCCGTCCTTGTTGCCGATGCCTACCACGTCCCGCGCGACGCCGCCGATCGTCGCGCTGAACAGGTTCGGTGCGGCCCCGTAGGCGAGGTCGTCGTTGTCGACCTCACGCGCGCGCCAGCGCCAGACCGGGTGTCCGTCGAGGTCGAGCGCGACCAGCGCCTCGTCGTACGGCGGCATCGGCGGCGCCGGCTTGAGCGTCGCGGGATTGCCGTCGGTGTCGCAGTTGCTCGACGCGAAGAACACGCGGCCGCGTCCGGCGTCGTACGCGGGGGACGACCAGACGTTGCCGCAGCCGTTGCGGCTGCGCGGATGATTGCAGCCCGCACGGGTCGCGAGGAAGCCCGCGGGGAGGCCGAGCTCGGCCTCGGAGTGATAGCCGTCGTAGCGGCGCACGTCGTCCGTCGGGTCCGGCGTGCACGTCATGCCGCTCTCGAGGTCGAAGAACCAGCGCAGGCGTCCGTCGCGCAGGTCGAGCGCGTAGAAGCCGCCCTTGCCGCCCTCGTCGTCGTTCACGTCCATGCCGAACAGCACGAGGCCGCCGGCGACGATCGCCGACGACTCGATCTCGTTGCGCTCGGCTGCGAAGCCACAGCCCTCGGCCGACGCGCACGCGGTGCCGGCATCGAAGCGCCACAGCTCGGCGCCGTTCGTCGCGTCGAGCGCGTAGAACGTCTGCCCGCTGCCGACCAGCACGCGCGGCGCGCCGTCGACGCGCTCGACGTGCACCGACGCGGTGCTCGGGAAGGTCACGCCGGCACGCTGCTCGGTCGCGAAGCGCCACAGCTCGCGGCCGTCGCGCAGCCGCACCGCGTAGACGTTGCCGTCCCACGACTGGAAGAACGCGACACGTACGCCGCGCTCGGCGGGCGGATCGATGGCCGTGCTCGCGGGCGACGAGGTGATGATCGCACCGGTCGGAAACGACCACTTGACGGTGAGCGCGCCGGCGTTGCCCGCGTCGATCTGCTGCTCGGCGGCGTTGAAGAAGCGGCGCTCGGGTCCGCCCGCGTAGCTCGGCCAGTCGGTGTACGGCGCGGGGGCGAGGGCGGCGATCGTTCCCTCCCGGGAGACGGCGTCGCTGCGCGGTGCAGCGATCGCGCCGACGGCACCGATCACCGTCCCGGCGGCGCACGCAGCCCCGACGGCGAGGCCCAGGAGATGCTTGACGGTCCGGCGGCGTGCGGGGCGAGTGCGCATCGCTTCCGGTAGCGCGGGTGCGCGCCGGCGGGCAAGCACGTTCGGTGGGCGCGACTTGCACGGTCGCCGGTGCTCTGGGATGCACTCCACGGCCGGCGGCCCGAGGCCCTCGCCCGAGCGATCCCGTGACCAGCGAAGCGACCACCACCACGACGCGGCGCCTGCTGCACTCGCGCGGGCTGCAATCGGCGCTCGCGGCGCTGCTGGTCGGCGGCCTGGTCATCGGCTGGGTGCACCTGCAGGGCGGCCCGGAGGGCATCCATCGGCGCTGGGGCCTCGCCGCGCCGCTGGTCTGGATCCCGATGCAGGTGGTCGTGCACGTCACGCCGCTCGGCGACTTCGTGCCGTGGTCGGTGCTCAACGGCTCGATGTTCGGGCTCTGGCTCGGTGCGCTGACGACGTGGCTGTCGTGGATGGGCTCGGCGTCGGCACAGTACGCGATCGGGCGTCGCACCGCGGTCGACCTCGACTGGGAGACCAAGGTCGCGCGTCTGCCGGCGTGGCTGCGCCGGCTGCCGATCGGGCACCCGCTGTTCCTGATCGTCGCGCGACAGTTTCCGCTGATGGCGGGACCGATCAACGTCGCGGCAGGTGCGGCGCGCGTGCCGTTCGCGCGCATGCTGTGGTGCACGGCGATCGGCGTCCTGCCGCCGGCGCTCTTCCTCGCCGCCGTCGGCGTCGGGATCGTGGGGGCGATGTGAAGAAGCTGCCGGACTTCATGCCGATCGTGGCGCCGCGCATGGCGACCTACCGCTCGCCGTACGTCGAGCGCGAGGTCACCGAGCCGTGCGAGCTGTGCGACGCGAGCGGACGGCTCGATCCGGCGGCGATCGGCTGGTCGCGCACGCCGCTGGTGCGCGCCAACCTGCGCGGTCGCTGGCCGCGCAAGAAGCGCTGGAACTTCTGGAACTGGATCACGCCCGACTTCGTGCTGTCGGTGACGGTCGCGGACATCGATCTCGCCGCGTTCTGCGAGGTGAGCTTCGACGACTTCCGCAGCGGGCGGCACGTCTCGACGCTCGCTCCGGCATGGCCGGGCTCGATCGCGATGGCCGACGAGGTCGAGCGCGGCATCGAGTTTCGCGGCAAGAGCGTCGACTTCCGCATCCTGCACAAGGGCGAGGCGCTGCACGTGGCGCTGCGCGCGCAGGCGAAGGACGTGCGGATCGCCGGGGAGTTCGTGGTCGCGAAGCCGCCCGGCCACGAGACGCTCAACCTGTGCGTGCCGTGGAGCGCCGATCGCTTCCAGCTGAACTCGAAGCACGTAGCACTGCCGACCATGGGCTGGCTCGACGTCGGCGGCGAGCGTCACGCGATGCGTCCCGAGGAGTGCCACGGCGTCCAGGACTGGGGACGCGGCGTGTGGCCGCACGTCGCCTTCTGGAACTGGGGCGTTGCGACCGGCGTGCAGGACGGCCGCAGCGTCGGCGTCAACGTCGGTGCCAAGTGGACCACCGGCACGGGCGTCAACGAGAACGCGCTGTGCATCGACGGTCGCCTGCACAAGATCTCCGAGGACCTCGTCTGGACGTACGACCCCACGGACTGGAAGCGCCCGTGGCACGTGGCGGCACCGCACACGCGCATGGTCGATCTCACGCTCGAGCCAATGACCGTGCGCACGCCGCAGGTCGGCTTCGGGCCGCTGCGCTCGGGCGGCGCGTGCGCCTTCGGGCGCTGGAGCGGCGTCGTGCGCTGGGACGGCGAGGAGCTGACGGTCAACGATCTGCCCGGCTGGGCGGAGGAGTTCGATCACCGCTGGTGACGGGTGCGCCGCTGTCCGCTGCGGGCGCGGATCTGGTAGGCGGATCGTGCATGTCGACCGACGCGCTCGAGATCCGCATCATCGGCCACGCGCGCACGCCGTGGCGACGTCGCGAGGACGCGCCGCACCAGCCGAGCGCCGCACCCGATGCCGAGGGCGTGCTCGAGATCCTGCCCGAGTTCGCCGCCGGGCTCGCGGACCTCGAGAGCCTGCGCCGCGTGTGGATCATCGCGCTGCTCGACCGCAGCAGCGGCTTCGCGCTCAACGTCAAGCCGCCGCGCGGCGGCCCGAAGCGCGGCGTGTTCGCGACCCGCGCACCGAACCGTCCATCGCAGATCGCGCTGTCGAACGTCGCGATCGAATCCGTCGACGTCGCACGCGGGATCGTGCGCGTGCGCGGCCTCGACCTGCTCGACGGCACGCCGATCCTCGACCTGAAGCCGTACCTGCCGATGCTCGACGCGTGGCCCGACGCGGGTCACGGCTGGCTCGATCCGTACCTGGAGGCCGGTGTCGAGCCGAGGCTGCGCAAGCCGTACCGCCCGGAGCGTGCTTGACGCAGCCGGGTCGCGTCACTGCAGGCTGTACAGGCTGATGGTCGGGCCGCGGCCGTTCTTCCCGGGCGCGAAGCGCTGCACGAGCTTGCCGTTGCGCAGCAGCGCCTCGTAGAACGCGACCTCGCGCGGGTACCGGCTCGCCTCGCGGAAGAAGCGCAGGTAGATCGCGTCGCTGATCATCGCGTACTGGTAGCCCGCGGCCCGGTACTGCTCGAGGGTGCCGTCGGACGCGAGCGCGAAGTGGTAGTCGGCGGCGATCTGCGTGTCGTGCAGCGGCGCGGTGTAGAAGTCCGCGACGATGCGGCTGCCGGTGGGCACGTTCCGCTCGATCCACTGCCGCGACAGCACGCGCGTGCCCGGCACGCCGCGCAGGATGCCGGTGCGGAAGTACACGGTCGCCGGACCGGCGGTGAAGAGAAACGCGAGCACGGCGACGAGCACGGGGGTCGCGACCGTCCCGGCGCGCCGTGAAAACCGCGCCACGCCCGCCGCCAGCAGGCGGGCGAGGCACACCAGCCCGGCCGCGGTGAACACCGCGATCAGCGGCAGCACCTGGATCAGCCAGCGCTGCCAGTGCAGGCTGGCGGTCGAGATCGCGATCACGAACAGCAGCACCGGCAGCGCGACCAGTGCGGCGACCACGTTGCGTCGCAGCGTCGCGACGAACACGCCCGCTGCGGCCAGCGCGATCCAGCTGCGCGGCATCGATTGCGGCAGCGCGGTGAGCACGTACCAGCGCAGGTTGCCGGCGAAGCCGAGCCCGTCCGCGCCGAGGTGCTCCTCGCGCAGCTCGTGCGAGAGATTGCCCCGCACCGTCGCGAAGTCGAGCACGAAGTACGGCGTGGTCGAGAAGAAGCCGAGTGCCACGCAGGCGAGGCCGAGCAGCGCCCCGCGCACGATGCGCGTGCGCTCCGCGGCCACGCCGGCCGCGCGCCACCACAGCAGCAGATCGACGCAGACCAGCACCGGAACGGTGGTGACCAGGAAATAGCGCGTGCCGATCGACGCGCCGAGCGCGAGCCCAGCCAGCGCGTGGCGGCCGAGCGTCGGCCGCTCGAGCACGCGCAGCACGAGCCACAGGGCGAGCAAGCCGAAGAACAGGCCCGCCGAGTCGCTGCGAATCATCTGCGCGTGCGTGAGCGACATCGGCGACAGCAGCGCGAGCCACGTCGCGAGCACCCCGACGGTCGGATCGAAGGCGCGTCGCGCGATGCCATAGACCAGCGGCAGCGCCGCGACCGCATAGAAGACGGACAGCAGACGCGCGAGCAGGAAGTACTTCCCCGGATTGCCGCCCACGCGTGCCGCGAGACCGGGATCGACGCGCCACGGCGGCAGCCCGGCCTCGAGCGCGTTTCCGACCTGGAAGATCGCCGCGAGCGGGTACAACGACGTCGACGCCGGATGACCGAACCAGCGCGGGTTCGGATCGCCCTCCTGCGCCATGCGGATCGCCATCACGACGAACTCGCCCTCGTCGCTCTCGAACGCCCACGGCAGGTCGCCGCGGATGCCGTGCAGGTGGATCCAGGCCGCGGCGACGACGATCACGCCGACCAGGAGGCGTGCGAGGATCGGCTTGTCGTGCAGCGCGGACACCGTGTGGAGAGCTCGTCGGGCGCCGGGATGAGCCACCGGGCGCGTGCGTCGAAGCGCCGTCGAGCGTCGCACGCGGCCCTGCGGCCATCAAGCGCCTGCGGTCGAGGCGGGAGCCCCGGCAGCGCCTGGACCGCCATTTCCCGGAAGTTGGTGGTGCACCTCGACCGCCGTGGTCGACCTCGACCGCTCATCTTTCTCACGACGTGCCGTCTCGGCCCAATTCCAGCGACGCAGCCATCGGACACTCCGGCGCGGGACTTGCTCCAGCGGCGCTCCGTGAAACGTCCGACAAGCAGAAATCCATTGTCGGCGAGTGGTGTACGCGATCTCGAGAATCAGCGTGCGGGTCGGCAGGATCGTCTGGCGAAGCACCCTCGAGCGGAGGCAACCATGCGACTCGTTCCATCCTTGACCTCATCGGTACTACTGGCCTGTCTGTCCGCGGGTACGGCGCTCGCGGTGGACGTCACGACTTGCAATCAATTCGTTCAGGGCACCGCCAATCTGGTGGCCGACCTGGACTGTTCGGGTCATCCCGGACGCGCCATTCAGATCATCGGTAGCCTGCACCTGAACGGCTTCAAGCTCACGGGCAACTCCGCCGGTCCGGTCGTCTACTGCAACATCGGCTCGTGCACCATCGTCGGACCGGGCACCCTCACGGGCGGTAGCAAAGGGGTGTCCGGAGACGGCGGCGTCAAGGTGGTCGATGCTACGATCGAATTCAACTCGGGCGACGGCGTCTTCACATTTCGTGCGGCACGCATCCAGGGTTCGTCGGTGATCTCGAACAACGGTGGTGACGGCGTGCACGCCTCACGTACGGTCTCGATCGTCGGAGGTAAGCTGGCGCTTCCGGACGTGGTCGTGAGCGACAACGGCGGGCACGGCATCGAGGCAGGACGGGCGGTCCGCGTTCAGGATGCCGTGGTGAGCGGCAACGCCAACGATGGGATCCGCACCGAGGCTGCAGCGTCGCTCCTCTCTACGGTCGTGCAGGGCAACGGCCTCGATGGCGTCAGAGCTCTACGGGCGCAGCTGCGCGAAACGACGGCGACCGGTAACCGGACCGCCCCGGCGTGCGGCGTCAGCGCGGACTGCGCGGACGTTGCCTCGGAAAGGAAGCCGACGCTGCGCGGCGCCAGCACGTGCGAGGTGAGCCTCAACACCGCGGGCGGTGGCACGTGGGGGATCTGCACGCTCGATTGATCGACGATGAATTGGTTCCTCACGAGACGTCCGCTGGAGTCACGGCGGGAGCTCCTGCGCGTCAGCGGGCCTCGTCGTAGGAGAACGGTGCCTCCGGCAGGCCTGCCGCCGCATCCTGCGACAGGCCGACCGGCCGCGGATCGATGCCGAACGCCCAGCGCAGCTGCGCGGTCACGAAGTGCTTGACGACCGGCCAGCCGTCCGCGGGGTCGAGCGCCTCGGGCTGGCAGCCGTCGGTGCCGAGCCGCTGCAGCTGCTCGGGGACGGGGAGGCCGGCCTCGATCGCGATCGCGACGATGCCGCCGCCCGACGCGCCGATCGCGCACAGGTCGCTCGGTGCCAGATGTCCGGCGTTCTCGAGGACGACGAGGCGCTTCGGCGGCAGCGCCGCGTCGTAGGTCTGCTCGACGCCGTCGATCGGCACGACGCCGTCCGCGGCTCCCGTCAACCATAGCGACGGCTTGTCGGGCAGCGCGAGGTCGCGCCCGGCGCCGCGCGCGCCTGCCGACATCGGCACGAACGTCACGACGTCGGGCTCGCCGCCGAACAGGATCGCCGAGCCGCCGCCGGCCGAGTGGCCCACGATCGCGACGCGCTCGGCGGACACGATGCCGGCGAGCAGGCTGGCGGCGCGCGCGTTCTCGCCCTTCAGCAGATCGACGGTCGCGCGGCTCAGCTGCACGTCCTCGTAGCGCACCTGCGGCTGCTGTCCGAGCGCCGACGCGAGGCCGCGCTCGAGGTAGTCCGGCGCCGCGACCACGAAGCCCCAGGACGCGAGATGTGCCGTCAAGAACGTCGACTGGTCGCGGAAGGCCGCGAAGCCGTGCGCGAACAGCACCAGCGGGAACGGTCCGTCCTTGCTCGCGGGAACGTCACGGTAGGCGTCGGTCACGAGCGGCGGGTTCACGTCCGCGGGCAAGAGCGCGTCGATGTAGTCCGGCAGCCAGTCGCGGATGTAGTACGCGTCGCGCGGAGCGCTGCCCTGGTCGCCGGGATCGACCGGATACCAGACCTCGACCTTGCGGTCGCCGAGATCGAGCGTGGTGACGCCGGCCACGTACGGACCCGCGTCGCGGTAGGGGGCAGCGCTGGTGCCGGAGCCGGAGTCGCTGCACGCGGCGAGCAGCGCCGGCAGAACGAGCAGCGCCGGCAGGCGCCGGAGCCACGAGCGCGAGCAAATCGGTGCGTCGTGCATGCCGACGCCCTATCGCGACAACGGTTCGCATGCCAAGGCGGATTCGCACCGCCGCAGGCCCGTGTCCGCAAGGAATCGCTCGACCGGGACGTCCGGAGTGCGGATACTTCGACGCCGTACCGACGTGTCGTCGTACGTCGAGCATGCTGTGAGGAGGAGGGTTGTCATGCGTTCCAAGCTCGTCCCGCTCGTCGTCCTTCTGGCGGCCTCGGCCGCCCTCACCGCGGATCGCGCCATGGCGGTCACGCCGCAGGACCGCTGCGACGCGTTCCGGATGACCGCCTCCGGCAAGCGGATCCTCGGCAAGCTGCGCTGCCACGCGCGGGCGAAGCTGCACGGCACCGCGGTCGATCCGGACTGCCTCGATCGTGCCGAGAAGCGCTACGTGCTCCACCTCGCGCAGGGAGGCAGCGACTGCCTCGACCCGGACGCGATCATCACCGAGGGCGCCGATGCCGACGACCAGATGAGCGCCGTCGTCGAGAGCGTGACCGGTACGGCGGCGGTGATCCCCGACCTCAGCGGGACCTGGCACACGCACACCCTGCTGCGCGTCGATCCGAGCGGCGGCTTCTCGCTCGAGTGTCAGTACTACCCGCCGGGCCAGTGTCCGCGCGGCGACCTGCTCGCGATCGTCGACTGCGTGACCGAGGTCGTGCAGAGCGGAACGTCGATGACGCAGACGTCGCAGTGCACGTCGGCGCCCGACTCGCCCGTCAAGCTCGGGACGTTTCCGCAGGCTGCGACCGGAACGGTGAACGTCTCGACCGGCGAGTGGCGGCTGTCGGGTACCGTTCAACCGCCGGGCTTCCCGAGCTACGCCTACGCGAGCGAGGGAGTCTATGCGGCGGACGGCGAGAGCTTGACGGGCTTCTCGACCGCCGGCTTCTCCGGCGGGCAGAGCTTGTGGCTCGCGACGACGACGGGCCAGCGCGCCGATTGACGCGGCAGCCGTCGCGACCTGCTTGCGGGCCTGAACGAACCGCGGGCGACGGACTACCGGCTCACGACCGGTTGCCCGCCGCCACCGCCGAGACCAGACGCTCGCCGTCCGCGCCGCGCAGCGTGAGCTCGCCGCTCTCGATCTTCCAGGTCTCGGCCTTCTCGAGCGCGGCGACGAAGTTCGACTCCTGCTTCATCACGCCGTCTCCCGGGCACGCCTTGCGCGTGGTCGAGAGGCGCCCGATCGCGACGCGGTCGCCCTGGACCTTGTACGCTCCGCGAAACGTATTGCAGCCGGCGCTGCCGGACACGGTGCCGCCCGCGAACGACAGCGAGAGCGACGTTCCGCGCAGCGTGCTCATCAACGCCTTGCGGCCGTCGCTGACCCCGTTCACGTTCCATGCACCCTCGATCTGCGGCGGCATCTCCGGTGCGAGGACCATGGTCGGACCATCGTCGGCGTCCTCGGGCCTGAGCGTCAAGCGTCCGCCGCTCAGCGTCGCGCGCAGCGGCACCGACAGCGCCTTCTTGACGGCATTCTCGATGGACATCGCGGGCTCGGGGCACGCCATCATCGTGCCGGCCATCTTCGACGCCTCCAGCACCCCGTCGTCGAGCGTGTAGGTGCCGCGCATCTGGTTGCAGCCTGCGGACGCCTGCACGGCGTTGCCGGCGAAGCGCAGCGTCACACCGCCCTGAACTGCCGCGAGCTTCGCCGGCTCGATGCCGCCGAGGCTCTGCAGGCGCCAGGTCTTGCCCTCGAGCGCGGCCTTGGTCGCCGGCGGTGCGGGTGGCTCGGTCGGCTTGCTCATCGAGCAGCCGGTCGCGACGAGCATCGCCGCCGCCGTGATCGCGAGAAGACACGTGCGCATTCCTCACCCCTCCACATGCTGCGCCTCGGCGCGGCGTCGCAGGTGCCGGCGCGCCGCGTCCTCGACGACGGTGCCGGCAAAGAAGTCCGGGTTCGTTCCGCCCCAGAGATCGACGACGTTCTCCCACACGAATGCGCGATAGTCGGCCTCGGCGAGCAGGCCGTCCGCGACCAGCTCGTGCGACTCGGGCACGACGTTGCGCACGTCCGGCACGTCCCAGTGGCCGATGTCGGAGCCGAACACGGCGCGCAGCGCGATGCCGCCGGGATTGACGCGGCGGTCGAAGGCCCACGTGTTCACCGGATCGTCCGCCTCGCAGCCGAAGTACAGCTGGTCGGCGAACAGGTGCCGCACGTCGGCGGGCTTGGTGATCCCGGAGCGTGCGAACTCGTCGACCAGCGGGTCGTCCGGGTCGCTCAGCGGGTGCAGCCAGCGCTCGAGGTCGTCGAGCCGCCGCTTGACGTCGCGGGATCCGTGCTCCTCGAACAGCGCGCGCAGCCGGCGGCGGTCGAGACGGCGCGGGTCGTACTGCTTGACGGCCTCCGCGTTGCGCTTCGCCCAGTGCGCGAGCAGGTCGGCATAGAGCATCACCGCCCAGCCGGCGCCGCCCTCGAGAAACGCGAAGCGCAGCGACGGAAAGCGATGCGGCACGCCGCCCAGGACGAGCGAACGGCAGAGCGCGTGCAGCGAGCCCGCGAACGAGCCCAGCTTGTTGTAGACGTAATTGACGGGTGATTCGTGCGTGTCGAGCCCGAGCGCCGACGAATGGAAGGTCGGTGCGACGCGCAGCTCGGCGCAGCGCTGCCAGAGCGGGTCGTAGTCGTACGCGCTGCCGAGGCCGAGCGTGTCGACCCAGTGCGCGCCGCGCGGGTCGCTGGTGCCCGGCCGCGGCCGCACGACGTGCCCGCTCAGCATCGCGACCTTGAGGCCGAGCTCGCCGATCGCGTAGTCGAGCTCGGCGACCGCTTCCTCCGGCGTGTGCACCGGGATCGTCGCGGCGGGCACGATGCGGTCGCCGTACGGCGCGTACTCCTCGGCGTAGTAGCGGTTGAACGCGCGCACGACCGGGATGCGCACGTCCGGGTCGTGGATGCCGATCGCGAGCAGCCCGTAGGTCGGGTAGACGACCGCGAGGTCGAGCCCGATCTCGTCGAGGCGGTCGTGGAACAGCTTCGGCAGCATGACGCTCGCACGGTCGGTCGCGTCGACGGCGAGCCCCCACCAGCCCATGCGGAAGGCGCCGAAGCGCAGCGCGTCCTCGACCGACAGGCTGCGGATCATGCTCATGCCCTCGATCAGGCCGCGGAAGCCGTCGACCGCCTTGGCGCCGCCCGCGTCGCGCACGAGGTCGTAGATGCAGGGCAGGTACTCGATCGCGTGACCGTCCGCGTCGAGGATCGGGTGGTCGGCTTCGGCGCGGATGCGCGCGGTCGTCTCGGACGGAGGGCTCGCCACGAGAGGGTCATCGCGTTCGGCCCGGCGGTTCGTCAAGTGTGCGGGCGATGCTTCCCCGCCGCATCGTCTTGGAACGGTCGAGCCGACGGGGCTAGAGTGCCCGCGCGTGAGTGACGCCGACGTCAAGCGAACGACGCTGCCGGTCGGGTTCGCGACGTTTCACCGCGACGCGTTCCTCAACTACCAGCTGAACCGCGCGTACGCGCTGGGATTCGCCGACCCCGGCGAGCTGCGCGCGACGGCGAGCGCGCTGCGCTCGTTCGATCGGGCCGCCGATGCGTTCGCAGCCCTCGCCGAGCGCGCGGAGCGTGTGGGCCGGCTGCGCAACGCGACCAGCTACCTGCGGATCGCCGAGTTCTTCTCGCCCAAGCGATCCGGTGTCGGGGTGCCGATCTACCGGCGCTACCGCGCCCTGTTCGATCGCGCGTTCGCCGACGGCGGAGCGGTTCGCCACGAGATCCCGTACGCAGGTGCGGCGCTGCCCGCCTACCACCTTCCGGCCGCCGCGGCTCCGTCGCGTGGCACGATCCTGCTGCACGGCGGCTTCGACTCGCTGATCGAGGAGTTCTACGTCATCTGGCAGCGCATCGCGGAGAGCGGCTTCGACGTGATCGCGTACGAGGGGCCGGGGCAGGGCGGTGCACGCGCCCTCGGTGGGCTGACCTTCGACCACGACTGGGAGAAGCCGGTCGCGGCGGTGCTCGATCACTTCGCGCTCGAGCGCGCCGGTCTCGTCGGCATCTCGATGGGCGGCTACTGGGCGCTGCGCGCGGCGAGTCGCGAGCCGCGCATCGATCGCGTCGTCAGCTGGCCGCCGGTGTACGACTGGCTCTACCAGCTGCCGGCGCCGGTGCGGGCGGTCGCCCGCGTGATGCTGCGCCGGCGCCGCTTCATGAACGGGAGCATCCGGCTGCGCGCGCGCCTGTTCCCGGTGCTGCGCCACGTCGTCGAGCACACGATCTACCTCGTCGACCGCGACGAGCCGATGGCGGTGGCCGATTGGTTTCTCGGCATGAACGCGGAGCACCTCGGCAGCGGGCGCGTCGTGCAGGACGTGCTGCTGTGCTGCGGCGAGAAGGACGCCTTCCAGCCGCCCGTACTCACGCGCCACCAGGCGGCCGCCCTCACCGCCGCGCGATCGGTGCAAGTGAGGACGTTCACCGCCGCCGAGCACGCCGCCGACCATTGCCAGATGGGCAACCTCGATCTCGCCTGCCGTGTCGTGACGACGTGGCTGAGGGACGGCGTCGCGCCTCCGGCTTGAGCGCGCACGCGACGCGATCCTGCTGCGCACCCCTTCGTTGACAATCCTTGCAGCCGCTGTGTAGGCAAATTTCATCTTCGCGGACTCTCGCGCAGCTCCAAGCCCTCGCGGGTGATCGCGCGCGTCCCCGATGGGCGTTCCGGTCCATGACGAATCGGGTTGGCGATGGGGCGGTGAGCATCGACGTGCCGCGAGGCTTGCTGCTGCGCGACGGTCGACCCGTCCAGCTGCGGCCGAAGACCTGGGCGGTGCTGCTCTATCTGGCCGAGCGACCCGGGCTGCTGGTGTCGCGGGACCAGCTGCTCGAGGCGCTGTGGCCCGGTGTCGCCGTGACGCCCGAGACGGTGAGCAAGTCGATCAGCGAGCTCCGCGTGGCACTCGGCGACGACGACAGGCCGGCGCGCTACATCGAGACGGCGAACCGGCGCGGGTACCGCCTGCTCGTCGACCTGCTGGCCCACCGGCGGCGCCCCGCGATCGCCGGTCCGAGCGACGCTGCCCTCGATGCGGCGAGCGATGGCGGCCCGCCGCTGCACCCGCTCGTCGGCCGCGACCGCGAGCTCGCGGAGCTCGCCTCGGCCCTGCAGCGTGCGCAGGCCGGTCAACCGCAGGTGCGGATGATCAGCGGCCCCGCCGGAATCGGCAAGACCGCGCTCGTGACCAGCTTCCTCGAGTCGACCGCCGTCCGCGGCAGCGCCGCACCGCTGCTCGTCGTGCGCGCGACGTGCTTCGAGCAGCACGGTCCCGCCGAGCCGCTGCTGCCGGTGCTGCAAGCCCTCGAGAGTCTCGCGCGTCAATCATCGGAGCGCGATCGGCTGGTGCGGCTCACGCGCCGTGCGGCCCCGATGTGGCTCGCGCAGATGCCGTGGTTGACCAGCGAGCAGGACGCGGAGGTGTTGCAGCGATCGCTGCACGGCCTGGGGCCGCAGCGCATGCCGCGCGAGTTCGCGGCGCTCGTCGAGGGCCTCGCGGCCGAGCGCACGGTGGTGCTGGTGCTCGAGGATCTGCACGCGAGCGATCCGGCGACGGTCGACCTGATCACGCTGCTCGCGCAGCGCCCCGCGCCGCTGCGGCTGCTCGTCATCGGCAACTATCGCCCGGCGGATCTCGCGGTGCGCGACCAGAGCCTCGCGAGCGCCGTCCGAACGATGCTCGCCCGCCCGCAGTCCGTGCAGATCCCGCTGCACGACCTCACGGTGGACGCGGCGCGGAGGTACCTCGCGGCGCGCTTCCCGGAGCACGCCCTTCCCGACGATCTGCCGAGCGCCCTGCACGCACACACCGGTGGTCAGCCGCTCTTCCTGGTCTCGGTGATCGATCATCTGGTCTCGCACGGCTGGATCGTTCGCAGCGCGTCCGGATGGGTGCTCGATCGCGCGCTGTCGTCGATCGACCTCGGCGTGCCCGAGGACGTCCGGCAGCTGCTCGAGACGCAGCTCTACCAGCGCAGCCCCGCGGAGCGCGCCCTGCTCGAGGCGGCGAGCGTCGTGCACGGCGAGATCACCACGCGAACCATCGCCGGGGCGCTCGGGCGGGACGCATCGGAGGTCGAGGCGTCCTGCGAGGCGCTCGCGCGCGCGGCACTCTTTCTTCAGGCGGCCGGCAGGGTCGAATGGCCGGACGGCAGCATCGCGCGACGCTACGCCTTCAGCCACGACTTCCACCGCCAGGTGGTCTACGAGTCGATCGCGGAGGAGCGGCGCGTACGCTTGCACCACCGTGTCGGCGAGGCGCTCGAGGCGGCATGGGGTGCACGGGCGGTGGACATCGCATCGCAGCTCGCCATGCACTTCCGCCGCGGCGGCGACGGCGTGCGTGCGCAGCGGTACATGATCGTCGCCGGCCGCCGTGCTCGGGCGCGCTTCGCGACGCGCGAAGCGATCGCGTGCTTCGCGAGTGCGCTCGAAGCGATCCGCTCGTTGCCCGACGGCGCGGCGCGCGACCGCGCCGAGCTGGACATCCGACTCGAGCTCGGGCGTGCGCTCGCCGACCACGAGGGCTTCGCCACGGAGTCCGTGCGCACCAACTACGCCCGCGTCACCGAGCTGTGCGCCACCGCGGGCAGCGAGGCCGACCTGTTCGAGGCGCTGTACGCGCGCTGGTACCTGCACTCGCTGCGCGGCGAGCCCGCACCGACGTGCGAGCTCGCGGCGCAGCTGAAGGATCTGGCCCTGCGCCTCGGGAACGCAGAGCTCGCGCTGGCGGATTCGGCGCTGGTGCGCCTCGCGCTCTGGCAGGGACGTCTCGCCGACACCCACGAGCCCATGGCGGCGCTGCTGGCGCGGGAAGCCGAGCTGCTCCATGCGCCGGCCGGCACCTACGGCATGGATCCGCTGGTCGCCGCGTCGATGCACTACGCGAGCACGCTCTGGCTCCTCGGCGAGACTGCCGGTGCGCGCGACGCCGCGAGCGCCGGCATCGAGCGGGCACGCGCATCGGGCAATCCGTTCTTCCTCGCCGGTGCGCTGTCGCAGGGCGCGATGGTCCGCCTCTTCCTCGGCGAGGTCACCGAGGGCGCGGGCCTGGCCGAGCAGGCGTCGCGCGTCGCGGCCGAGCACGAGTTCGCCTTCTGGCACGCGTTCGCCGGGGCGCTGGCGGGATGGGCGACGGTGCAGCGCGGCCTCGCCGCCGAGGGGGCGATCGCGATCGAGCGCGCCGCGCACGCGTTGCAGGCGACGGGCACGAGCCTGTTCCGGACCTGCGTACAGGCGTTTCTCGCCGAGGCGCGACTGCGCAGCGGCGCGTATGCGGAGGGGCTCACCGCGGTGCGCACCGGTCTCGACATCGCGGCACGATCCTTCGACTGCGGCTACGCGCCGGAGCTGTGGCGGCTTCGCGGCGAGCTGCTGCTCGCAAGCGATCCGAGCGACCATGCGGACGGCGATCTGGCGCTGCTGCACGCCCTCGAGCTGTCCCGCGCCTCCGGGGCGCACTCGCTGGAGCTGAAGGCGGCGTTGAGCCTCGCCCGGACGTGGCAGCAGCGCGGACGGGTTGCCGAGGCGCGCGACGTGCTTGCCGGCGTGTGTGCGTGGTTCGGCGAGCGCGGGACGTGCCGCGACGTCGTCGCCGCGCGCGGTCTGCTGGTCGCGCTGTCGGCCTGAAGAAGTCTCGCGCGTGCGGTGCGCGCCGGAGGGCGCGGGCGTCCCGCGCTTTCCGGAAATCTTCGCACAGCTTTCCGGACTCTTTCCGGACGGCGCGTCGCGCCCGCGGCTAGAAGTCTCGGCGTGAAGATCGGAGACGAGGCCAAGGCCACGCCTCCCGACGGTGCGGTCGCCGACAGCGTCCCGGCGTTGCCCGCCTGGAAGGCATTCGCGGTGCAGTTCAGCAAGGGCAGCGGTGGCGGTGCGCGCGTGTTCTCCGGCCGCGTCGAGCACCTGCAGTCCGGACGTCGGACCACGTTCTCGTCGCGCGACGAGCTCGTGGCGATGCTCGAACGCATGCTCGACGCGATCGAGGAGCCGTCGGTCTGAGCGTTCGGAGCGCTCGATGGGGGAGTCGGGCGCGGCGCGGCGAGGGCCGCGCGGGGGAGTCATGAGAGGCATTGCACACGGCGGCGGCAGACGGAGGCTCGCCGCGGGAACGACGCTCGTCGTCCTGCTGCTCGCGGCGCGAGCCTTTGCGGGCGGCCTCGGACTCTACGAGGTCGGATCGCCCGATCTCGGCACGGCGAGCGCCGGACGCGCCGCGCTGGGCGCCGACGCATCGACGGCTTGGGGCAACCCTGCGGCGATGACGCGGCTCGAGAGCTCGCAGGTGCTCGTCGGACTGCAGCCGATCGTCGCCACGGTCGAGTTCGACGCCGGTCCGCGCAGCACGGTGGCGGGCAGCGACGGCGGCAACGCGGGCGGCGTCATCCCGTCCGGCGGCCTCTACGGCGTGTACGGGATCTCGCCCGACTTCAAGGTGGGTGCGAGCGTCAATTCCTACGTCGGCGGCAACCTCGACTACGCGAACGACTGGGTCGGCCGCTACTATACGACCAAGGCCGAGATCCTGACCTTCAACTTCAACCCGGTGTTCGCCTGGCGCGTGCTGCCGTGGATGTCGTTCGGTGGCGGCTTTTCCGTCCAGTGGGCGGAGCTCAAGTCGCGCGCGGCGGTCAACAACCCGCTCGACCGCACGCCCGACGGCAGCCTCAGGTACGAGGACGGCAACGTCGGCTTCGGCGGCAACTTCGGCTTCCTGTTCGACATCGACGAGCGCACGCGCGTCGGCGTGACGTACCGCTCCGAGGTGGACCAGAGCTTCGACGACGTGCCGAAGTTCGGCGGGCTCGGTCCGCTGCTGCGCGTGGCGCTCGCGCAGAGCGGCGTCCTCGGCAGCAACCTCGGCATCAGCACCTCGATCCCGCAGGAGGTGATGCTGAGCGGCTACCGTCAAGTCACCGACGACGTCGCGCTGATGGCGAACTTCGGCTGGCAGAACTGGGGCCACTTCGGCAACTACAGCGTGTCGCTGGCGTCGGTCCCGCCGCGTGCGCTGAGCGTCGAGTCGGGATTCCAGGACACGTTTCACGGTGCGGTCGGCGCGCACTACCGCCTGAACGAGCCGACGCTGCTGCAGATCGGCGTCGCCTACGACAGCTCGGCGGTCGACGACGCGAACCGCGGTCCGGCGCTGCCGGTCGATCGCCAGATCCGTGCGGCCGTCGGCGTGCAGTACGACCTGGCGGAGCATTACCGTCTCGGCCTCGCCTACGAGTACGTGAACCTCGGCAGCGCGCCGATCGACACCACGCGCGGGCCGCTCGCCGGCACGCTGCAGGGCGACTACGGCACCAACATGCTGAACGTGGTCGGTCTCACGATCGCGTACCGCTTCTAGAGGTGCGCCGGCACCCGTCCCCGACGCTTTCGCAAAATGGAGATTCGATGACGATCAAGCAGAGGATGCAGTCGATCGCGGCAGCCGCGGTGTTGTGCGGGATGACGGGCGTCGCCTACGGACAGGGCGCCGCGGTGGGCAACCCGCCGGCGGACGTCAAGCACTACGACGCGAACGGCAAGGAGCCGTCCACGTTCACCCTCGAGGTCAGGAAGGGCGTCGCGGCGAAGCTGCCGTTCGCCGACAAGCGCGACTTCGAGGAGGCCAAGAAGGGCTTTCTCGCGGAGCCGCCGTACAAGCAGATCAAGGCCGACGCCGGCAACGTCGCGTGGGACATGGGCAGCTACCAGTGGCTGCTGCAGGACAAGGACTTCCAGAGCATCAACCCGTCGCTGCAGCGCCAGGCGGTGCTGAACATGGCGTACGGGCTCTACGAGGTCGTGCCCGACAAGGTCTACCAGGTGCGCGGCTTCGACCTCGCGAACATCACGTTCGTGAAGGGCGACACCGGCTGGATCGTCTTCGATCCGCTGACCGCGAAGGAGACCGCGCGCGCGGCGCTCGAGCTGGTGAACGAGAAGCTCGGCAAGCGGCCGGTCGTCGGCGTCGTCTACTCGCACAGCCACGTCGACCACTTCGGCGGCGTGCGCGGCGTCGTCGACGAGGCCGACGTCGCGAGCGGCAAGGTCAAGATCATCGCGCCCGCGGGCTTCATGCGCGCCGCGATCGAGGAGAACGTGTTCGCCGGAAACGCGATGTCGCGGCGCACGCAGTGGCAGTACGCGGTGCTGCTGCCGCGCGACGCGCACGGCCACGTCGACCAGGCGATCGGCAAGAACGTCGCCAACGGCAACACCGGTCTCATCGCGCCGAACCTGCCAATCGACCAGCCGTTCCAGACCGTCAAGCTCGACGGCGTCGAGATGGTCTTCCAGAACACGCCCGACACCGAGGCGCCGGTCGAGATGAACACCTGGTTCCCGCAGTTCAAGGGCTTCTGGGCGGCCGAGAACGTGACCGGCACGATGCACAACATCTACACGCTGCGCGGCGCGCCGGTGCGCAACGCGCTCAACTGGTCGAAGCAGATCAACGCAGCACTCTACAAGTTCGGCCAGGACGCCGAGGTCATGTTCGCGTCGCACAGCTGGCCGCGCTGGGGCAACGCGCGCATCCAGGAAGTTCTGCGCGCGCAGCGCGACGCGTACGCCAACCTGAACAACCAGGCGCTGCACTACGCGAACCAGGGCGTGACGATCAACGAGATCCAGAACGTCTACCAGGTGCCGCCGAGCCTGCAGCAGCAATGGGCGGTGCGCAGCTACCACGGCGACGCACAGAACAACGCGCGCGCGGTGATCAACCGCTTCCTCGGCTTCTACGACGGCAACCCGGCCAATCTGCTGCCGCTGTCGCCGAAGGACTCCGCACCGCTCTACGTCGAGATGATGGGCGGCTCGGAGAAGATCCTCGCCAAGGGTCGCGAGCTCATGGACCAGGGCAAGTACCTGCTCGCGACCGAGATCCTGAACCGCCTCGTGTTCGCGGAGCCGCAGAACAAGCCCGCGCGCCAGATGCTCGCCGACGCCTACGAGCAGCTCGGCTACCAGGCCGAGAGCACCAGCGTGCGCAACAGCTACCTGCAGGGCGCGTTCGAGCTGCGCAACGGACTGCCGGGCGGCCTGCCGCCGCGCTCGACCGGACCCGACGTCGTGCGCGCGATGTCGACGGACATGTGGCTCGACTTCCTCGGCATCAGCATCGATCCGCGGAAGGCCGACGGCATGCAGTTCGCGATCAACCTGATCACACCCGACAACGGCGAGAAGTACGCGATCGAGATGAGCAACGGCACGCTCACCAACATCGAGGGCGAGCAGGCGAAGAACGCGGACCTGACGATCACGGTCGACCGCGCCGAGCTGAACCGCGTGATGATGGGCGTCGCGTCCTTCGACGACCTGATCGCGAGCGGCAAGGCGAAGCTCGAAGGTGACCGCAAGCCGTTCGACCAGCTGCGCTCGATCCTGGTGCCGTTCACGCCGGACTTCGAGATCCTGCCCGGTACCGCTCCGAAGCCCCCATGGCAGGCCCCGAGGAAGTTCGAGATGCCCGACGCACTGCAGCCGGACCTGGCCGGGGATTGATCTCCGCACCGGCTTCGCCGGCCACGAAACGCTGCAGACGCCCCGCGGCGCCTGCATCCGATGATCCACGGGACGTCCCGTGATGGAGGAGCGTTCATGTCACGAGGAAGACGGCACATCGCAGGCGGGCGCGGCCCGATCGTTCTGGCGCTGCTTCTTTCTGCTTGCGCCGCGGCGCGCATCGAGAACGTCCAGACGGGCACGCGCACGGCGAGTCTGCCGCGCCCGGCGCGCGTCGTGGTGTTCGACTTCGACACCGGTGCGGCCGACGTGACGGTTGGCACGTCGCCGCGCCGCACGGCGCGCAACGCGGTCGGCCTGTACGTCACCGAGCCCGACACGCTCGCGCAGGCGGTCGCGGACAGCCTCGCGAGCCAGCTCGTGGACGCGCTGAAGGCCGAGGGCTTCGTCGCCGAGCGCGCGGCGAAGGCCGCTCCGCCGCGCCCGAACGATCTCGTCCTCCAGGGGCAATTCGTCCAAATCGACGGCGGCTCGGCGACACAGCGTTTCGTGATCGGCTTCGGCGTCGGCGCGACCGAGCTGCGCACCGAGGTCCAGGTGTTCCAGGTCGGCGCCAGCGGCTGGCAATCGGTCAAGCTGTTCGACACCGTCGCGGCGGGCTCGCGCTTCCCCGGTGCGGCGTTCTTCGTCGGCGGCGCCGCGATCGCGGGAACGGCCGCAACGTCCGCGAAGATCGCCTCGGGTGTCGGAACCGTTCGCGAGGTCCGCGCATCGATCGACGCCGATGCGCGCCGCACCTCGGAGCAGATCGCCGGCAAGCTCGCCGAGCTGTCGAAGGCAGAGGGCTGGTAGTCCGCGTCCGCATCTGCTTCGTACCGCCGATTTTTTTGTTCGCCCGGCAGGCGCAGAGCGCGAACCGTGCTATTGACCAGTCCAGCGTTCAGCGTTCAACGTCGCCGCCCTGCACCATCGGTGTCGGCGTCCCACCGGGATTTGCGTTTCGTTGCAGGGGGGCGGGGACATGGCCACAGGATCGGATTCGGAGAAGCTCTCGCTGCCGACCCTCACCGCAATGGTGGTCGGCGGCATGGTCGGCGCGGGCGTGTTCTCGATCCCGCGCAACTTCGCGCAGGCCACCGGCGTCTACGGCGCGCTGATCGCGTGGGCGATCGCGGGCGCCGGCATGCTGATGCTCGCGTTCGTCTTCCAGACGCTCGCCAATCGCAAGCCCGACCTCGACGCCGGTGTCTATGCCTACGCGCGCGAGGGGTTCGGCCCGTACCTCGGCTTTGCGTCGGCCTTCGGCTACTGGGCCAGCGCCTGCGTCGGCAACGTCTCGTACTGGGTGCTGATCAAGTCGACCCTCGGTGCGGTGCTGCCGATCTTCGGTGACGGCAACACCGTCGCCGCGGTTGCCGTGTCGTCGATCGGCATCTGGGCCTTCCACTTCATGGTGCTGCGCGGCGTGAAGGAGGCCGCGGCGATCAACCGGATCGTGACCATCGCCAAGATCATCCCGCTGATCCTGTTCCTGGTGCTGGTGCTCTTTGCCTTCAATCGCGAAGTCTTCGCCGCCAACCTGTGGGGCGGGATCGGCGTGGTCCAGGAATACCTGCATGCACACGGCGACATCGTCGCCGCCGTGCCGGGCACCCAGCACACCGGCGACAGCCTGTTCTCGCAGGTCATGGCGACCATGCTGATCACGGTGTTCGTGTTCCTCGGCATCGAGGGCGCGAGCAACTACTCGCGCTTCGCCAGGACGCGCGCCGACGTCGGGAGGGCGACCGTGATCGGCTTCCTCGGCGTGCTGGCGCTGTTCGCGTCGGTCTCGATCCTGGCCTTCGGCGTGATGCCGCGCGCCGAGATCCAGCAGCTGAGCCAGCCGTCGGTGGGCGGCGTGCTCGCGGCAGTGGTCGGTCCGTGGGGCTCCAAGTTCATCGGCCTGGGCGTGATCGTCTCGGTGCTCGGCGCCTACCTCGCCTGGACGCTGATGTCGTCCGAGGTGCTCTGGATCGCCGCCAAGAAGGGCGACATGCCGGCCTTCCTGGCGAAGGAGAACGAGAACGGGGTGCCGTCCGCCGCGCTGCTGATGACCTCGGCGCTGATTCAGCTCGTCCTCGTCGCGACGTTGTTCTCGGACGACGCCTTCACCTTCGCGCTCTCGCTGTGCAGCCACCTGTCGCTGCTGCCGTACCTGCTGTCGGCTGCGTTCCTGCTCAAGCTCGTGCTGAGCGGCGAAACGTACGCGGCTGGCGACCCCGACCAGCGCAAGGACCGGATCGTCGCCTTCCTCGCCACGGTCTACTCCGTGTTCCTGGTCTTCGCCGGCGGCCTCACGTTCCTGGTGCTCTCCTTCCTGATCTACGCACCGGGCACGCTGCTCTACTTCAAGACGCGACGGGAGCAGGGCAAGCAGCTCTTCGCGCCGGCGGAATGGTTCGCGTTCGCGGTCGTCCTGGCCGGCGCCCTCTACGCCCTGAGCGGATTGATCTCGGGCTACATCACGATCTGAACCTTCGGAACGCCTCGAGCGTTCCAGTCAGCGTCAGCGAAAGGAGAAACTCTCATGGCGGACTCGAAGCCCTTCGGCGTCCATTCCGAAGTCGGACAGCTGCGCAAGGTCATGGTGTGCGCGCCCGGACGCGCGCACCAGCGCCTCACGCCGACGAACTGCGACGCCCTGCTGTTCGACGACGTGCTCTGGGTCGAGAACGCCAAGCGCGACCACTTCGACTTCATGACCAAGATGCGCGACCGCGGCATCGAGGTCCTGGAGATGCACAACCTCCTCGAGCAGACGGTCGCCGTGCCCGAGGCGAAGAAGTGGATCATCGACAATCAGGTCGTGCCGAATCAGGTCGGCCTCGGCCTGATCGACGAGATCAAGAGCTACCTGAACGGGCTCTCGAACCGCGATCTCGCCGAGACGCTGATCGGCGGCCTCTCCACCGAGGAGTTCCCCGAGACGCTCGGCGGCGAGATGCTGGCGCTGATCAAGGACGCGGCCGGCGTGACGGAGTACCTGCTGCCGCCGCTGCCGAACACGCTCTACACGCGCGACACCACCTGCTGGATCTACGGCGGCGTCACGCTGAACCCGCTCTACTGGCCGGCGCGCCACGAGGAGACCATCCTCACCACGTCGATCTACAAGTTCCACCCGGACTTCGCGGGCAAGGTCAACGTGTGGTGGGGCGACCCGACGCAGGACCACGGCCTCGCGACGGTCGAGGGCGGCGACGTCATGCCGATCGGCAAGGGCAACGTGCTCATCGGCATGAGCGAGCGCACCTCGCGCCAGGGCATCAGCCAGCTCGCCGCGGCGCTGTTCGAGAAGGGGGCGGCCGAGCGCGTGATCGTCGCCGCGATGCCGAAGCTCCGCGCGGCGATGCACCTCGACACGATCTTCACCTTCGCCGACCGCGACTGCGTCCTCTACTACCCGGACATCGTCAATCACATCCACGCCTACTCGTACCGTCCGGGCTCGAAGCCGGGCACGGTCGACCTGCGCAAGGACGAGAAGTCGTTCGTCGAGACGGTCGCCGACGCGCTCGGCGTCAAGAAGATGCGCATCGTCGAGACCGGCGGCACCGCGTACATGCGCGAGCGCACGCAGTGGGACAGCGGCGCGAACCTGGTGTGCGCGTCGCCGGGCGTGGTCTTCGCGTACGATCGCAACACCTACACCAACACGCTGCTGCGCAAGCAGGGCATCGAGGTGGTGACGATCGTCGGCGCGGAGCTCGGCCGCGGCCGTGGCGGCGGACACTGCATGACGTGCCCGATCGTCCGCGACGCCGTGGAGTTCTGACGCCGTGCGCTCGCGCGACGCGAGGAACGTTCGTGTCCGGGGAGCGGCGCTGCTGGCGGCAGCGGCGCTGCTCTCCTGGGCGCCAGGCGCGCACGCCGAGGCCGACAAGTTCCTCGTGCGCGACGGCCAGGTGGCACCCGGCGAGGTCTACACCGAGAGCGACGGCGCCGTGCCGTCCACCCAGCCGGACCAGGACCCGTGGGACGTCTTCGTCGAGGCGCCCCGGGAGAAGGAGAGGTTCGAGCTCCCCGGCCCTTTCTCCCTTCTGCAGACGACGCCGCAGGTGCAGACGGCGATCGCCGGCCCGACGTACCGTAACCAGAAGTTCCGCACCGAGGTGGGCGCCGGCTTCGGCTACGTCAATTCCAAGTGGTCGGTGCCGTTCGAGCTGAGCTTCGAGCCGACCTACCGGCGCAACAAGAACGCGCCGGCGAACGATCGCGACTTCGCGCGCTTCCGTACGTTCGGACTCGCCGACCTGTGGAATCGCGGCAGCGACTGGGAATCGACCGCCGTCGCCGGCACGGTCTTCTACGACGCGCAGACGAGCTCGTTCAACGAGCTCAACCTCGGCGCCTCGGTGAGCGAGGTGATCGGACGTCGGCTCGCGTTGTCGGGCAACCTCTACTGGGGCGGCATCTGGCCGAACGGCGGCCAGTTCACCAACGCCGCCGTGTACTCGTTCGGCGTGTCGTACAACTTCGGTGCGGGCCTGCGCTCGGGCGGCTTCTACGAGCCGCACAACAACCTCTACGACGACGACGACTTCGGCGGCTTCATCTCGTACCAGATCCTGCCGTTCGCCGAGCTCAACGTGAACGCGGGCAAGAACCAGTTCGTCGGCGTCCGCCTGATGATGTCGTACGTGCTCGAGCGGCCGCAGGCCTACTGACAGCACGGCGAGCGCTTCACTCCACCGTTTTCGCGGCCTCGCGACGCAGGGCCGCCGCCGGAGACCTTTCTCATGAGCTCCACGACCGACGACGGCGCGCGCCGGCAGCTCTCCGCGATCGAGGCCATCATCCCGATCGCGAGCCTCATCGTGCTGGTCGCGATGTCGTTCTTCCTGTTCGGCGACGCCGGTGCGCTCGGACCGAACCAGGTGGCGCTCACCGTCGCGACCATGATCGGCGCCTTCGTCGGCTGGCGCGCCGGCTACACGCTCGATGAGCTGCAGGAGGCGGCGGTCGCGAGCGTGTCGTCGGGCATCAGCGCGATGTTCATCCTGCTCGCGGTCGGATCGCTGATCGGCACGTGGGCGATGAGCGGCACGCTGGTCGCGATGGTCTACTACGGGCTGCACCTGCTGCACCCGAACTACTTCTACGTGACCGCCGCGGTGATCTGCGGCGTGGTCGCGCTCAGCATCGGCAGCTCGTGGACCGTCGTCGGGACGATCGGCATCGGTCTCATGGGCATCGGTGCGAACATGGGGCTCGATCCCGCGATCAGTGCCGCCGCGATCATCTCGGGCGCCTACTTCGGCGACAAGTCGTCGCCGCTGTCGGACTCGACGAACCTCGCCGCGGCGGTCGCGGGCGCGGATCTCTACCAGCACATCCGCGCGGTGATGATGACGTCCGCGCCCGCGCTCGCCATCTCGCTGGTGCTGTTCTGGTGGCTCGGCTCGCCGGGCGACTTCGACGCCTCGCACAAGATCGACGCGATCAAGCAGCTGTTCAACGTGTCGCCGGTGCTGTTCCTGCCGCTGGCGCTGGTGATCGGCATGGCGCTGCTCAAGTATCCGCCGTTCACCACGATCTTCGTCGGTGCGGTCGCCGGCGGCATCCTCGCGATCTTCGTCGCACCCGACCGCGTGATCGCGTACGCCGACGCCGCGGACCTGCCGACGCCGCTCGGTCTGCTGAAGGGCGTGTGGCTCGCGCTCGCCGACGGGTACAAGTCGTCCACCGGCGACGCCGCGATCGACCGCCTGATCTCGCGCGGCGGCATGGCCAGCATGCTGGGCACGATCTGGCTCATCATCACCGCACTCGCGTTCGGCGGCGTGGTCGAGAAGGCCGGCGTGCTGGAGCGCCTGATGAGCCCGGTGATCGCCGCCGCGAAGTCGGTCGGCGCGCTGGTGAGCTATCTGGTCGCGTCGGTGGTCGCGACCAACGTCGTCACCGCCGACCAGTACATCGCGATCGTGCTGCCGGGCCGCATGTTCAAGAACGCATTCCTCGAGCGCGGCCTGCCGCCGGTCGCGCTGTCGCGCGCGATCGGCGACTCGGGCACGGTGACGTCGGCGCTGATCCCGTGGAACAGCTGCGGCGCGTACATGGCGGCGACGCTCGGCGTCGCCACCTTCAGCTATGCGCCGTACGCGTTCTTCTGCATGCTCAGCCCGATCATCACGATCGCCATTGCCTACGCGGGGGAGAAGGCGAGTCCCGCGAACCGGCCGGGAGCGAAGCAGCCGTGAGCCGCGGCCAGCGACGCCGAGGTTGACGCCACGATGCAGACCGAATCCGACTTCGGCACCGTCCTGCAGGCGGTGATCGCGTTGATCGCGATCGCCAACCCGTTCGCGGCGGTGCCGATCTTTCATGCCATGGTGCCGCGCAGCGACGCCGCGGCGCGGCGTCACGCTGCGAACCGCGTGGCGATCGCGGTGTTCGCGATCCTCGCGGGCGCGGTGCTGGTCGGCGGAACGATCCTCGAGCTGTTCGGCATCTCGTTCGCGGCCTTCCGTGCCGGCGGCGGGCTGGTCGTGACGCTGACCGGGCTCGACATGCTGCGCAGCAAGGGTGCGGAGTCGCCCGAGGACGGCGCGCAGGGCGCCGTCGATCCGCTGATCGTGCCGCTCGCGATGCCGCTCATCGCCGGTCCCGGCACGATCATCACCGCGATGACGATGGTCGCGCGCAACTCGATCGCGGGCCGGCCGTGGCTGGTGCTGATCGCGATCGCCGTGCTCGCGGTGGTCGTGTGGCTCGTGCTGGTGATGTCCGGCTGGCTGCAGCAGCGCCTCGGCGCGCGCGGGCAAGGCATCGTCGTGCGCTTCATGGGCCTGGTGCTGGTGGCGATCGGCGCACAGCTGGTGCTCACCGGGATCGCCGACTTCTTTGCTTTACCGAGCCCGGCGGTCTACCACTGATCAGCCGGCCGGGTAGGGCGAGCCGCCGCGCATGAACCTGCAACTCGCCGTCGTCCTGCTCTGCCTCGCCGCCGCGATCGTCCTGTTCGCGCGCGGCCGTCCGCGCATGGACGCGATCGCGCTGCTGGCGATGGTGTGCCTGCCGTTCACCGGCGTGCTGACCATGTCCGAGGCGCTGGCCGGCTTCAGCGATCCGAACGTGGTGCTGGTGGCGGCTCTGTTCGTCCTCGGCGAGGGCCTCGTCCGCACCGGCGTCGCGCGCCGCGTCGGCGACTGGCTCGCCGCGCGCGCCGGGGACAGCGAGCCGCGGCTGGTCGCGATGCTGATGGTCTGCGTCGCGGGGCTCGGCTCGGTGATGAGCTCGACCGCCGTCGTCGCGATCTTCATCCCGATCGTGCTGCGCGTCGCGCAGAGCACCGGGACCGCGCCGAGCAGACTGATGATGCCACTCAGTGTCGCGGCGCTGATCAGCGGCATGCTGACGCTGGTCGCGACCACGCCGAACCTGATCGTCAACGCGGCGCTGGTGCGCGGCGGCTCGCCCGGCTTCTCGTTCTTCGCGTTCACGCCGTACGGCGGACCGGTGCTCGCACTCGGCGTCGCGTACATGCTGTTCGCGCGGCGCTGGCTGTCGGCGGAGATCGCGGCGAGATCGGAGAGCGCGTCGCGACCGACGCTCGCGGGCTGGATCGAGCACTACGGCCTCGCCGGCCGCGAGTACCGCCTGCGCGTGACACCAGGCTCGCCGCTCGTCGGACGGCGCCTCGACGCGCTGGGGCTGCGCGCGACCGCGGGTGCCAACATCGTCGCGATCGAGCGCGCGGGACGCTTCCGGAGCCGGGTGTTCCGTCCGGTCGCGAGCACCGAGCTCGCGGCCGACGACGTGCTGCTGGTCGATCTGCTGCAGCCGAACACGACGAATCCCGACCGGCTGCGCTCTCGGTACGGGCTCGAGGAGCTGCCGCTGACCGGCGCCTACTTCAGCGACCGCGCGCAGGAGATCGGCATGGCCGAGGTCATGGTCGCCGCGGATTCCGACCTCGTCGGACACACGGTGACCGAGACAGAGTTTCGCACCCGCTTCGGCCTCACGGTGATCGGGCTGCGCCGCGGCCGCACCGCGCTGCAGCGCGTGCTGCGCGACGAGCTGCTGCGCATCGGCGACACGCTGCTGGTGGTCGGTCCGTGGAAGGACGTCGACAAGCTGCGGCACGGCAGCCGCGACCTCGTGCTGATGCGCCTGCCCGCCGAGCGCGACGACGTGCTGCCGGTTCCCGGACGCGCGCCGCGCGCGCTCTTCTGTCTCGGGCTGACGGTCGCTTTGATGGTCACGGGCGTGGTGCCGAACGTGCAGGCGGGACTGATCGGCTGTCTGCTGCTCGGCGCGCTGCGCTGCATCGACCTCGACAGCGCGTATCGAGCGATCCACTGGAAGAGCCTCGTGCTGATCGTCGGCATGCTGCCGTTCTCGCTGGCGCTCGAGCGCACCGGCGGCACCGAGCTCGCCGCCGAGGCGCTGCTGCACCTCACCACGAATCTCGGCATCCGCGGCGTGCTCGCGTGCCTGTTCGTGATCACCGCGGTGCTCGGGATGTTCGTGTCGAAC
>JAIEPK010000191.1 GCA_019749875.1 Candidatus Binatia bacterium | reverse complement strand
GACGTCCGACGCGATCCTTCGCCACGTGCCGCGCGAGCGCGGCGCGCAGCGCCTGCTCCGACACGCCGCCCACGACCGCCAGCACCGCGTTCGCGTTCACGAAGCGACGGCGCAGGAAGCCGGCCACGTCCCCGGGCTCCATCGCCCGCACCGAGCCCACCGTGCCGCAGATCGGGTGACCGATCGGCGCACCGAAGAACGTCCCCCAGCCGCGCTCGTGCAGGTGGTCGAGCGGATCGTCGCGGAAGCCGCGGATCTCGTCGAGCACCACGCGACACTCCTTGCGGAAACGCTTCGGCTCGACGCTGCTGCGGTAGAACTGGCCCATGAGCAGCTCGATCGCCGCATCGACGTCGCCGTTGAAGCTCTCGATGGTGAGCGCGATCGACTCGTAGCCCGTGGTCGCGTTGTGGCTGCCGCCGAGCTCGGCCGCGCGGCGGTTCAGCGCCAGCTGATCCATCTCGTCGGTGCCCTGGAACAGCATGTGCTCCGCCATGTGGGCGAGCCCGGGGATGGCGCCGTCGAAGCGCGCCCCGGCCCGGACGTGCAGCGCGATCGCCGTGAGCGTCCCGGGCAATGGCTCGTGGACGACGGTCAACCCGCGAAAGCGAAACGTCCGGACGCTGGCGCGGCGCAGGGTCGCCCGAGCGGCGACGGATTTTGATGCCCGTAGCAAACGTGAGAGTGCTACCATGCGGCGGCTCGACCTTGCACCTGCGGCGATAACGAGGCGGGCACCATTCACGCGACGGGAGACGAGATGATCGAAGAAGAGCTTTCCAAGCAGTTCCTCCGGGTCACCGAGATGGCGGCGATCGACTCCGCCCGCACCATGGGCCAAGGCAACCGGCACCACTCCGACCAGGTCGCCGTCGAGGCGATGCGCAAGGCGATGGACACCCTGCCGATGCGTGGCGAGATCGTCATCGGCGAGGGCGAGCGCGACGAGGCCCCGATGCTCTTCATCGGCGAGCACGTCGGACGCGGCCGCAGCGAGGATCCCGAGGTCGACATCGCGGTCGACCCGCTCGAAGGCACGAACCTGTGCGCTCTCGGCGCCCCCGGCGCGATCGCCGTGCTCGCGGCCTCGACCCGGGGCGGCCTGCTGAAGGCTCCCGACTGCTACATGGAGAAGATCATCGTCGGCCCGGCAGCGAAGGGTGCGATCCACCTCGACGCGTCGGTGGCCGAGAACCTGAGCGCGATCGCCACCCGGCTCGAGCGCTCGGTACGCGACCTCGTCGTCATCGTCCTCGACCGGCCGCGCCACGAGCAGCTGATCGAGGACATCCGTCGCGCCGGCGCGCGCATCCGCCTGATCAGCGACGGTGACCTGTCGGCCGGCATCTCGGTCGCGGTGCGCGGAACCAACGTTCATGCCGTCATGGGCATCGGCGGCGCGCCCGAGGGCGTCATCACCGCCGCGGCGCTGCGCTGCCTGAACGGCGCCATGCAGGCGCGTCTGGTCCCCACCAAGGAAGGTCAGGAAGAGCGCATGCGCGCCATGGGCATCACCGATCCGAAGCGCATCTACAGCGAGCGCGACCTCGCTCCCGGGCAGGAGATCCTGTTCGCCGCGTCCGGCGTGACCGACGGCAACATGCTCAAGGGCGTGCGCTTCTTCGGGCACGGCATGCGCGTCAACTCGCTGATCATGTCGAAGCGCGAGCGGCGCATCCGCTTCGTGGACACGGTGCAGCTCGACGAGGATCCGGACGTCGTCGTGGAGTTTTGATTTGAACGAGGGGACCCTCTGGTCCCCTCGTTTCCCTCGCCCGTGGGGGTTTACCGAGTGGGCCCAGTCCCTTGGTGGCTTCGCCCCCGAGCCGGCTCCGCAGCGCAGTGCACGAACGCTGCCGGAGTGACGACACGTCGCGGCAGGGTCGGCAGCGCCAGCGCAAAGCGCTCGGCTCGCCGCGGCGATGGCCCCGCGCTCGCGGCAGGCGTCAGGCGAGGGCGGCCCGCAGGGCCTCGACGACACGCTCCTGCTGCGCGGCGGTGATCTGGGGGAACATCGGCAGCGAGAGGACTTCCCCGGCTGCACGCTCGGCGACGGGAAAGTCGCCGGGCCGATGCGCGAGGCCGGCAAAGGCGCCCTGAAGGTGGATCGGCACTGGGTAGTGGATTCCCGTCTCGACACCTGCGCTGCGCAGATGATCGATCACGTGGTCGCGGCGCGGCACGCGGACCACGTACAGGTGCCAGACGTGCTCGTTCCCCGCGACCGTCACCGGGCGTACCAGCCCGGCCAGATCCGCGAGCATCTCGTCATAGCGGCGCGCCGCCGCGCGCCGCGCCTCGTTCCACCCCGCGAGGAACGCGAGCTTCGCCTGCAGGACGACGGCCTGCAGCGTGTCGAGGCGCGAGTTGAAGCCGCACACCGGGTGGTGATACTTGACGCTCGAGCCGTAGTTGCGCAGCGCACGCACGCGCTCGTCGATCCGTGGGTCATTGGTCACCACGGCGCCGCCGTCGCCGTACGCGCCGAGATTCTTCCCTGGGTAGAAGCTGAACGCGGCGGCGACCGACGCAGCGCCGGGTGGGTTTCCGTCGCGCGACGCCCCGTGTGCCTGCGCCGCATCCTCGACGACCACCAGCCCGGCCTCGCGCGCGAATCTCGCGATCGCGTCGACGTCCGCCATCTGGCCGTAGAGATGGACCGGGATCACGGCCTTGGTGCGCGGCGACACCGCACGCTGCAGCGCATCGACGTCGATCAGCAGCGCGGCATCGTCGCAGTCGACGAGTCGGGGCGTTCCGCCGGCACGGACCACCGCCAGCGCCGTCGCCACGAACGAGTTCGTCGGCAGCAGCACGTCGTCACCGTGACCGATCCCCGCGGCGCGCAGTGCCAGCTCGAGCGCGTCGGTTCCGTTGGCGACGCCGATCGCGTGCGCCGCCCCCGAGAAGCGGGCGAAATCCTGCTCGAAGCGGGCCACCTCTTCGCCGAGCACGTAGCGGCCGTGCTCCAGGACCTGATCGAAGCCCGCCCGTACGGCCTCGCGGACGACCGCGTGCTGCGCACGCAGATCCAGCAGGGGCACCGTGTCCGGCGTCAAAGCAGCACCTCGGCGCCCTTGCGACGGATGGACTCGTGCATCGCCTCGAGCACCCGCACGACCTCGTGCCCGGCCCGGCCATCGGCGAGCAACGGGTGCTCGCCGCGGATGCAAGCGAGAAAGTGGTCACACTCCGCCTTCAACGGCTCACGGAACGGCACGCGCGGGATCGTGATGTCGCCCTCGCGGATGCTCGAGCGGAACGCGCCGAACGTGTCGACGTAGGTCGGGGGTGTCATCTCGCCCGTCACCTGCTTGTCATAGAGGCGCAAGGGCTCGTTCGGGTTCATGTCGTCGAAGGTCAGCATGCGGCGCTCGCCGACCACGGTGACGTCACGAACCTTGCGCGGGTTCAGCCACGAGACGTGAAGGTTCACCAGCACGTCGTTTCGGTAGCGGATGGTCGCGAACACGGCATCCTCGATGCCGGGGTTCACCCATGCGCTGCCGGTCGCCGACACCGCGATCGCATCGACTCCAAGCCAGTAGTTTGCGATCGACACGTCGTGTGCGGCGAGGTCCCAGGCCGCGCTCACGTCGGTACGGATCGGACCGAGGTTGGTTCGAACCATCGAGACGTAGTGAACGTGGCCGAGGTCACCGCGGTCGAGGATCTCGCGGACGCGCTGCACGGCGGCATTGAAGACGAACACGTGTCCCACCATGAGCACGCGACGCGAGCGTTCGGCGAGATCGCACAGGTCGGCGGTCTCGTGCGTCGACGCGGCGAGAGGCTTCTCCACCAGCACGTGCTTGCCCTGTTCGAGCGCCGCTCTCGCGATCTGATGGTGCGTCTTGGTCGGCGTGGCGATGACGACGGCGTCGACCAAGGGGTCGGCGAGTGCCTGCTCGACGCGGTCACCAACGGAGACGTGGGGCAGACGCCGTTGCACCTCCGCCAGGCGCTTCGCGTCGCGGTCGCACACCCAGCGCACGACGCTCTCCTCTCGGCCATCGAAGTTCCGGATCAAGTTCGGACCCCAGTGCCCGGCACCGACGACGGCGATTCCGATCATTCGCAAAGTCTGCTGGACGAGCCCTGCGTCGCGCAAGGAGAATGTTGCCTTCACCGACCGGTCGTGAGAGAGCCAGGAACCCGCCTCCCATGAAAGAGACAACCCTTCCCCGTCCGCATACGGCCAGGGCTCCGCTAATCATCCTCGCAACCTACCTGGCGTTCTTCACCTGGGCGCTCTGGCCGTGGATCCGCGTCGCGAGCTTCGGTGAGCCGTCGGGTCACTGGTCGAACATCGAGGACCACTGGCTGGTGGCGTGGATCATCGCCTGGGTCGGTCGCATCGCCACGGTCGCGCCGTGGCACCTGTTCGACGTTCCGATCAACCATCCGGTGCCGGCGCAACTCGCCGCGATCGAGCACTTCCTGTCGACCTCGCTGTTCGTGGCGCCGGTGCTCGCCGCCACGGGCAATGCCGTGCTGGCGGCCAACGTGGCGGCCATCGCGTCCTACCCGCTCGCTGCCTTCGCGATGAACCGGCTGCTCGTCGAGGTCGGCGCCTCGGCCGCGGTCGCCTGGCTCGGCGGAGCGGCGTTCGCGTTCGGCCCGGAATGCGTGCCGGGAAACGTGCTCGTGCTGAAGTATCCGATCGTCTACCTACCCCTGGTCGCGCTTTGCCTGTCCCGGCTGCGCTCCCGCCCCGATGCGCGCCGCGCCCTGTGGCTCTTCGTGAGCCTCGTGCTCGCACTGCTCAGCTCCTACTATCTTGCGGTCCTGGTACTCTTCGCCGGCGGGCTCTGGGGAGCGTGCGAGCTCACGCGCCGCGCGCCGCACCGCGCGCGCTATGCGTTGCTCGCCGTTGCAGCGACGCTCGCGGCGTCGCTCGTGCTGGTCGCCGTCTCGATCCCCTATCTGCGACGGCCCGAAGCAGTCGCCTCGGCGCAGACGATTTCCAACGTTCGCATGGTTCTCAACCTGCTGGTGGCGGAATCGCGCGCGGTGCTGGTCGGGCAGCTCCAGCTGTACATCGCGGCCCTGGCCGCGCTGCTGCTCCTCTGGCGAGCCCCTGCCGGCACGCTCGCGCGGCGCGGGGCACTCATCGCCGCACTCGGCTTTGCGATGATGCTCGGGCCGCAGCAGATCGCCTACGGCCACGCGGTGACCCTGCCATTCGCCCTTCTCGCGGCGACGCCGGCGGCGTTCTTTCGCTACCCGTTCCGCTTCTCGATCGTCTGGGGCTTCGGTGTCACCCTGCTGTTCGCAGCCGTCCTCGACGCCGCAGCGCGCCTGCTGGGTCGGGCGGGGACGATGATCGCGGTCGTGGTGGGTCTGCTCACCGTTGGTGGACTCGTCCAACGGGTCGCGGGCACCGGCACGAACGACTTCTTTCCGATCAGGGAGCCCGTGTACGCCGCCGTCCGCGACGCGATCCGCGCCGACGGCAGCGACGGTCCGTTGCTCGAGCTGCCCTACGACCGCGGCCGCATCCATGAGGGGCGTGGCTACGTACCGAGCGTCGAGATGCAGTCGATGCTCGGCTGGACGATCCACCGACAGCCGCTGGTCGTCGGCTACGTCGACTTCCCGCCCCCGCACCGGCGGTGGATCGATCAAGCGATCGCGCGCCTGCCGGCGGGCAACGCGGTCGACGACCTCGCCGGCATGACCCGTCTCAAATGGCTTCTGCTCCATCCGCGCGAGGAGTGGGACCGCCCCGCCGCGCGTGACAAGCTCATGCATCTCACGGGCCTAACCAGCGTGCTCTCCACCAATGGCTGGGACCTACTCCGCGTGGACCGCCCCATTCGCCATCCCGAGTGGTACGACGGCGTGCTCGCTGGCGAGCGTCGCGGCTTGACCATCTTGGGAACGCCCATTCGCAAGCTCGAGCCCGCCGAGGCCAAGGCGCTCGTGTGGGGCGGCGTGCCCGACCGTCTCGAGGCCGGTCAGTTCGGTGTCCACAAGGTCTCGATCGTCAATCAGGGCACGGCAACCTGGCCCAGCGCGGCGAGAAAGGGCACCAACCTGGTCCGCTATCAGGTTCGCTGGTGGCGGCTCGGCGTGCCGCCGACGTCGAAGAATGCCGTGCGGACGCGCCGCTACCTTTTGCCGCACGATCTCTCACCGGGCGAGCGCGAGGACCTGCTTGCATGGTTCGCCGCGCCGTCGACCCCCGGCGCGTACTTGGTCGAGGTCAAGATCGTGCAGGGCAACCAGAGCGCGTTCGACGGTCCCGAGAACGTCGCGGTGCGCGGCATCGTCACGGTGACGCCGCGACGGCCCGACCGCAAGCCGCGCCCGCGGGCCGCCGTCCCGGCACCAGCCGCCGACGAAGGTGAATTGCCATCAAAGTGAGCTACCCGGTAGGGGCCTCCGTGAGACCTTGCTCGGGATCGCCGAGCCGGTAGGCGCGGCCACAAACGCAGGCGAGATCGGCGGCGAGCTTCTTGCCGCACGCGCACATCCAGCCGATGCGGCGGGCCGGGTTGCCGACCATCATCGCATGACGTGGCACGTCGCGAACGATCACCGTGCCAGCACCGATGAACGCCGATTCACCGATGGTCACGCCGCACACGATGGTTGCGTTGGCTCCGATGCTGGCGTTGCAGCGCACCACGGTCGGGAGAAACTGATCGGGCGTGTTCTTGAACGCGGCGCGAGGGATGAAGTCGTTGGTGAACACCACGTTCGGGCCGATGAAGACGTCGGCCTCGATCGTCACCTTGTCCCAGATCAGCGCGTTGTTCTTGACGATGACGCGATCGCCGACGCGTGCGCCGGACTCGATGAACGCGTGATCGCAGATGTTGCAGCCGGCGCCCACGACGGCTCCCTTCATGACGTGGGCGAACGCCCAGACACGCGTCCCCGGACCGACGGCATCACTTTCGCAGAGAGCCTTCTCATGAACGAACACGCTCGCGTCGAGCGCCATCGCTACCTCCTTCCTCAGCGACGCAGCCCGAGCCCGAGCAGGACCAATGGCCGCAGGATCGACCACCAGCCGACGATCGGCTTCATCTTCGTCTGGCCGAGCTTCCGTTCCGGATACACCTTGCTCACCGGCACCTCGCACGTCCGGTAGCCCATGCGGATCGCACGCAGATAGAGGTAGGGCTCGAGCTCGTACTCGTCCAGCCAGTCCGCGGACAGATCGAGGCGCGGGTCGGTGAACACGCGGCGGTGGATGGCACGAAAGCCGTTGGTCGACTCGCTCACCCAGCGACGCGCGACCAGCGAGAACAGCAGCGGGTGCACGCGCGTCGCGACCCGCCGGTAGACCGGCATCTCTCCGAAGCTCGCGTCGCGCTTCAAGAAGCGCGACCCTTGGACGAAGTCCGCGACTCCGTCGCAGATGGGATCGAGCAGCAGCGGGATCTCCTCGGGGCTGTCCTTGTTGTTGCCGGCCATGGTCACGACGACGTCGTAGCCGCGCGCCACCGCATCGGCGTACGCCGCGCGCAGGGCCGCACCGACGCCGACGGTCCGCCCCATCTCGAGGACGTTCGCACCCGCGTCCCGCGCGACCTCGCGCGAACGGTCGGTCGAGCCGTCGTCGACGACGATGACCTCGTCGACGAGATCCCGTGGCGTGCGGGTCACGACTGCACCGATCTTCAGCTCCTCGTTCAGCACGGGAGCGATCGCGACGACCGAGAGACCGCGATACATCACGCACCTTCTTCCCGGGCGCGCGGCGTGGCTGCTGGTCGCGTCATCGTCGTCGCCCAACATCAGGGAGTCCCGCCGCGACTGCGGGCTTCCAGACGCCCCACACCGAGCCGCAGCGTACGTTGCGTCCTGCGAGCTTGGTCAGGATGGACAGCGGCAGCCCATCGCCGTACCCGCCAGGCACGAATGGCACGCCGGCTGGGGGAAGCGGGCCGTCGTATCGGCACACGAGGTGCGCCGGCAGTGGCTGGAAGAGCACCAGGTAATCCCCCTCTCTCGCCAGCGTACGCGTTCTCCGAAGAATGGCTTTGCTGTCGGATCGATACTCGGGCGGATACAGCCAGTCGAGCGGAAGTGGGTCGTCGAGGCCGAGCGCCGGGTACACCCACGCATTGTCGGGAACGACCGCGACCCGTCGCGCGGGATGACGCGCGATGCAGGTGGTGATGTCCTCGAGGAAGGCGGCCGTCGTTGGATTGCCGCGGATGCCGGCGAGCGCCGGCGACACGCGGCCCAGATCCACGACGGCTTCGGCTGCGGGCCGATCGAAGTACGGCAGACTTCGCGCGACCGCGAAGCTGCGCGCCGTGACCACGAGTGCGAGCAGGGACAGGCCTGCCGCCGCGACGCCGACGGCTCGAGTGTAGGCCACGGGTGGAGCGGGCACCGCCCGCCACAGAGACCAGACTCCCGCCAGCGCGATCGAGCCGATGACGAGGTTCGGATTGGCGTAGCCCCACGACAAGGAGGTCATCCAGCCGAGCAACAGGAGCAGCAGCGCGACCCGATCCAACGCGCGCTCGAGAATCATTCGCCACGCGCACACCACCAGGACGACGCACCAGATCTGCACGCCCCATCCCGAGAGCTGCCACGTGAGAGAAGCCTCGATCGCGGGCGCCACGATCATCACCGACAAAGCGAGGCGCAGAGCGAGCGCCGCGAGGATGGCCGCCTGAGCGCCGCGCACGCCCCGCCTCACCTGCGCGTCGCAGGCGCTGGTCACCGCCAGCATGGCGACCAGCGCGAGTAGCCTCTGACGACCGCCTGGCGCGAGGAAGGGACCGAGAAGCACGGCACCCCAGGTCGCCTGCGCGCCCAGGAGCTGCTGGACCATCGCCGCCGAGCCGCCACGGGCAGCCACGATCCCGGCGTAGAGCAAGCCGGGGATGGCGGTGATCGACACGCCTCGGGCAACCGAGCGCACGCGCTCCCCGAGCGGCCGGCCGTGCGCCCGCGTCCACAGCATCAACGCACCGACGAGTGGCGCGGCAAAGAAGCTCTGCTTGGTGAGCGGGGCGGCACCGAGCAGGACGAGTCCACTCCCCATCGCGAGGGTCAGGCGGTCGTCGGTCGCGTCACGATCCACGAGGGCAAAGCCCGCCGCGACGAGCAGGATGCCGTCGATCGTGTACCATGCCATGAGGGGAAACCCGTGCACGTTCAGCAGGAGTGCACATCCCCACGCGCAGAACTGGACGAGCGTCCATTGCCGCGGGTTGCGGCGAAAGACCAGGCTCGCGAGCACCGTGCTGTAGGTCGTGATCTGCAGCAGAGCGACCAGACGCGAGGCGAGGAACGTCGGCAGCGGCAACGCAAGGTCGCCGAGGTGCAGCACTGCCGACAGCGCTGGGCGAGGGGTGATGAAGTCGATGTGCGGCGTCTGTCCCAGCAGCAGCCGGTGCGCCTGCGCGAGAACGAGCCCCTCGTCCATGGGACAGAACCCGACCCGCGCGCCGATCTGGAACATCCACCAGACGAGGATGAGTGCCGCGATGAGTTGACGCACCAGAATCTGCCTTGCGACAGAGCTATTCGAACATTGACGGCAAGTCCATTGGCGACGCATCCGCGTCGGAGGTGCCGCGCCGCCCTCCGGCGTCGACGAAGGGCTGGCCAGCACGACGCACTCGCCCTCCCCTCGCCCCGGACGAAGGCGGCGCTGGTGGATGCCGCTCAGCCGCGGATCGCACCGAGCGCGGCCACGGTGGCGGGCATCATGGCACGGGCTCGCTGGTCGTCGAGGAGCCAGTCCAGCAGCGCGAGATCCGACGCCTCGTCGACGTCGAAGTCGCGATCGAGCAGCTCGACCGTCAATCCCAGCTCGGTAGCGCGGCTGCAGGTCGCTGCGAGCACCGTGCTCGTGCTCCACGCGACGCCCGTGAAGACGTCGAGCGGGCGCCGCGCGGCGACGAGATAGTAGCCGCCGTCGCGCGCCGGGCCGAGCACGACGTCCGCTCGGTCGAGAGCGGCGAACGCCCGCTCGACGGTCGCACACGCGAGCTGCGGCATGTCGGAGCCGATCAGCACCGTGCGCGCGAAGCCCGCGTCGCGCGCGCGCGCGAACGCCGTCTCCATGCGCGCGCCGAGGTCACCTCCCTGCTGCGCGAACGTCTCCTCGATGGGGATCGCGAAGCGCGCGGCGAAGCCCGTGTCGGGCGGCGCGACTGCCCAGCGCACGGCGAAGGGTGCCCCGGCGAAGCGGGCACGCAGGTCTTCGACGAATGCGGCATAGAGCGCCGCCGCAGCATCGTCACCCACGGTACGGGCGAGCCGCGTCTTGACGCGACCGGGCTCGGGGCAGCGCGCGAACACGACCAGCACGTCCTGCGCACGGCGCGCGGTGACAGCGCTCGCATCGAACTCCCGGGACGGCACGGTCCGACCGTATGCCGCCCGCGGCTCAGCTCGGCAACGACCACGCGCTTTGCGGGTCGTGGAGAGGTTGCTACAGCAGACGGATCCGCCCGGAGAAGGAACGATGATCTCGACCAGCGACTTCAAGAAGCACCTGCGCATCCTCATCGACGGCGAGCCGTTCGTGATCCTCGACGTGCACGTCCAGTCGCCGTCGGCGCGCGGCGCGTCCTCGCTCAGCAAGGTCCGCGTGCGCAACCTGCGTACCGGTCAGGTGCTCGACAAGACGTTCCGCGGCGGTGACAAGGTCGAGGAGCCCAACCTCGAGCTGCGCGCCGTGCAGTTCCTCTACCAGGACGGCGACGGCTTCCACTTCATGGACACGCAGAGCTACGACCAGTTCGCGCTGTCCGCCGAGGACATCGGCGACGCCTCGGGCTACCTGAAGGACGGCATGGAGGGCATCCGCTCGGTGGTGTTCAACGAGAAGGTGATCTCGGTGGACCTGCCGAACACCGTGGTGCTGCAGGTGGTCGAGACCAACCCACCGATCAAGAACGCGACCGCACAGGCACAGACCAAGGCGGCGAAGCTCGAGACCGGGCTCACGATCCAGGTGCCGGCCTACCTCGAGTCGGGTGAGTACGTGCAGGTCGACACGCGCGACGCGCGCTTCGTCGCGCGCGCGAAGGGGTGAGGTCCGCGGCGGAGGTGCGCTTCATGCGCTTCGTCCGCTGCGGCGGCGCTGCTACGGTCGCCGCATGATCCTCACGCATGACGTCATCCTCGACGAGATCGCGCGCGGTCGCGTCGTGGTCGAGCCGATGACGCCCGACCAGGTCGGACCCGCCTCGATCGACCTGCACCTCGGCGACGAGATCCGCGTGCTGTGCGACGGCCCGCCGGTGATCGACGTCAACGACCAGGCCGACTTCCGTACCGTCACCGAGGTCCGTCCGCTGGTCGATCCGTACGTTCTGCAGCCGGGCGAGACGATCCACGGCATCACGCGCGAGCGCGTCACGCTGCCCGGCGACATCGGCGGCTGGCTCGAGGGTCGCTCGCGCTTCGCGCGGCTCGGGCTCATGATCCACGTCACCGCCGGCTTCGTGAGCCCCGGCGTGTCGAACCGGCAGGTGCTGGAGATCAGCAACGTCTCGAAGCGTCCGCTCGCGATCCATCCGGGCACCCGCCTCTGCCAGATCGTCTTGCAACGCTGCGAGGGTTCGGCGGTGTACCAGGGGCGTTTCGCCACGCAGGAGCGCCTGTAGCGGCGATGTCGCCCGCGCCCGTCGAGCGCAGGTCAACTATCGGTCGTTCGCCCATCGCCACGGGGACCGGATCGCACGACACAGCAGCCCGCAAGCCGATTTTCCGCATGGACAACTGCGGCACGCCGCGCGTACATTCTCGTCCGCCGGGGGGCGCAGCATCGAGCCCGCGGCGTCCGACGAGAGTTTCACCCGAACCGAGGTCCACGCAATGTCGCCATCCCGCTTCCAAGCTTCGTCCCGTTCGGTCGCACGCACCTTCGCGACGTCGTTGCTCGGCGCTGCATTGCTCGCCGCGGCGCCCGCCCACGCGGCCGACTCCGGCGCGACCTGCGCGAAGAGCGTCGGACGCGCGATCGCGGCCTGCGTGTCGTCGGTGAACAACACGACGCGCAACTGCTACCTGAACACGGGCCACGCCTGCGCGAACGGCAACGGCAAGATCGCCACCGCGCTGCAGCGCCTCACGAACCGCATCGTCACCAACTGTCCCGACGCCGGCACCCTCGCTGCGGCCGGCTTCGGACCGCTGGTGACGACCACGACGCTGCTCGACCGACTGAAGGCGGAGTGCCTCGGCGAGGCCTCGACGCTCGCCGCCCGCACCTTCGGGGGACCGAAGGGCGTGGTCCTCTCCCGCGCGACGCAGACGCAGCGCTCGTGCCTCGAGAAGGCGCACGTCGAGGCGACGGCGCTGATCTCGCAGGCGCTGTCGATCGAGACGCCATGCGCACGCGCGCCGCTCACCGGCGGCACGTGCAACGTCGCCGACGTCAAGGGCCAAATCGCGATCAAGGAAGTGAACGCGGCGACCAACATCGCGAAGAAGTGCACCGGCCTCGAGGATCTCGTGGGCACCGACATCGAGACCTACGTCGCGCGCACCACGACGCAGGTGCACTGCCTCACCGCGAACGCGCACGGCTCCACGGGACAGCTCGCCGAGGCGTGCGGCCCGCGCGCCGACATCGTCGTGCCGGCGCGCAACAGGAAGAAGCGCATCACGCTCGGGACGGAGACCGGTGCGCGCTGCGGCAACGGATCGCGCTACGCGTTCTTCGTGCGGCTCGCGCCCGAGGGCCAGCCGGTCGACCGCATCGTCGTCCACCTGCAGGGCGGCGGCATCTGCACCGACGAGGCGTCGTGCCTCGCCGCGCTCAGCACCAATCCCAACGCGTTCGAGTCGCGCCACGAGCGCTTCCGCAAGAAGGGCGTGCTGTCGAACGACCCGGCGCAGAACCCGTTCGCCGACTGGACCAAGGTCTACCTGCCCAACTGCGGTCAGGACGCGTTCACCGGCGGGGGCGCGACCAACGACTTCGGCGGCGCCACCGTGCAGCGCAACGGCGCCCAGAACCTGCGTGTCGCGCTCGGCCGCGTGCGCGACATCGTGTGGTCCGAGCTCGACGCGACCAAGCCCGAGGGCTACCGGCCCGACAAGCTGCAAGTGCTCTTCGGCGGCTCCGGGAGCGGCGGCTACGGCGTGGCGTTCAACCTGCACTACCTGCTCGACGAGCTGCGCTGGACGCACACCACCGCGGTGGTCGACTCCTCGCTCGCACCCGACAACGGCGCCAACGACGGCATCGGCGCGATCTTCCCGCCGCTGCTGCTCGACACCGGCACCGCGGAAGGCTGGAACGCGCGCTCGATGGCTCCGCCGTACGCGCTGCCCGACGGGCTGGTGACCGGACCCGACCTGTTCCGCGCGCACGCCGACCGGCTCGACGTGAGCAAGGGCCAGCTGCTGCTCAACGTCTCGAACCAGGTCGACGACGCCCAGGTGTCGTTCGGCAACTTCACGAGCCAGCAGGCGTTCGTCATCGCGGCACGCAGCACGTACTGCCAGGCACGCAACGACGACGGCTTGCGCTTCTTCCTGCCGGCGACCCTGGCGTCGAAGAGCTCGTTCCTCAACACCAGCAGCCTCACCACGGCGACCAGCTCGGGGACGACGCTGGCGGCGTGGCTCTCGCAGGCGGTCGCGAGTCCCGTCGCCCTGCAGGACCGCGTCGAGGAAGGCGCGCTCGGCGCACAGCTCGGCGTTCCGCTGATCACCTGCCTGCCTTGAGCCGACCGGGACGAGCGATCCGGCGCGTCGCGCGCTGGACGCTCGTCCTGCTCGGGCTCGGCGTGGCCACCTTCGTCGCTCTGCGCGGTGCAGCCCGCCTCTCGGGCGGCCCGCTCGGGATGATCCCGGGCGGACGCCTCTCCGGCGTACTCGCGGCGGACCAGCAGCCGGACTGGTCGTTCACGGCCCAGGTTCCGACCATCGCCGTCGAGGTCGATCCGGAGAGCCCGCTGTCGGTGACGACGTGGGTGTTCACCCTCGACGGCGAGCTGTACGTCGCGGCGGACTTCTTCAACCCGTTCAAGCAGTGGCCGCGGCGCGCGCTCGCCGATCCGCGCGTTCGCCTGCGCATCGACGGGCAGATCTACGAGCGCCTGGCCGTCCGCGTGACCGACCCCGAGCGCATCGCGCAGCTGCGGCGCGCGATCGCCGACAAGTATCACATCCGCGACGGCGGCCTCGCGTCGATGGTCGACGTCTGGTTCTTCCGCATGGACCCGCGCTCGCCCGCGGCGTCCGCAGGCTGAGGAGTCAGATGGCCGGCTGCTGCTGCGTCAAGCAGTGGAACGCACCGAGCCCCCACACCAGGTCGGTCGCCGGAATGCCGACCGTGCGACGCCCCGGGAACAGGCTGCCCAGCAGATCGAGCACGCGATGGTCGTTCGGCCCGCCGAAGGTCGGCACCAGCACGGCGGCGTTGCCGACGTAGAAGTTGGCGTAGCTCGCCGGGAGCCGCGTGTCCTCGTACACGACCGCGGGCGGCATGGGCAGCGGGATGATCTCGAGCCGCCGGCCCTTGGCGTCCTCCATGTGCTGCAGGCGCCGCAGGTTGTCCTGCAGGAGCGCGTAGTTCTCGTCCCGGGGATCGTCTTCCACCGCCGTCACGACCACGCCGGGTGCGACGAAGCGGGTCAGGTCGTCGACGTGCCCGTCGGTGTCGTCGCCGACGATGCCGTCGCCGAGCCACAGCACGCGCTCGACGCCGAGGTAGTCGCGCAGGCGCTGCTCGATCGCCGCGCGGTCGAGCTCGGGATTGCGGTTCGGGTTCAAGAGGCAGGCTTCGGTCGTGAGCAGCGTGCCCTCGCCGTCGCCGTCGATCGAGCCGCCTTCGAGGATCATGCCCGGCGACACGACCGGCGCGCCGACGATCTGCGCGACCTGTCGCGGCACCGCATCGTCGCGCTCCCACGGCGGATACTTGCCGCCCCACGCGTTGAAGCCCCAGTCGGTCGCGAGCAGCGGGTACGGCGCGCCGCCGTCGTCGCGCGCGCGCAGGAAGATCGGGCCGTGGTCGCGGATCCACGCGTCGTCGGTGCGGACGTCGTGCACTCCCACCTGCGCCAGCGCCACGCCGCCGGCCCGAAGCAGCGCACGGACCTGGTCCGCATGCACCGGATCGCCGGCGAGGATCTCGACCCGCTCACCGGGAACGAGGGCGCGCACCATCTCGACGAAGATGCCCGGCACCGGCTCGAACTTGCCCGGCCAGGACGCCTCCTTGTGCGGCCACGACAGCCAGGTCGCGGCGTGCGGCTCCCACTCGGCGGGCCAGCGATAGCCGAGCTCGCGCGGCGTCATTTTCATTCTGCCCCCGTGCGGTGCTCGCTTCCCGCTACCGCGGGAAGCTCCGCTCCTCCGATGGGCCTCGTCGCCTCGGCAAAGCCGAGGCTCCTCCATTCTGCCCCCGTGCCGTGCTCGCTTCCCGCTACCGCGGGAAGCTCCGCTCCTCCGATGGGCCTCGTCGCCTCGGCAAAGCCGAGGCGACTCGCTGTGCTGCGCGCACCGTCAAGCATCGTCGATCATCCGCTTGACGAGGCCGCCGTAGAAGTCGATGCGCCGGTCGCGCAGGAACGGCCAGTGCTTGCGCGTCTCCTCGACGCGGCCGAGATCGCAATCGACCACCAGCAGCTCCTCGCGATCGTGCGACGCCTTCGCGAGCAGCGGCCCGAACGGGGCCGCGACGAACGAGCCGCCCCAGAAGTCGACCGTGCCCTCGGTCCCGATGCGGTTCGGGGCCGCGACGAAGACGCCGTTGGCGACCGCGTGCGAGCGCTGGATCGTCTGCCAGGCGTCGTACTGCTGCTCGCCGAACTGCTCCTTCTCGCCCTGATGCCAGCCGATCGCAGTCGGATAGAAGAGGATCTCGGCGCCGGTGAGCGCGGTGAGCCGCGCCGCCTCCGGGAACCACTGGTCCCAGCACACCAGCACGCCGATCCGCGCGAACTTCGTCTGGAAGCTCTTGAAGCCGAGGTCGCCCGGCGTGAAGTAGAACTTCTCGTAGTACAGCGGATCGTCGGGGATGTGCATCTTCCGGTAGACGCCGGCCAGGCTGCCGTCCGCGTCGAGCACGACCGCGGTGTTGTGGTAGAGGCCCGCCGCGCGGCGCTCGAACAGCGAGCCGACGATCACGATGCCGTGCCGCTTCGCCTTCTCCGCGAGCGCCTCGGTGCTCGGTCCCGGGATCGGCTCGGCGAGATCGAACTTGGCGTGGTCTTCGGTCTGGCAGAAGTAGCGCGAGCGGAACAGCTCCGGCAGGCACACGATCTGTGCCCCGGCCGCCGCGGCCTCGTCGATGCGTGCGAGCGCACGTGACAAGTTGTCGGCGACGTCTTCCGAGCAGTGCATCTGCACCAGGGCGATCCGGACGGATCGTGAGCGCGGCTGCGTCATGGTGCCGGACTATAGCCACGACCGGACGCCGGCGCGACCGTGCGCGCGACGACCCAGCGCGCGGCTGCCGCCGCGCGCGAAACCGGCGTGCGTAGCGTGCCGGCACGTCACCGTGTGCCGCGGGTACTTCAGCGCGGGCGCACCCGATGATCGAGCGGACGCGCCCCGCGCCCGACTTGCAGCGCGCCGCGAATCGCCTCGTGCACGAAGCGCTGCGCTGCCGCGACCGCGTCGAGCAGCGTGCTGCCGCGCGCGAGACCGGCGCAGATCGCCGCCGACAGCGTGCACCCGCTGCCGTGCAACGGGCCGGCATCGACGCGCTCGGTCGCGAGCTCGTGCAGCTCGTCGCCGTCGAGCAGGACGTCGCACGCGTCGCCGGCGAGATGTCCACCTTTCACCAGCACGGCGCGCGGACCGAGATCGCGGATGCGCTGCGCCGCGGCGCGCATGTCGGCGCGCGTGCGCACCTCCCGGCCCGTCAAGACGGCGGCCTCGGCGAGGTTCGGCGTCACCAGGCACGCGAGCGGCAGCAGACGCTCGCGCAGCATCGCCACACCGTCTTCCGTCAGCAGTGCGTCGCCGCTGGTCGCAACCATGACCGGATCGATCACCAGCGGGATCGTGCGCGCGGCGAGGCGCTGCGCGACGACCTCGACGATCGCGGCGCGGCCGAGCATACCGGTCTTGAGCGCACCGACCGCGAGATCGTCGAGCACCGAGTCGAGCTGCGCTGCGACCAGGTCGACCGGCAGCTCGCCGGTCGCGAACACCCCGGTGGTGTTCTGCGCGGTGGCGCACGTCAGGACGGCGGCCCCGTACACGTCGAACGCGGCGAAGGTCTTCAGATCGGCCTGGATGCCCGCGCCACCGCTCGGGTCCGAGCCGGCGACGCTGAGCGCGACCGGCACGCTCACGCGCGGCCTCCGCGATCGCCGCCGTCGTGCGCGGCGACCGCCGACGGCGGCGGTGCCAGATCCTCCTGCACCCGCCGCAGACGCCAGCGCGGCCCGGCTCGGCCCGAGCCGGAACGCACATCGGGCTCGACGGCGAGCCAGATCTCGGGCCGCGCCCAGGCGACCGTCCCCAGCGAGGGCCAGAGCTCGTGCGACGCGAACGGCTGCGGTCCTTCACGACAGCGCTCGGCGAGGGCGCGCCAGCGCCGTGTCGGCCACGTCGCACCACCGGGCACGAGGCCGAGAGGCGAGCAGCGGCCGAGCACCAGGGCGCCGCTCGACGCGATCCCGCACAGCAGCATCTCGGCCCGACGTTGCTCGCCGAAGGTCATCCAGTCCGCGGAGCGCACGCCCGGCAGGTAGCGTGCGGCGCTGCGCCGTGCGAGCAGCGCGCCGCTCGCCGGAACGCCCGTGCTCTTGATCTGCGCGAGCGTGGCGCGCGCGTCGCCACGAAAGGCGGCGACGGCGTGCAGCGGGCCGTCGCTTGGCAGACGCAGCGTACGCATGTGTTCGTGGCGGTCGCGCCACGCACGTCCGGTCAGATCGCGACCGCCGAGGCACAGGACGTCGAGCACCGCGAGCGCCGTCACGTCGCCGAGGCCGGGCCAGTGGTCCTCGCCTCGGGTCGGCGGCAGCGCCAACACGGCGTCCAGCACCGTCAAGCCACCCCGCAGCGACGCACGCAGCGCCCCGAGCGGCTCGACCACGGCGCGCGGCAGCCGCGTGGTCAGGTCACTGCCCGACCGCCCACGCACGCGCACGCGATCGTCCAGCAACACGAGACACCGCCAGCCGTCGGGGAGCATCGACAGCAGGAAGCGCCGGTCGATCTCGGCGAGTGCCTCATCGTCGGCGCCGTGTGCGAGCATCGGAGCCAGTGCGACGCGTGGGCGCGCGAGGCGTCGCACACGCGATCGCACGGGCTCCTCGTTCATCTCGGTCGCGCAGCGGCGGTGTCACCGCGCGCTGCGCATCGCGCGGCGCGCCGAGCGCTCAGAGCACGACTCCGCCACGCAGCGTCTGGCCGGCACCGAAGGCCCCGACGGCTTGTCCGTAGTAGCCGATGATGCCGGTGTTCTCGGCGATGGCGAGGATCGAAGCGGAGCCATTGAGGTTCACGCCTGGAAAGAGATCCTCCAGCGAGGTGAACAGCGCCGATCCGCGCACGGCGCGCGTCGTCTCGGCGAGGATCGCGTTCTGCGGATCGTTCCCCAAGAGGACGATGCGCACGCTGAAGACGGTGCCGGACGGCGCCTGGCCGTTGGTGAGCGAGTTCAAGGTCGGTGGTGGATTGAGCCCGAGGATCACCAGCAGGTTGTCCTGCAGCGTCTTCGGGTTGAAGGTCGTTCCGACGACACCCTGCCCCTTGGCCAGAGCGCCGACGGTTCCGAATCCGGACGCGTTCACGCCGAAGCCAGCGTTCGTCGTGAGGTTCGCGATCGTGAAGTTGCCGAGCAGACGTGCCGAGCCGTCACCGTAGACGATCACGAAGCCGTTGCGGCCGGCGAGGCTCCGGCTCGGGCCGAGGACGAAGTTGCCGCCACTGTCGATGGTCCGATCGGAGATGGCGGTGATGTCGACCACGTCGGTGCCGCCTTCGCCGAAGATGTCGCGCAGCACCTCGTCGACCTTCTCGCCGGAGGCATCGAAGAATGCCCAGCGCGCCCGGATGATGCCGTCACCGATGTTCGTGATCGAGAAGAACGTCGACCGCGAATCGAGGGTCGCAAACGGCATCACCAGGTCGTTGTCCGGGAAGTCCGTGTTCGCACCCGAGAGAGTCGTGGTGCCGGCTCGAGCCACGCTCGAGACGCCCAGCACCGCGATGCAAAGAGCTACCTTGACCCACATCCTGCGCATTGACATTGAAACTCCTTGGCGAGAGCCTTCCGTCGGTCCAGCTGGCCGTCCACGCAGCGCGTCGATGCGATCGGCGGCCTTTCGGCTCGTCGCCGCGCTCGCGCGCTCGGAATCACCGTGACGGTTGACGACCGACCGGTCAATCCACATGGCAGAAGAGACCCGCTAGCCCGCACGACCGCCCGATCATGCGAATCTGCAAGCAACCGACGAAGAAAAGCTCCCACCGGCCGGACGCCCGGTGGCCTTGGGGTTGCTCCGAGGACTTACTGGGATGAGTCGTTCGTTCGTCAGGGCCTGGGCCACCGTCGCCACGATCATGGCGCTGGTGTGCTTCGCCTTCGTCCAGCCGATGCCGGAGCACACGGCGACGCCGCACGTGCACCAGCAGTCGGACCGACACGACACGACCGTGAAGCCCGGCGACCAGCTCATGGCCTCGCCGCCGTTCGTCGATTCGGTCCTCACCGGAAAGACCTTCACGCCCTACCTGGTTCTGACGGGTCCGAGCCTCCGGCCGAGCAGTGACCGCCCGGAGAGCGTGCCGATCCTGGCACTGGCCCGCATTCGATCTTCTTCCGTCGAGCCCCCGACCCGCCCCGGCTGAGGTCGCTCACGACGACGTGAGCACTCCGATCCCGGGTGCCGTCCGAAACCCGCTGGAGAGTCCAGCAGGGCTTTCGCGGGCGCGCCGTCCGGTAGCGGCGTTGGGACGTGGGTGACGAGTGGCTCGAATGCTCCCGCGAGGGCAGCGGCAGGTGCGATTCCAGGGTACGTCGCGCCGTGCCGTGACACCCGGCTGACCGTGGGCGGACGGTCGGGCAGCCTTCCAGGGCACTGAAGTCGATCCGAATTGACCAGTCGGGCGAACGGCGGTGGAGCGATCTCCACGGAGATGGCTCCACCGCCGTCGCCGAACGAAGCTCGGCGCTTTCCTGGCCTGCCGCGCCGAGGCACGAAGTCGAAAGCACGCTCGTCCCGAGCGTGAAACACCGTGAGATCCTACAACCGATTCACATCGCGTCTCCGCGGGCTCCTCCTCCTTCCCGTCCTCCTCTCGTTCCTTCTCCCGTCGATCGCCAGCGCACTCGAGTTCTACGTCGATGCCGCCACCGGTCTCGACACGCGCTCGACCGTCGAGGCGCAGTCCGCGCAGACGCCGTGGAAGAGCATCCAGCGCGCTCTCCAGCTGGTGCAGCCCGGCAACGCGATCAACGTGGCTCCGGGCACGTACGCGGAATCGGCGCAGTCGAGCTTCGCGAACGTCACGCTGCGCGCGACCGGTGCCGCGAACTCGGTCATCGTCGCGCCGCCCAACGACCCCGACGACAAGCCGCAGGTCGGCATCCTCGTTTCTCACCCTGGTCTGCTGATCGAAGGGATCGTCATCGTCGGCGGCAGCCACGGCATCAAGGCGACGGCCGCCGATGGGCTGCGCATCCGCGGTTGCAAGGCGATCGCGCAGACCTTCAACGGCTTCACCGTCGAGCACACCAGCGGGGTCACGATCGAGAGCTCGGTCGCCGCGTCGGCCGGCAGCCGCGGCATCTTCCTCGACCATACGAGCGAGGCGTACCTGCGCAGCAACCTCGTCTACGCGGCCGGCGAGTGGGGCATCGACTTCGACAACACCAACGCGAGCGATCCGCAGCCGCCGGTGTCGATGGGCAACGTCGTCGCGTTCAACACCGTCGCCTACAACGGCAACGCCGCCGGTGAAGGCGGGCTGCGGCTGAAGAATGCCGTCGGCCAGATCCGCGACAACGTGATCGTGTCGAACGCGACGACCGGCCTCCGTCTCGACACGACCGGCTCGGTCGTCAAGAATACGCTCCTGTTCGACAACGCGACGCCCGTGAGCCCGGACACCTACGTCCTCGGCGGCGGCATGCTCGCGGTCGATCCTCTGCTGGTCGACCCGGACGGCGCCGACGGCATCCTCGGCGGCGTCACCGGGTGGGCCGACGACGTGTTCGCGCTGAGCCAGGTCGCGGCCGGCCAGGGCGCCGACAGCCCGGCCGTCGACACCGGCTCGGGCAACGCGAGCGCGCTCGACATCGGCGGCTCGACGCGCAGCGACGCGGTCGCCGACACCGGCGTCGCGAACCTCGGCTTCCACAGCGGTGCGCCCGCCTCGACCGGCGTTCCGGCCGTCACGTCCGGACCCGCCACCTACTACGTCAACGCCGCGACCGGCAGCGACGCACGGACGAAGCTCCAGGCGCAGTCGCCGTCAACACCCTGGCAGTCGATCGGTCGCGCGCTGAGCCCGACCGGTGCTGCGACCAACGACACCGTGCGCGTGGCGAGCGGCACCTACGGCGAGGCGGTCACGACCACGACCGGCGGCATCACGCTGCGCGCGACCGGTGCGGCGATCGTCGCGCCGCCCGCCGGCCTGGTCGGCATCACCGTCAATCATCCCGGCGTGCTCGTCGAGGGCTTCGACTTCCAGGGCGGCCTGCAGGCGATCAAGGCCGACGGGGCCGACGGGCTCACGGTCCGCGACTGCACGATGTCGTCGCAGACCGGCAGCGCGATCGCCGTGAGCGACACCGCCGGCGTCACGATCGACGGCAATGCGATCGACGGTCCGGCCGGACGCGGCGTGCTCGTCGAGCGCTCGACGATGGTGCAGATCACCGGCAACGAGGTCACCAACGCCGGCGAGTGGGGCATCCAGCTCGATGCGAGCGGCCTCGCCGCAGCTTCGACCGGCAATCTGATCTCCGACAACACGATCGCCGATCCCGGCCGGGTGAACCCGGCCGGCGCGATCGATCTGGTGTTCAGCACCGGTGTCGTGAGCGACGTCACCACCTCGGGCGGACAGCACGGCGTGCGCGCGTCACTCGCCGACGGTCTCGTCGTGCGCAGCGCGACGATCACCAGCCCCGGCAGCAACGGCATCTACCTGATCGACTCGAGCGGCGTGCTGGTCGACGACAACGTCGTGCGCGACGCCGGCGCACGCGGCATCTACCTCGAGCGCACCGGCGACGCCTACGTGCGCAACAACCTGGTCGCCCGGTCCGGCGAGTGGGGCGTGCAGCTCAACAGCGCCAACGCGCCGCTCGCGCTCGACAACGTGATCGCGTTCAACACCGTGGTCGGCAACGGGATCGACCCGGGGTCGATCGACGGCGGCATCCGGCTGCAGAACGCGATCGGCGAGGTGCGCGACAACATCGTCGCGAACAACGACGCGAAGGGCATCAAGGTCGATCGCGGGGTGTACGTCCACCACAACGACGTGGTCGGCAGCACGACGCCGTACGAGCAGGACAACGACAACCCGCCGATCTACGCGGCGAACCTCGCCGTCGACCCGCTGTTCGCGAACGCGGGCGCCGGCGACTTCCGCCTGCAGGCGGGCAGCCCGGTGATCGACCATGGCTCGGGTAGCGTCGCGGCGCTCGACATCTCCGGCGCGACCCGCGCCGACGGCACACCCGACACCGGCACCGCCGACATGGGACGCCACGAGGATGCGACCGCGTCGAGCGGCACGCCGCCCTCGCCGGCGCCGACCCCCACGCCCACCCCCGGCCCGACCCCGACTCCGCCGCCGGGCGGCGGTGCGGTGCACTACGTCGACTGCGCGACGGGTGACGACGCACGCTCGAAGACGGCCGCGCAGAACCCTTCGACCCCGTGGCGCACGCTCCAGAAGGCCGCGAGCACGCTCGCCTTCGGCGACGTCGCCGTGGTGGCGAACGGCGTGTGCGACCTCGGTGCGACGTCGGTGAGCGTCGATCGCGCCGGTATCACGCTGCGCGCCGCGCAGCCCCTCGGCACGACGGTGCGACGCAGCAGCGGTACCGGCACCGCGATCAACGTCAGCAAGAACGACGTCACGCTCGAGGGCTTCGTCGTCGAGTCGCCGACCTCCGGCCTGCTCGCTGCGCCGTCGAGTGGCACGCTCTCGAACCTGGTGCTGCGCCGGCTGCTCGTCCAGCCGCTCGCCGCGACCATGACCACCAACGGCATGCAGGTGCGCGACGCGCAGGACGTCACCATCGAGGACTGCATCGTCACCGGCGCCACGCAGAACGGCATCCTGCTCAAGCGCGTCGGCAACGCCTACGTGCGCAACAACCTGGTCTACGCGAACGCCGTCGGCACCACCGACTGGGGCATCAGCTTCGACAACACCAACACCACCAACCCACCGGTCTCGACCGGCAACATCGCCGCGTTCAACACGCTGTACGGAAATGGCCGCGGGCTGCGCTTCGTCAACACGGCGGGCGAGATCCGCGACAACGTCGTCGCCATGAACGGCGCGGTCGGCATCAAGTTCGACCAGCCGGGCCTCGCGTCGCTCGTGCACCACAACGACGCCTTCGGCCAGACGACGAACTACGACGCACCGAGCGGCTTCCAGCTCTGGGCGTCGAACAAGAGCGTCGATCCGCTGTTCGTCGACGCGCCGAACGGCGACTTCGCGCTCAGCCAGATCGTGGCTGGCCAGGTGCTGCAGAGCCCGCTGGTCGACGAGGGCAGCGGGCCGGTCGACGAGGTCGACATCGCCGGCACCACGCAGAGCGGCGGCAGCCCGCAGCCCGACACCGGCCTCGCCGACATGGGCTTCCACTCGGACGCCGACAGCATGAGCGGTCCGGGTGGCCCGAGCCCGACGCCCGCGCCGACCTCGCCCACGTACTACGTCGACTGCACGAGCGGCGACGACGCGGCGAGCAAGTGGGAAGCGCAGTTCTCGTGGAGCGCGTGGCGCACGATCGGCTTCGCGCTCGCGCAGGCGGTCGCGGGCGACACCATCGTGGTGCAGCCGGGCGACTGCAACGAAGCCGTCACGATGTCGACCGCGAGCGTCACGCTGCGCGCCGCGGTGCGCGGCGCCACCACCGTGCGGCCGCCAGCCGGTGCGACCGCCTTCACGCTGCGCGCCGACGCGACGGTGCTCGACGGCTTCGTCGCGCGCTCGGACAAGGAAGGCGTGCTGGTCGCGAAGGAGGCGAGCGGCACCAAGATCGAGGACGTGGTCGTGCGGCAGCTTCGCATCCGCGCGCGCACCCCGAACGGCAAGATCGCGACCAACGGTGTCCGTGTGCGCGACGGGCAGAACGTCATCGTCGACAGCAACGTCGTCACCGACACCACGCAGAGCGGCATCGTCTTCGACCGCGGCAAGCGCAACTACGCGCGCAACAATCTCGTGATCGCCGCCGGCGAGTGGGGCATCCACTTCGACAACGGCACCGGCACCGGTGCCTCGGGCAACAACATCGCCGCGTTCAACACGGTACACCAGACCGGCAAGACCGCAGCGCAGGGCGGTATCCGCTTCCAGAAGGCGAGCGGCGAGATCCGCGACAACCTCGCGATCGCGAGCCCGGGCATCGGCATCAAGACCGACACGCAGCCGACGTACGTGCACCACAACGGCCTGTTCGGCAACACCACCGCGCTGTCGACCGACGCAGCCGCACCGCCGGTGGTGTGGTCGAACGTCGAGCTCGACCCGCTGTTCGTCGCGCTCGGCGCGACCGGCTTCCAGCTGCAGCAGCTCGCCGCGGGTCAAGCAGCGGACAGCCCGATGATCGACCGCGGCTCCGGAGCTCCGGCGACGCGCGACATCTCCGGCTCGACCCGCACCGACGGCATGCCCGACGCGGGCAACGCCGACATCGGCTATCACGCCGGTGCCGCCGCCTCGACGGGGCGGCCGGCCATTCAAGCGCCGCCGAGCGGCACGACCTATCACGTGGACGCGCAGGCCGGCAGCGACACGCGCAGCGCGACCGACGCGCTCGATCCGGCGACGCCGTGGAAGACGATCGCGCGTGCGCTCGCGGCGAACGGCGCACCGAGCGGCAGCACGGTCGAGGTCGCGACCGGGACCTACGCCGAGGCGCCGAAGAGCAGCCAGCCGAGCTTGACGCTGCGTGCGAGCGGCACGGTGATCATCACGCCGCCGAGCGGCCAGATCGGTCTCACCATCGACCACGCCGGTTTCGTCGTCGACGGCTTCACGATCCAGGGCGGCCTGCACGGCATCCGCGGCACGGCGGCGAACGGGCTGATCGTCCGCAACTGCACCGCGACCGGTCAATCGGACAACGCGCTCTACGTCGTCGATACGACCGGCTTCACCCTCGACGGCAACACCACGCGTGACGCCGGCAAGCGCGGCATCCTCGTCGAGCGCTCGACGCAGGCCTACGTACGCAACAACCTCCTGCGCGACAGCGGCGAGTGGGGCGTCGAGCTCAAGAACGCGACGCTGCCGACGCCGTCGTCGGGCAACGTGATCGCGTTCAACACCATCGTGGGGAGTGGTCGCGTGCTCACGGCGGGCGCGATCCGCTTCGACAACTCGACCGGCGAGATCCGCGACAACGTGCTCGCCGACAACACGAGCGTCGGCATCGCGACCGACACCGCGCCGACCTTGGTGCACCACAACCTGATCGACGGCAGCGCGCTCGAGCTCGACACGGCGTCCGGTCAAGAGCCGACGACGTGGGCGAACGTGCTCGGCCAGGCGCCGCTGTTCGTCGACGCGCCTGGCGGCAACTTCCGCCTGCAGCAGGTGGCGGCCGGCCAGGCGAGCAACAGCCCGGGCGTCGATGCGGGCTCGGGCGATCCGGCGAGCCGCGACATCAGCGGCACGACGCGCAGCGACGCGGTCGCCGACACGGGCACGGCGGATCTCGGCCGTCACGCCGATGCGAATCCCGCGGCGGCGACGCCGCCGGCGATGAGCACGCCGCCGAACGGCAATCCGACTCCGGGCAGCGGTCCGACGTACTACGTCGACCCGGTCACGGGCTCCGACGCCCGCTCGCTGGTGCAGGCGCGCTCGGCGTCGACGCCGTGGAAGACGATCGCGCACGCGATGACGCAGGTCTCGGCGGGGGAGACGATTGCGCTCACGCCGGGGACCTATGCGGAGCAGGCGGACTTCTCGGCGCACGCGCTGACGCTGCGCGGGCTGGGCTCGCTCGGCCAGGTCGTGATCGCCCCGCCGACGGGTGCGGCCGGCGTCAACGTCGACTCGTTCGCGGACGGGCGCATCGAGAACGTCGTCGTCCAGGGCGGCTCGATCGGCATCGCGGGAATGATGGCGGACCGGCTGCGCGTGCGCGGCGTCGCGGTGGTGAATCCGGCGACGGTCGGCATCCGCGTGCGCCAGACCAACACGGTGTGGATCGACTCGTCGATCGTCACCGGGGGCGTCAATTACGGAATCCTGCTGCAGCGGACGAAGAACTCGTACGTCCGCAACAACCTCGTCTACGCGAACCCCGGCTGGGGCATCTCGCTCGACGCCGACGGCTCGACGACCGCGCCCGGCAACGTCCTCGCCTTCAACACGATCCACCAGAACGGATCCGGCGTACGGCTGCTCAACGCGAGCGGCGAGGTGCGCGACAACGACTTCACCGAGACCGTCGACCTGGCGCTGTACCTCGCCGGGCCGAACATCTCGGTGCACCACAACAACTTCTCGGCCAACGGCCGCGACCGCGACAAGGCGTCGGCGTTCGCCGGCAGCATCGTGGTGTGGAGCAACCTGGGCGCGAACCCGCGCTACGAGGAGCCCGCCGGGCTCGACGGCATCCTCGGCGGCAGCGGCTGGGCCGACGACGACTTCCGCCTCGAGCAGTTCGCGTCGGGTGGCGAGTTCGACAGCCCGGTCGCGAATGCCGGCTCCGGGCAGGTCGCCAGTCTCGACATCGGCGGCACGACGCGCAAGGACGGCGTGCCCGATGCCGGCGTCGCCGACATCGGCTTCCACTACGGCGCGCCCGCCGCGGTCGCAGCGCCGGCGCCGGCGCCGACACCGACGACCTTCACCTACACGTACTACGTCGCGAAGAGCAGCGGCGACGACACGCGCACCGATGCGACGGCCCGCAACGCCGCGACGCCGTGGAAGACCATCACCAAGGCGCTGCAGAGGGTGACCGCCGGCGACACGATCGTCGTGCTGCCCTCGAGCGACGCGTACGCCGAGTCGCTGCAGGTGGTCGACGCCGACGTGACGCTGATGGCGCAGACGCCAGGCACCGTGACGATCACACCGCCGATCACGCCACCCAGCAGCAAGAACAAGGGCATCAGCATCGCCGCGACCGGCGTCACCGTCGACGGCTTCGTCGTACGCGGTGCCAGCACCGGCATCGCCGCCGAGGCCGGGGCGAGCTCGGTGACGGTGCGCAACTGCGCCGTGATCGGGGCGACGATGGACGCCTTCCGGGCCTTCTCGCTCGACGGCGTGACGTTCGAGAACGACATCGCCGCGGGTGCCGGCGGCGCGGGCTTCGCGCTGCGCAAGGCGACCAGCGCGACGGTGCGCAACAACCTCGCCTACGACAACGCCGAGTGGGGCATCCATCTCGACAACACGCCGGTCGGCAGCGAGGTGGTCGCGGTCTCGACCGGCAACCTCGTCGCCGGCAACACGGCGGCGTTCAACGGCACCGGCAACATCCGTCTGGCGAACGCGATCGGCGACGTGCGCGACAACGTCATCGCCAACACCGGCGGCACCGGCCTCGCGATCACCACCGCGGGCGCGCGGCTGGTCCAGAACGGCTTCTACGCTGCGAACACGCTCCTCGACCCGGCGAGCTATGTCTTCTGCAGCGGCTGCACGGGCAACGTGGTGCGCGATCCGCGCTTCGTGAACCCGGCGGGCAACGACGCCCTGCGCGGCGGCGATGGCTGGGCGGACGACGACTTCCGTCTGGCGCAGATCGCGGCGGGTCAGTCGCCGCAGAGCGAGGCGGTCGACTTCGGATCGGCGAGCGTCGCGGCGCTCGGCATCACCGGCAGCACCGCGACCAACGGGGCCGCGGACGCCGGAATCGCGGACCTCGGCTTCCACTACTCG
>JAIEPK010000247.1 GCA_019749875.1 Candidatus Binatia bacterium | reverse complement strand
CGCGCGCGGTGCTCTGGCGCTCGACGCCGGCCGCGAGCAGGGAGCGTACGACGATGCGCTGGCGCTCGCTCTCCGGCAGCGCTTCGCGCGCCGCGTCGGCGTGTCCTTCCGGCACGAGCCCGTGCCGCGACACCGCGATGATCGACCCGCGGTGGCCGCGCTCGTCGAGCGCGAGTGCGTAGTCGAGCATGGTGAGGCCGGTGCCGATCAGCAGCACCGGCTCGTCGCGCTCGATCGCCGGCGGGCCGCGCCACGGATCGCGCACGTAGAACGCGCTGTCGCGCAGGCGGTCTGCGGGTCCGGGATGGCCGGGCGGCAGGTTGCCGATCGCCAGGACCACCGAGCTCGCGTCGATTGCGCGCCCGTCTTCGAGGACCACGCGCGCGCCCTCCGCGTACGGTGCCTCGATCACGTCTGCGGCTTCGCCGGCGATCCAGTCGAGCGTCGCGATGCCGGACGCGGCCGCGACCGCCTCGTCGAGCACCGTGCGCAGGTACTCGCGGTACAGCGCGCGCGGCACGTAGGCGTCGCCGCGGATGTCCGGATCGCGCGTGCGCAGCCAGCGCAGAAAGTGCTCCGGGTCGTCGGCGTACGCGCCCATGCGTGCGCACGGCACGTTCAGGACGTGGCGGCTCGAGTCCGTGCGGTACGCGGCACCGCCCTCGAAGCCGGGGCTCTTCTCGATCAGCGCGACGCGCAGCGGCGCGCAGCGCTCGCACGCCGCGCGCAGCAGATGTGCTGCGACCATGACGCCGCTGAAGCCACCGCCGACGATCGCGACGGTCGGTGCGGCCGGCACGTCGGAGCCGAGGACGGAACGGACGGGGACGGTCGCGGCACGACAGCCGGGAATCGCGAGGGGCATGCGACGCGTGCACACCAAGATTGGTGCCGCTCGCGGCCGCGGCGCGGAGCTTCGATTCCGCGAGCCTTTGCGGCGAACGCCGCCGGGTCCCGCGAAACTTGACGGCGCATCCCGTCACTCGCAACGGGGTGTCCCGTGGCATGCGAGGGGAGGACGCGCGACGCGCTCTCCACGAGTTGCCCGGTAAATCTCACGGGTTCTGGGACATTTCACGGGATTTCCCCGTGATGGATCACGGGAAGGGCCGGCGGGGCCCGTGGAGCCTGCATCTTTCGTTTGGACGGCGCCTTGCATCGGCGGGCGCCGCCCACCGCAGGAGGCTCCATGTCCCTTTCCCACCGCATCGAAGTCCATCCCCTCACCGGCCGCATCGGCGCCGAGATCACCGGAATCGACCTCGCGGGCGCGCTCGACGACGAGATCGTCGGGCGCATCCGCGGCGCGATCCTCGAATGGAAGGTGCTCTTCTTCCGCGAGCAGCACGCGCTCGATCCCGACGCGCAGCTCGCGCTCGCGCGACGCTTCGGTCCGGTGACGAGCGCGCATCCGACGGTGCCCGGGCTCGGCGGCCACCCGGAGGTGCTCGACGTCGATGCGGCCGGCGGGAACATCGCCGTGCAGTGGCACACCGACGTGACCTTCGTGGACCGGCCGCCGCACGCGTCGATCCTGCGTGCCGTGGTCGCGCCGCCGTACGGCGGCGACACGCTGTGGGCGAACACCGCGGCCGCATACGAGGAGCTGCCCGCTCCGCTGCGCGCTCTCGCGGACTCTCTCGACGCCCTGCACACGAACCAGTTCGACTACGTCGGCTCGCGCCGCCGCGACCTCGACGCGAAGCGCCGCGCGTATGCCGACGTGTTCACCTCGGTGCGCTACGAGACGCTGCACCCGGTGGTACGCGTCCATCCGGAGTCCGGCGAGCGGGCACTCTTCCTCGGCGGCTTCGCACGCCGCATCGAGGGCCTGACGCCGCGCGACTCCGACGCGCTGCTGCGTCTCTTCGCGGCACACGTCGAGCGGCCGGAGAACCTGGTGCGCTGGCGCTGGCGCCCGGGCGACGTCGCCTTCTGGGACAACCGCAGCACGCAGCACCGCGCGATCGCCGACTTCGGCCGTGCGCCGCGCCGCCTGCATCGCGTGACGCTGGCGGGCGACGTGCCGGTCGGCGTCGACGGACGCCGCACACGCCCGGTCGCCGGCGACTCCGCCGCCTACACGCCGGTCGCGGCCTGAGGAGCACGCCATGTCGTTCGTGCTCATCGAGCTGCCGCGTCCGTTCGCGGGTTCGCCGTCGACGCTGCCCGCAGTGACCGCCGAGCTGCGCTATCTCGCGCCGTCCGCGGAACGTCCCGTCAATTATGCAACCGAGCCACCGCCCGGCGTCGCGCGTCGCGGCGGCACCGCGGACCCGCGTCGCGTCGTGATCCGCGATGCGCGCGGCCTCGCGACCCCGGCGACGCTCGACCGCGAGGGCTTCTCGCTCGTCGAGTTCCCGAGCCGGCTGCAGGACTTCGGCGACGACGCGGCGGTGCGGTCGATCTACTACCCCGAGGTCGAGCGCCTGATCCGGCTCGAGACCGCTGCGGAGCACGTCGTGATCTTCGATCACACGCTGCGCTCGGACTCCGTCGAGCGCCGGCGCGCGACCGGCGCCCGCGAGCCGGTCCGCTTCGTGCACAACGACTACACGCAGCTCTCGGGGCGGCGCCGCGTCACGGATCATCTCGACCCGGAGGAAGCGGCGCGCCGCCTGGAAGGCCGCCACGCCGTGATCAACGTGTGGCGGCCGATCGGCGGACCCGTCCTGCAGGCGCCGCTCGCGGTCTGCGACGCGCGCTCGATCGCGCCCGAGGACCTGATCCCGACCGATCTCGTCTACCCCGATCGGGTCGGCGAGGTGTACTCGGTGCACTTCAACCCGCAGCACCGCTGGTACTGGTACCCGGCCATGCGGCCCGAGGAGGTTCTCCTTCTCAAGACCTACGACTCGCTCGAGGACGGCACGGCGCGCTTCAGCGCGCACGGCGCCTTCGACTTGCCGTCGGCGGGCACGGACACGCCGCCGCGCGCCAGCATCGAGGTGCGCGCCCTGGTGTTCTTCCCCCGGACGCAGGCGCAGCCGCGACCGATCTGGCACGCCGACGTGTTCTCGCGCGGTGCTGCGACCCACGCACCGACGGTGTCCGCTTGACGCCGCCCATTGCATCGTCTGGGCAAGGTCGATAGCCCGTGACCGGTCGTGGGATTCTTCCGACCGCTCCGCAGTCGCGGAGCGGCGGTCCACTGCGCTCCTCTGACCGGACTCACCGGAGGCGGACGGCAACTCGTTGGAGCCATCCGGTGATTTCCAAGCATCGTCTCGTTCGTGCGTGGTCGCGGACCACGCCTCTCGTGCTGGCGACGGTCCTGCTCGCGGGGCCGTCTGCCCCGGCCGCAGCTGCCTCCGAGCAGAAGCTGCTCAACGCGAGCTATGACGTCTCGCGCGAGTTCTACAAGGATCTCAACGCGTCGCTGATCGCCGACTGGAAGGCGAAGAACGGCACCGCGATCGAGATCGAGCAGTCCCACAACGGATCGAGCAAGCAGGCGCGCGCCGTCATCGACGGCCTCGAAGCCGACGTCGTGACGCTCAACCAGGTGAACGACATCGGGCAGCTCGTGAAGGCGGGGCTGGTCGCTCCCGACTGGCAGAAGAAGTTCCCGTACGACGCGTCCGCGTACAAGTCGGTCACCGCGTTCATCGTCCGCAAGGGCAACCCGAAGAACATCCGCGATTGGCAGGACCTGGTGCGCGACGACGTCAAGATCGCGCTCGTCAATCCAAAGACCGGCGGCAATGGCCGCTACACCTTCCTCGCCGCGTACGGCTGGGCGCTGAACGAGTACGGCGGCGACGAGGCGAAGGCGAAGGAGTTCGTGAAGAAGCTCTACGCGAACGTGCCCGTGCTCGACACCGGCGGGCGTGCGGCGACGACCACGTTCGCGCAGCGCGGCATCGGCGACGTGCTGGTGACCTTCGAGGCCGAGGTCTACCTCGTGCGGCAGGAGTTCGGCGCCGACGGCTACGAGGTGGTGGTTCCGTCGCGCACGATCCTCGCGGACTTTCCGTTCGCGATCATCGAGCCGGTGGTGGACAAGCACGGCACGCGCACACTCGCGGAAGCCTACCTGCGCTACATCGTGTCGGACGAGGGGCAGGAGATCGCCGCGAAGAACTTCTACCGCCCGAACTCGAAGGCGGTCGCCGAAAAGTACGCGGCGCAGTTCGCGAAGGTCGATCTGATCGACGTGCAGCAGCTGTTCGGCGGCTGGAGCAAGGCCCAGCAGACCTTCTTCGACGACGGCGGCGTGTTCGACCAGATCTACACGCTGGCCAAGTAGGCGCGGCGAAAGTCTCGCGATCGATGGCGATGTCGAACAACGCAAGAGCGCGCATCCTGCCGGGCTTCGGCCCGACGCTCGGGCTGACGCTCGCGTGGCTCGGCTTCGTGGTGCTGATCCCCGTCGCGAGCCTGCTCCTGAAGGGCCTCGCGATCGGTCCGGCGGAGTTCTGGAGCGCCGTCAGCGGGCCGCGTGCCGTCGCTTCGTACCGCGTGACGTTGTCGAGCGCGCTCGCGGCCGCGACGGTCAACGGCGTCGCGGGCCTGCTGGTCGCGTGGATGCTGGTGCGCTGGCCGTTCCCGGGACGCCGCATCGTCGACGCGCTGATCGACCTGCCGTTCGCCCTGCCGGCCGCCGTCGGCGGCATCGCGCTGACCGCGGTGTTCGGGCCGAACGGCTGGATCGGCAGCCTCGCGTACCCGCTCGGACTCCGCACCGCATACTCGCGCATCGGACTGCTCCTCGCCATGACCTTCGTCGGGCTGCCGTATGTGGTGCGCTCGGTGCAGCCGGTGCTCGAGGACCTCGACCCCGAGATCGAGGAGGCGGCGTTCGCGCTCGGCGCGACACGCTGGCAGTCGTTCGCGCACGCGGTGCTGCCCATCCTGACGCCGGCCCTGCTGAGCGGCTTCGCGCTCGCGCTCGCGCGCGGCATCGGCGAGTACGGCGCGGTCATCTTCATCTCGGGCAACCTGCCGCTCGAGACCGAGGTCACGTCGCTCGTCGTGACCATCAAGCTCGACCAGTACGACTACGCCGGAGCCGCCGCGGTCGCGATCGTGATGCTCGCGGTCGCGCTGCTCCTGCTGCTGGCCGTCAACCTCCTGCAGGGAAGAAGCCGTGCGTACCAGGCGGCCTGAGCCCGTGACGGCGGCGCGGCTGCTGCTCACGTTCGTGGGCCTCGCCTGGCTGGCGCTGATCCTGCTGCTGCCGCTGCTCGCGATCTTCGCCCAGGCACTGGCGAAGGGCTGGGGTGCCTACATCGCGGCGGTGACGAGCTCCGAGGCGCTCGACGCGATCCGGCTCACGCTGCTGTCGGCCCTGATCGCCGTGCCGGCGAACCTCGTCTTCGGCCTCGCCGCCGCGTGGGCGATCACGAAGTTCGAGTTCCGCGGCCGGACGCTGCTGCTCGCGCTGATCGACCTGCCGTTCTCGGTGTCGCCGGTGATCGGCGGCCTCGTCTTCGTGCTGCTCTACGGTGCGCACGGCTGGCTCGGACCGTGGCTCGCGGCGCACGACGTGCAGATCATCTTCGCAAAGCCGGGGATCGTGCTCGCGACGATCTTCGTCACGCTGCCGTTCGTCGTGCGCGAGCTGGTGCCGTTGATGCAGGTGCAGACGACGGCACGCGAAGAGGCGGCATTCTCGCTCGGCGCGAGCGGCTGGCAGATCTTTCGGCACGTGACGCTGCCCAACGTGCGCTGGGCGCTGCTCTACGGCTTGATCCTGTGCACGGCACGCGCGATGGGCGAGTTCGGCGCGGCGTCCGTCGTCGCGGGCTCGATCCGCGGGCGCACCGTGACGCTGCCGCTGCACGTCGAGATCGTGTTCAACGAGTACGACGCGGTGGCCGCGTTCGCCTGCGCGACGCTGCTGACGATCACGGCGCTGGTGACGCTGGTGCTGAAGACGGTGCTCGACGCCCGCGAACGGCGCACCGCCCACGTCGAGCTCGCAAGCGGCCAGCTCATCACCGCGGCGACGCCCGCCGGGAGCCGCGCGTGAGCATCGCGATCGAAGACGTGTCGAAGCACTTCGGTGCATTCGCGGCGCTCGATCGGGTCCGCCTGCACGTCGCGTCGGGCGAGCTGCTGGCACTCCTCGGGCCGTCCGGGTCGGGCAAGACCACGCTGCTGCGCATCCTCGCGGGCCTCGAGCGTCCGGACGCCGACGGTGGCCGCGTGCGGATGCATGGCACGGACGTCACCGGTGCGACGCCCGCCGAGCGCCGCGTCGGGCTGGTGTTCCAGCACTATGCGCTGTTCGAGCACTTGACGGTCGCCGGCAACGTCGCGTTCGGGCTGCGCATGCGGCGCGGCCGCGCGCGCGTGCCGCGGCGCGAGATCGACGCCCGCGTGCAGCGGCTGCTCGATCTCGTGCAGCTGTCACCGCTCGCCGACCGCTACCCGTCCCAGCTCTCGGGCGGGCAGCGCCAGCGCGTGGGGCTCGCACGCGCACTGGCGATCGAGCCGCGCGTGCTGCTGCTCGACGAGCCCTTCGGCGCGCTCGACGCGCAGGTTCGCCGCGACCTGCGGCGCTGGCTGAAGGAGCTGCACGCCGAGCTCGGCATCACCAGCGTCTTCGTCACGCACGATCAGGAGGAAGCGCTCGAGCTCGCGACGCGCGTCGTCGTCATGCACCAGGGGCGCGTCCAGCAGGTCGGCACGCCGGCCGAGGTCTACGAGCAACCCGCGAACGCGTTCGTGTACGAGTTTCTCGGCTCGTCGAACGTCATCGACGGGCGGGCGAGCGACCGTGTGCTGCACATCGACGGCGCGCGCTATCCGCTCGATGTCGCGGCGTCGGGCGACGTGCGAACGTTCGTCCGTCCGCACGACCTCGAGATCGTCCCCGAGGCCAACGGAGGCAGCACGTTCCCCGTCCGGGTCCGTGACGTCCAGCTGGTGGGCCCCACGGCGCGCGTGCTCGTGGAGCGCGAGGTCGGCGGAGGAGTGATCGAGGCGCACTTGACGCGTGCCGAGCTCGCCGGGCTCTCCTTGCGGGAGGGGCTGCGCGTTCACGCACGGGCGCGGAGCTTCAAGGTCTACGCGGGGGGCATCCAGCCATGAACGCCACCCTGCGCATCCTCCTCCTCCCCCGGCGTGCCGCCGGGACGGCGAGAAGCAGCGGAGGGCTGCTCTTCCCGCCGTCCCGGAGCGTGCCGCACCCCCCGTGCGAGAGAACCAACGTCCGATTCCCTTCCCAAGTTGCGTGCCGCGTCGGCGTGTCGACGGGAGCCCCGGAATCCCGGAGCTTTTCGACGGCCGCGGCATGCATCGATCGTGGCGCCGCGCGATTTGCGGGCGCCGGCCAGAGCGGAATCCAGGTGTCGTGAACATGTCACGGAACACGCGTCAAGCAACTCTCGTCGCGCTCGAGCTCGAGCTGTGGCGCGAAACCTCGCGCCACGCGGACCTCGCGAGCTTCCTGCCGCGGCTCGCGTCGCTCCTGCACGAGGTGTCGGCGGTGCGGCGGCTCGCGATCGTCTGGGTCGACGTGCTCGCGGGCGGCATCGAGAATCTCGCCGAAGTCGTGGTGGAGGCGGCGGGTGCGCAGTTCCGCGTCACGCGCAGCTTGCATCCGATCGAGACCGCCGAGCTGAGCGGGCTGCTCGCCTGGTGCCGCACGCGCGAGGTCTCCGCGCTCGCGCAGGCGGTGCACGACGGACTTCCCGAGGCGACGGTCGCGAAGTTCACCGCTGCGACCGTGGGACCTCTGCGCTCCGGGGACGGCGAGCCGATCGGCATCGTCCTGCTCGAGCCGCACGGCGCCGAGCGCGCGGAGGACGTCGCCGAGGTCGTGTCGCTGCTCCTCGAGCCGCTCGCGACCGCGCTCGAGAACGACCGTCAGGCGCGCGACGCGGCGGCGTTGCGCGAAGCCGCCGAAGCGGACCGGACGTCGCTGCTGAATCGCCTCGGCCGCGAGACCGTGACCGAGACCGTGGTCGGCGCGGACGGCGGCTTGCGCGAGGTGATGGGGCGCGTCGCGCTGGTGTCGCGCTCCGACGTGCCGGTGCTGCTCATCGGCGAGACCGGCTCGGGAAAGGAAGTGGTCGCGCGCGCGATCCACACCGGCTCGGCGCGCGTGCGGCGGCCGTTCCTGCGCGTCAACTGCGGCGCGATCCCGCCCGAGCTCATCGACTCCGAGCTGTTCGGCCACGAGCGCGGCAGCTTCACGGGCGCCACGTCGCTGCGCAAGGGCTGGTTCGAGCGCGCGGACGGCGGCACGCTCTTCCTCGACGAGATCGGCGAGCTGCCGCACGCGGCGCAGGTGCGCCTGCTGCGCATCCTGCAGGACGGGACGTTCGAGCGCGTCGGCGGCCAGCAGCAGCTCGCGGTCGACGTGCGGATCATCGCGGCGACGCACCGCGACCTGCCGGGAATGGTCGCAGCAGGTACGTTCCGCGAGGACCTCTGGTACCGCATCGCGGTCTTTCCGATCCACCTGCCGCCGCTGCGCGAGCGGCCCGAGGACATTCCGGCGCTCGCGCGCCACTTCGCGCTCAAGGCCGCGCGTCGCTTCGGCACGCCGCCGCGCATCCCGACGCCGGACGACATCCGGCTGCTGCTCGCCTACGCGTGGCCCGGCAACGTCCGTGAGCTCGCCGCGGTGATCGACCGTGCGACGATCCTCGGCGACGGCAAGTCGCTCGATCTGCGGCCCGCGTTGGGACAGCAGCCCACGCCGGTCGCACCGCCGGAGAGCGCCGGTCGCAACGGCGCGCGGCCGCCCGAGGCGGCGCCGGGCGCGGAGTTTCCGACGCTCGACGCGGCGATGTGCGACCACATCCGGGCCGCACTGGAGCGCGTCAATGGCCGAATCGAGGGGCCGCAGGGCGCGGCCCGGCTGCTCGGCATCAACCCGCACACGCTGCGTGCTCGCATGCGCAAGCTGCGGCTCGACTGGTCGCAGTACCGGGGGGGCGTCAAGTGACATCGCGCTCGCGACATCTCCCGGCGGCCGACGAAAAAAGTTTCACGGAAAGTGAAATCGGCTCTTGCGTACGCGCGGAGCCGACTGTAGTTTCCCCGCGTCATGTCGATCCGCGCCTGCACGTGTTGTTGTCCCACCCCGCAGAACGAGGCTACTCGTGCCTGGGGTCGGACCGTGCGCGCCTGCTGAATCGGCGATCGACGCGGAAAGAATCCGAAAGGCCCGGGGGTCTCGACCTCCGGGCCTTTCTGCGTTTCGGCGCCGAGGGCCGAAGCGAACGCACGACAGAACGACCGAGAACGACTTGCAGAACCGACGAGAAATCCGGGAGCGACGCAATCCGCGGCTGTGGCGGCTGTTCCACACCTGCCTGTGTCGTAGCGCCCGCTGACGCGCGCGCGGCACGCCGCGCGCCCTCTCGTCCGTCCACCCCTTTCGTCGTCGATCAACGCGGCCAGCGCCCGAGGTGCGCCCGCCGCCTGGAGAGAACCATGCGCATCAAGAAGGAAATCCGACTCACGCTGTTCAAGCTCGTCGTCGCACTCGTCGGTGCGGTGGGTTTCGCGTACGCGGCCGGCGCCGAGACGCAGAACCTGCTGAACGTCTCGTACGACCCGACCCGCGAGCTCTACCGGGACATCAACGCGGCGTTCATCCCGGAGTACAAGGCCAAGGCCGCGACCGACCTCACCATCAAGCAGTCGCACGGCGGCTCGGGCTCGCAGGCGCGCGCCGTGGTCGACGGGCTCGAGGCCGACGTCGTGACGCTCGCGATTCCGTCGGACGTCGACCAGATCGCCAAGGCCGGACTGCTCGACAAGGACTGGCGCAAGCGGCTTCCGAACGACGGCAGCGCCTACAACAGCACGATCGTCTTCGTCGTCCGCAAGGGCAATCCGAAGAACGTCCACGACTGGCCCGATCTCGTGCGCGAGGGCATCGAGATCATCACGCCCAACCCGAAGACGTCCGGCAACGGGCAGCTGTCGCTCTGGGCGGCGTGGGGCTCGGTCACGCAGCGCGGCGGCTCGGAAGCGGAGGCGGCGCGCTTCGTCACGCAGCTCTACAAGCAGGTTCCCGTGCTCGACGCCGGTGCGCGCGGCTCGACCACGACCTTCGTGCAGAAGGGCATCGGCGACGTGCACCTGACCTGGGAGAACGAGGCGTATCTCGAGGTCCAGGAGGCCGAGGGATCGGTCGAGATCGTCTACCCGCCGATCAGCATCCTCGCGACGCCTCCGCTTGCGTGGGTCGACGCCAACGTCAAGCGCCACGGGACCGAAGCCGCCGCGAGGGCATACCTCGAGTTCCTCTACACCCCGAAAGCGCAGGAGATCATCGCGAAGCATCACTATCGGCCGACCGAGCCTGCCGCTCTGGCGCGATTCCAGGCCGGTCTGCCCAAGATCGAGCTCTTCCCCATCACCGCGCTCGGCAAGGACTGGAGCGACGCGAAGGACCGCTTCTTCGGCGAAGGCAAGATCTTCGACTCGATCTACAAGCCGAAGTGAATTGCTGAACCAGGCTCGTCCCCGAGCGGAAGGGAGCAACCCATGCTCGACGTCAATCGCAGGATCCTGCCCGGCTTCGGCCTGTCGCTGGGATACACCCTGCTCTACATGAACCTGCTGGTTCTGATCCCGATCACGGTGCTGGCCGTCAAGGCGAGCCAGCTCTCGTGGCCGGAGTTCAGCGAGGCGGTGTTCAACGAGCGCGCGATCGCGGCGTACCAGCTCACGATGGGTGCGTCGTTTCTCGCCGCGCTGGTCAACCTGGTGATCGGCCTGCTCATCGCCTGGGTGCTGGTACGCTACCGGTTCCCCGGCAAGCAGATCTTCGACGCGCTCGTCGACCTGCCGTTCGCGCTGCCGACGGCGGTCGCCGGGCTCGTCTACTCGAGCCTGTACGTCAAGAAGGGCTGGCTCGGGCAGTTCCTCGTGCCGCTCGGATTCCAAGGCTCGTACTCACGGACGGCCGTGGTCCTGGTTCTCATCTTCGTGAGCTTTCCGTTCGTCGTACGGACGGTGCAGCCGGTGATCGAGGATCTCGACGCGGACGTCGAGGAGGCGGCTGCGTGCCTCGGTGCGAACCGGCTGCAGACCTTCACGCGCGTGATCCTGCCGACGATCCTGTCGGCGTTGATCACCGGCTTCGCGCTCGCCTTCGCACGCGCGATCGGCGAGTACGGCTCGGTCGTCTTCGTGTCCGGCAACATGCCGTACAAGACCGAGATCGCACCGGTGCTGGTGGTCTCGAACCTCGAGGCCTTCCAGTACAAGCAGGCGGCCGCAGTCGCCGTCGCGCTGCTGGTGCTGTCGTTCAGCGCGCTGCTCGCGATCAACGTGCTCGAGCGCTGGAGCCGGAGGCGTTATGTCTGATTCCACGAGTGGGCGCCGCCCCCTCGCTCCACGCGGCGAAGCCGCGCGGAGCCTCACTCCCCCGCTCGCTGACGCTCGGCCGGCCGCTGTGCGGCCGGAGTCCGCGGCCGATGCTGCTCCCCTGCGCGTCGGGGCAGGCACGAAATCGCGGCGCGGGGCCGAGGATCCGGCGATCGTCCGCTGGACGCTGATCGCGCTCGCCTTCCTCGCGATGACGATTCTCGTCGTGATCCCGCTCGCCAACGTCTTCTACGAGGCGTTCGCGAAGGGTGTCGGCACCTACTGGGACAACCTCTACAACGATCCCGACACGCTGTCGGCGATCTTCATGACGTTGAAAGTGGCGCCCATGGCGGTCGCGCTGAACGTCGTGTTCGGCTTCGCCGCCGCCTGGGCGATCGCGCGCTTCCGCTTTCCGGGCCGCGCGCTCCTGACATCGCTCATCGACCTGCCGTTCGCGGTCTCGCCGGTGGTCGCAGGCCTGCTGTTCGTGTTGCTGTTCGGCCTGCAGGGACTCTTCGGCCAGTGGCTGCGCGAGGTCGACGTCAAGATCATCTTCGCCTGGCCCGGTCTCGTCCTCGCGACGACGTTCGTGACCTTCCCGATCGTCGCACGCGAGCTGATCCCGCTGATGGAGGCGACCGGCTCGGACGAAGAGGTCGCCGCGGTGAGTCTCGGTGCGCGCTGGTGGCAGCTTCTGTCGCGCGTGACGCTCCCGAACGTCAAGTGGGGAATCCTCTACGGCGTGATCCTGTGCAACGCGCGCGCCATGGGCGAGTTCGGCGCGGTCGCGGTCGTGTCCGGCCGCATCACCGGCCAGACCGACACCATGCCGCTCCGCGTGGAGAAGCTGTTCCAGGAGTACAACCTGCCGGGCGCGTTCGCCGTGGCGTCGGTCCTGACGCTGCTCGCGCTCATCACGCTGGTCATCAAGGTCACGCTCGAGTGGCGCACGCGCCGCGAGCTCGAGGAGGCCTCGCGTCTCCGCACGCTGCGGAGCGAGGCTTAGCCGAGCAACGAGGCCCATCGGTGCGAAGCACCGGGGGCGAAATCGATTGGAGGTCTGTCGTGAGCATCACGGCGAAGAACATCGTCAAGAGGTTCGGCTCGTTCACGGCGCTCGACGACGTCACGCTCGAGGTCGGCGGCGGCCAGCTGGTCGCAGTGCTCGGCCCGTCGGGGTCCGGCAAGTCGACGCTGCTGCGCATCATCGCGGGTCTCGAGCTGCCGGACTCGGGAACGGTCCTCTACCACGACGAGGAGGTCACCGACTCGCACGTGCGCGAGCGCAACGTCGGCTTCGTGTTCCAGCACTACGCGCTGTTCCGGCACATGAACGTGTTCGAGAACATCGCCTTCGGGCTGCGCGTCCGGCGCTGGCCCAAGGACAAGGTCGAGCACAGAGTCAACGAGCTCATCCAGCTGGTGCAGCTGGAAGGTCTGGGACGGTCCCTCCCCTCCCAGCTTTCCGGTGGGCAGCGCCAGCGCGTGGCGCTGGCCCGCGCGCTGGCGCCGTCCCCCAAGGTGCTGCTGCTCGACGAGCCGTTCGGCGCGCTCGACGCCAAGGTTCGCACCGAGCTGCGCCAGTGGCTGCGGCGGCTGCACGAGGAGATCCACGTGACGAGCGTGTTCGTCACGCACGACCAGGAGGAGGCGTTCGAGGTCGCGGATCAGGTCGTGATCATGAACCACGGCAAGATCGAGCAGGTCGGCGAGCCGGGCGAGATCTTCGAGCACCCGGCGAACCCGTTCGTGATGGACTTCCTCGGCGACGTGAACGTCTTCCACGGTCGGGTCGAGGGCGGACGCGTCATGCTAGGCGACCTCGCGGTCGACTATCCCGACCAGCCGCACCAGGAAGGACGCACCGCCAAGGCCTTCGTGCGCTCGCACGAGCTCGAGATCGCGCGCTCGTGGAACGGGCGCGGCTCGGCGCTGAAGGCGGAGGTCGTGCAGGTCAATCCGTCGCGGGGCGTCGTCAAGATCCGCCTGATCTCGGCGGACTTCGGGCTCGCGCTCAACGTGGACGTCGCCTGGGACCGCTTCGCGGATCTGCGGCTCAGCGTCGGCGACCACGTCTACGTGGCCCCGCGCAGGGTGCGCGTGTTCGTCGAAGACTACGCGATCTAGTTCGGCGAGGGGGCACGCGCCCCCTCGCCCCGCCGGGCGGAGCCCGTCGGGGCCCCACTCCCCGCCCTCGCTCCGCTCGGCCTCGCGCCGTCGGCGCGAGACGGGTGGTGCGGACGACGAGCAGAACAAAGCGAACGAGAAGGAACGAAGTCGAAGACCACGCGAATGAACCATTCAACTACTCGCGAGCTCGTCACCGCTTCGCGCGCGCAACCGCGCGGCCGAGCGTGAGCGAGCGCGGGGTGGCGCCCCGTGCGGCTTTGCCGCGCGGGGCGAGGGGGCGCGTACCCCCTCGCAACGGATTGGAGGTCGTCATGGCGAAGCAGGGGGTGGCAGCCAAGGTGTCCGCGCGCGACGAGCGCGAGGACGAAGCGATCGAGCGCATCCGCGCGGCCCTGCACGGGCTGCGCTACGGCGCGGTGACCGCGCTCGTGCAGGACGGCGTCGTCGTCCTGGTCGAGCGCACCGAGAAGATGCGACTGCAGAGGCGCGAGTCCTTCCAGGACTAGCGCCGGTCCGCTGCCGACCCGAAGCGCCGGGAGGCAGATCCGACAATCCAGAAGCGCCGCTGACCGGAACCACCGGAGGCACGCAATGCCCGAACCAAGAGGAGCATTCCGATGTCTCTACGGTGGAAAGGAAGGAAGTGGGCGGCCGGCCTGTTGATGGCCAGCCTGCTTCTCCAGCCGGTCGTCGCGGCGGCACAATCGCGCGACGATCTGGAGAAGCGCATCCAGGAGCTCGAGCGCAAGCTCGAGCGCCTCGAGAAGCTGGAGCAGCAGCAGGGTGCGCCCGCGAAGAGCAAGTCGAAGTCGACTTCGAGCACGGTGACGACGACCACCGTTTCGGCCCCGGCCGAGCCGGCGGCGCCGCCGCCGCTCGAGCCGCACGAGATCAAGGCGCTCGTGCAGGACGAGATCAAGAAGACCAAGCCGACCGCGGGCTGGAAGGACGGCTTCTTCCTCGAGTCGGCGAACGGCGACTTCAAGCTCAAGCTGAAGGGCTACGTCCAGGTCCAGGGACGGTGGTTCCCGAACGAGGCGGGCGCCACGGGAACGTCGTCGTTCTTCCTGCGCCGCGTGCGTCCGACGATCGAAGGCACGGTCTTCAAGTACTTCGACTACAAGATCATGCCGGACTTCGGCGGCACGGGCGGCACCAGCAACACGGTGACGATCCAGGACGCCTACGCCGACGTCAAGTACTTCCCGTACGCCCGGTTCCGGGCCGGCAAGTTCAAGGAGCCGTTCTCGCTCGAGCGCTTGCAGTCGGGCTCCGACCTGCTGTTCGTCGAGCGCTCGATCTCGAACTCGCTCGCTCCGAACCGCGACGTCGGCTTCATGCTGCACGGCGACCTGTTCGACAGCATCTTCCAGTACCAGCTCGGTCTCTTCAACGGCGTCGTGGACGGCGGCTCGACCGACGGCGACGCGAACTCCGACAAGGACTTCGCGGGACGCATCTGGTTCCAGCCGTTCGTCACGTGGGGCTCGCCGATCCTCGAGAACTTCGGCTTCGGTCTGGCGGGCACGTACGGCAACGACAGCAACGACCCGATCGACGGTACGCGCGTTCGCAGCGACGGTCTCTCGACCGTCTACAAGATCGCGACGGACACGCTGGGCTTCGGCAATCACAGCCGGATCTCGCCGCAGCTCTACTACTACTGGGGCCCGTTCGGGATGATGGGCGAGTACATCCGCTCGAACCAGGGCGGCATCCTGACCAAGACCAGCAACGACGTCACGACGACCAAGACGGGACGCTTCACCAATCAGGGCGGCTTCCTGCAGGCGTCGTACCTGCTGACCGGCGAGAACGCGACGTACAAGAGCGTCGTTCCGCTCGACAACTTCGATCCGGCGAACGGTCGCTGGGGCGCGTTCGAGCTGGCGGCGCGCTACTCGTGGGTCGGCCTCGGCAACGGCGCGTTCCAGAACGGCCTCGCGAGCGCGTCGACCTCGCTCACGGGCGCGAACGCGTACACGGCGGGCGTCAACTGGTACTTCAACAAGTACTTCAAGACCCAGCTGAACTACACGCGCACGGCCTTCGCCGATCCGATCAAGATCGGCGGCGCGGTGCGCAGCCGCGAGGACGTGCTGCTGCTGCAGTTCCAGGTCGCGTACTGATCGCGAGGCGAGGGGGAACTGCCCCCTCGCCTCGACCTCGGCGAAGCCGAGGTCGATTCCACTCCCCCGCTCGCCTGACGGCTCGGCCACTCGGCTGCGCCTTCGCGGGTGGGCCGGTGCCGGGCGGGCGGATGCTCGCCCGGCACCGCCGGGGGACCGGCGCAAAGGAGGATCGCAGGCGGATCTAGTCTGACGCCGCGTGGCGGGCCTGGTCGACACAACGAGGCTCGTCACCGGAGGCAACGGCGGGTGGCGTGCGGCTGCCTGCCGCGTTCTCCTCGGCCGCGTCGCGGGGTGGGCTAGGCACTCCGCGGCGCGGCTTGCCTCTTCTGCGCGGAGGCAGCGCCGCGTCCAGTGGAGAGGCAGCGGTAGGCCCTCTTCGCGACCGGGCTGGGTCTGCCGGGCGGAATCGACGGCCTACGGGAGCGGACGTAAAGCGCAGCGCATGGAGCCGCACCGCCTCGCCGAGCCTCGCAGCCTCGCGTACCACCGGCTGGTGGCCGATCGCCTCGGCGCCGAGCCGGCGATTCTCGCGCGTGCCCGTGCACGCGTCGCGGAGTGGCTGCGGCAGACCCCGCCTCCCTACTACGCGCTGCAGTGGGCGGAGCGCCTTGCTGGGACGTTGCCGGCGCTCCGGCGCTTCCTCGTGGATCCGGGCGCGCACGCCACCGAGCTCCGTCAGTCGACACCGTTTGCCGGCGCGATCGACGCGCGCGAGCGCTGGCTTCTTTGGCGCGAGGTCGCCGAGCGCATGCAGGACCGGCGATGACCCGCGGCGAGCTCGAGCACGTGATCCGCGCGGCGGCCGACATCGCCCAGGACGACGACATCGTCGTGATCGGCAGCCAGTCCGTCCTCGGGCAGTTTCCCGATGCGCCGCCCTCGCCGCGCATCTCGGTCGAGGCGGACGTCTACCCGTGGCACCGTCCCGAGCGTGCCGACGTCGAAGCGGCGGTCGCGGAGCGCGTGCGCGCCTGGATCGCTGCCGACTTCGCGGCACGCTGAGCACTCCTCGGCCGGCGCCGGCGCGTCGCGTACCGTGCCGCTGCGGGCGGCTCGCGGACCGGATCCGGGCGAGCGGCGCCCGTCAAGCGCGCGCGAGCCAGCCCTGCTCGACGGCGGTCGGTGCGCTGCCCGCGATGCGCGCATTGAGACGCTTGCGCGCCTCGCTCTGACGTCCGGCGTCGAGCAGGGCGACGACGTACGTCTGCCGGAACAGATCGTTCTGCGCGTCGCTGCCGCCGATGCACGCGACCTCGGGCATGATCGGCTCGAGCAGCACCGTGCAGCGCGCCGCCTCGCCGGCCGCGAAGGCCGCGCAGCCGGTCACGAGCGGCAGACCGACGTCGCGGAACACGCGCGCCGCGAAGCCGCTCTGCCGGAACGCGTAGTCGCGCAGCCGCGCGAGCGACTCCTGCACCACGTCGTGCCGGCCGGCGCGCGTCAGAGCGTAGGCGTAGTGGGCGTTCAGAAACGGGAAGACCTGCTCCTGCGCGCGCTCGACTAGCCGCGGTGCGATCCGGCGCCACTCTTCGTCTTGACGGTGACCCGCGAGCTCGGCGCGCCACAGGAGCGAGATCGCATCGACGTGCTGGAAGACGTCGGACGGCTCGTTGCTCGCAATCGACGCGCGGTAGAGCCGCAGCGCCGTGGCGACGTCCTCGCGGGCCAAGTGCAGGAGAGCGAGGTGCCACCAGTTGTGTCCGCGCAGCGACGGCGTGTGTGCGCTCCACGTCGGTGCGAGATCGCCGAGCAGGGCGACGCCCTCGTCGATGCGGCGCTGGTTCAGCAGCAGATGGGCGAGCGCATGGTGCGCCCACGGCGTGTCGGGCTCGAGCTCGATCGCGCGGCGCGCGGTCGTCTCCGCGCGCTCGTCGTGACGGCACAGCTCGAGCGCGAACGCGTGCATCGCGAGGAACGCCGGCGCGTCCTGGTTCGCGTCCGCGATGCGCTCCATGAAGCGCAGGTGCCGGCGGTAGTCGGGGGCCTCGTAGAACAGGAACTCGGCGATCTTGGCCGCGATCAGGTCGCGCGGCCAGTCTGCCGCGAGCCGCTCGTGCAGGGCGATGGCGCTCGGCAGGTCCCCGCGCGACCAGGCGAGCAGGGCGTCGATCAGCAGGCTCTCGCGCGCGGTCGCACCGACGCGGAGACTCGACGCGCGGGCGAGCAGCGGAATGGCCGTGCGCTCGATCTCGGCGCGTGACTGGGAGTACAGCGCCATCGCGGCGGCATAGGCCTGCGCGAGCGCGCAGTCCGGGTGCTGCTCGGCGACGGCCATGACCGCCGCGGCCTCCGGCCGCGCGGCGAGAAAGTCGCTCGTGAAGCGCTCGAGCGCAGCCACGGCCTCGTCGGAGTCGGTGGACAGGGCGTACCCGTTGCGATCGGTCTTCATGGCGAACTCCCGGTGCATCATCGGAGGCGACCGTGCGCGACGTTAGCCCGCCCGGACGGCGCGGCGCAGCCCGGATTCGTGCGGCCGACGCCCGTCAGGCCGCCGTCCGATGCCCGCGCGTGCGGCAGTGCTCGTCTCTTGGGCGCCCATCGAACGTGCGGACTCCTGCCCGGCGCGGTCTCCTCCACGTCGACACCGGGGCACGCAGCTTGCGTGCCTGGCCCGCCGATGCCCGACTCCCGTCCGACCGATCCGCACCAGAAGGCGCTCGCCGTCAATCTCGACCCCCGCCGTTACGGAACGTTTGCCGAGATCGGCGCGGGGCAGGAGGTCGTGCGCTGGTTCTTCCGCGCCGGCGGCGCCGCGGGAACGATCGCGAAGAGCATCTCCGCCTACGACATGACGGTCAGCGACGCGATCTATGGACGCGCCGAGCGCTACGTCTGCCGCGAGCGCCTGGAGCGCATGCTCGACTACGAGCACCAGCTGAACCTCGAGCGCCTGCGCGAGCGGCGCGGCAACACGACGGCGTTCTTCGTCTTCGCCGACACCGTCAAGGCGCGCGGCTTCAGCGGCTCGTCCGACTGCCACGGCTGGCTCGGCATGCGCTTCCAGTCGCACCCGCGCGACGCCGACAGCCAGATCATCATCCACGTGAACCTGCTCGACCGCGAGAAGGAGGCGCAGCAGGAGGCGCTGGGCATCGTCGGCGTCAACCTCGTGTACGGTGCGTGCTTCCTGCACCACGAGCCCGAGATGCTGATCGAATCGTTGCTCGACGGGCTCTCCACCGAGCGCATCGAGATCGACATGGTGGAGCTGTCGGGCATCGAGTTCCGCCACGTCGACAACCGCGTCATGAGCCTGAAGCTCGTGCAGCTCGGCTTGACCGGAGCCGCGATGTTCGCCGCCGACGGTACCGTCCTGCAGCCGTCGGAGGTGCTGCGCAAGAAGCCGGTGCTGGTCGAGCGCGGCAGCTTCAAGCCGGTCACGCACGTCAACCTCGACATGATGACCAGCGCGCTCGAGAAGTTCTCGCGCGAGCCCGGCGTCGGCGACGCCGAGGTCGTTCCGCTCATGGAGATCACCATGCGGAACCTGATCTCGTCGAACGGCGGCTCGGGCACCGTCGACGTGCACGACTTTCTCGCCCGCGCCGAGGTCATCGCGGCCTGCGGCTACACCGTGCTGATCTCCGACTACTTCGAGTACTACCGGCTCGCGGCGTACCTCGCGCGCCACACCGACCGGCAGCTCGGCGTCGTCATGGGAGCGGGCAGCCTGCGCGAGCTGTTCGACGAGCACTTCTACCAGAACCTCGAGGGCGGCATCCTCGAGTCGTTCGGGCGCCTCTTCAAGAACGACCTCAAGCTCTTCGTCTACCCGCTGCTCGATCCGAGCGGCGAGATCACGACGGTGCGCACGCTGCACGTCGCGTCGGGTCTGCGGAAGCTCTTCGAGTACCTGAGCGATCGCGGCAACATCGAGCAGCTCGACAACTTCCACCGCGACTACCTGCCCATCTTCTCGCGCGACGTCCTGCAGAAGATCCGCAGGGGCGATCCGTCGTGGGAGGATGCGGTACCGGCGGCGGTCGCCGAGGTGATCAAGCGCAACGCGTTCTTCGACTACCAGGCGCCGCTCGCCGCGTCGGCGTGACGCGTCCCGCGCGCCGGCCATCGCGCGCCGCGCAGCATCGCGCGACCGCCGTCGTCAGCCGCTGTTGCGCAGCCCGGACGCGATCCCGTTGATCGTCAGGTGCAGCGCATGCCGCAGCCGCGGGTCCGTCGCACCGCCGCGATGACGCCGCAGCAGCTCGAGCTGCAAGTGGTTCAGCGGGTCGAGGTACGGCAGACGATCGCGGATCGTCCGCTGCAGGATCGGATTCGACTCGAGGAACTCGCGCTGATCGCTGATCGCGAGCAGGCTCTGCCGCGTGCGGCGGAACTCGCCGTCGATGCGCGGGAAGACCGCCGCCGCGAGCGCGCGGTCCTCGACCAGGGTCGCGTAGCGCGCCGCGATCGCCATGTCGGTCTTCGCGAGCACCATGTCCATGTTGCCCAGGAGCGCGCGGAAGAACGGCCACTCGCGGTACATGCGTCGCAGCTGCTCCAGCCCGCGCTCGTCCTCGTCGTCGAGAAAGGCCGCCACTGCGGAGCCGAAGCCGTACCAGCCGGGGAGCAGCGTCCGGCTCTGCGCCCAGCCGAACACCCAGGGGATCGCGCGCAGGTCCTCGATGCGCTCCGACGACGTGCGTGACGCGGGCCGACTGCCGATGTTGAGCTCCACGATCTCGCCGAGCGGCGTCGCCTCGCGGAAGTAGCGTGGGAAGCCGTCGGTCTCGTAGACCAGCGCTCGATAGCTGCGCAGCGCCTCCGCGCTGAGCCGCTCCATCACCTCGTGGCAGCGCGCCAGCTCGACGAGCGCCGGGTCGCGCGGCAGCAGCGTCGCCTCGATGGTCGCCGCGACGAGCGTCTCGAGGTTCCGTCGTCCGATCTCGGCGTCGGCGTACTTGCCGGCGATGACCTCGCCTTGCTCGGTGAGGCGAAGCTGTCCCGCGACGCTCCCCGCGGGCTGAGCGAGGATCGCCTCGTGGCTCGAGCCGCCGCCGCGCCCGACGGTGCCGCCGCGGCCGTGGAACAGGCGCAGCGTGACGCCGTGCCGCGCGAACACCCGCACCAGCTCGGTCTCGGCCTTGTAGAGCTCCCAGCTCGACGTCAAGTAGCCGCCGTCCTTGTTGCTGTCCGAGTAGCCGAGCATGACCTCCTGCACGCCGCCGTTCGCGTCGACCAGCGCGCGATGCGCCGGCAGCGCGAGCAGCCGATCCATGATCGCGGCGCAGCCGCGCAGGTCGTCGATGGTCTCGAACAGCGGTACCACGCCGATCGTGCGCGACGGCACCGTCGCGCCGTCGCGTGCGGACGCGGGCATCACGACGCCGGCTTCCTTCAGCAGCAGCGTGACCTCGAGCAGATCGCTCACCGACGCCGTCTTGGAGACGATGCAGCTCGTGAAGGCGTCCGGTCCGAAGCGGCGCTGGACGTCGGCGACGGCGCGAAAGACCGCCAGCTCCCGTGCGACGACGTCGTCGTAGCGCGTGAACGGCGACAGCAGCGGCCGCGGGGACAGGATCTCGCGCACGAGCAGCGCCTCGCGCGCGGGCTCGTCGAGCGCCGGATAGTCGTCGTGCTCGCCGGCCACGCGCAGCAGCTCCGCGACCGTGCGCTCGTGGACCGCGCTGTGCTGTCGGACGTCGAGCGCCGCGAGATGGAAGCCGAACGTCGCCGCGGCGCAGCGCAGCGCGCGCAGGCGTCCGTCGGCGATCCGTGCCGACTCGGGACGCAGCGACGCGTCCAGCGCGTCCAGGTCGCGCAGCAGCTCGTCCGCGCTCGCGTACGGAGTCGCGGCTGGACCGAGCGGCGGTCGCGCGACGGCGTGTCCGAAGCGCGCGGCGGTCGCGGCGAGGCGCGCGTAGATCCCGACCAACGCACGGCGATACGGCTCGTCGGCGCGGTGCGGGGACGCGTCGGGCGACGCCTCGGCGAGTGCTGCGACCACCGGCGAGACCGTCACGACCGCGCTCGACAGGCTGAGCTCTGCGCCCAGCGCGTGCACCTCGTCGAGCAGGTGTGCGAAGGCGAGCGCGGACTGCTGCCGCGCCGCGTGCTCGAGCGTCTCCGCGGTCACGAAGGGATTGCCGTCGCGGTCGCCACCGATCCAGCTGCCGATGCGCAAGAAGCGCGGCAGGGTCGGGGAACGCGCCGCGGCGGTGGTCGTTGCCGGTGGCACCGCGGGGGGCGCGCCAGACTCGTGCGCGGCATCGCCCAGCAGATCCTCGAGCGCCGCGTAGACGGCGGGGATCTCCGTGAGGAACGTCCGGCGGTGGTAGTCGAGCGCGTTCTCGATCTCATCGGCGACGGTGATGCGGGCCGGGCGCACCAGGCGCGTCTGCCAGACGGTCAGCACCGCGCGGCGCAGAGCGGCCTCGTTCGCGAAGCGCTCGGCCGGGGTCAGCCGGCTGCGATCACGCTCGTCGAGCAGGCGCGCGATCTCGTGTCGGCGATCGAGGATGCTCTTGCGCTGCACCTCGGTCGGGTGGGCGGTGAGGACCGGCATGACGCACGTGCGACCGACCAGATCCCGGATCGCGGCGCGCGAGATGCCGCGCTCGGCGAGGCGCGCGACCGTCAGCTCGAGGCTGCCCTCGCGCGCCGGGCCACCCGCGAGCGCGCGCACCCGCTCGAGGCGGTTCTGATGCTTGTCCTCGGCGATGTTCGAAAGCTGGGCAAAGAGCGTGAAAGCGTGCACGGCGAGCAGGCTGCTCGCGTCGTCGAGCCCGGCGAGCATCGTCTCGAGCTCGAGCCGCGCCTCGTGATCCTGCTCCCGCCGGAAGCGGAGCGACGTCCGCCGTACGTGCTCCACGAGCGCGAACATGGCGTCGCCGGCCTGCTCGCGCACCGTGTCGCCGAGCAGCGCCCCCAAGAGGCGGATGTCCTCGCGCAGCGGATCGGATGCTTCGGCGCGCATGACGACGAGCGCGAAGCGAGAACCGTGCCGCGTGGTGCGCAGGTCGCGGGCGCACGCTCGCCCCGGCCGGATCAGCGAAACTCTTCGACCGCCGCGTCGCGAAACGCGCTCAGAGTGGCGTCGCGGTAAGCACCGCGCGGCTCGTTGAGCCAGATGAAGTCGGTGAGGTCGCGCCGCCGCGTGCCGAGGATGCGCAGCCGGCGACGCTTGACGTACGGCGCGACCAAGGAGTCCGGCAGCACGCCGACACCCGCACCGTCGAGCACCAGCTCGAGCACCATGTCGGTGGTCGCGGCCCAGATCCGCACCTCCGGACGCGGTGCGGCGGTGCCGACGTGATGGACGAGCCAGCGCTCGATGAGCGGATCGCTCTGGTAGTAGTCGACCACGGGCGTCTCCATCAGCTCGGCCGGGTCGAAGCCGTTCCGGAAGTGGCGCGCGCCCGTGACCAGGACGAGCTTCTGCTCGAAGAGCCGCGTCGCCGTGACGCGCCCGCCGGCGTCCGGCGTGTGGAACGAGAACGTGTAATCGAGCCGGTTCGCGAGCAGGCGACGCTCGAGGTCGTCCTGCGGGGCGAACACGATGCGCACCGAGGCGCGTGGATGACGCGCTCGGAAGCGCGTCAGGAACGCGGCGAAGCGGACGCGCGGGAAGCCGAGGAAGAGTCCGATGCGCACCACGCCGCGGACCTCGCCGTCCGCGTCGGACAGCTCGTCGAGCACGCGCTGCAGGCCGCGTTGATGCTCACGCGCCTGCTCGTGCAGCCGGCGGCCCGGGCGCGTCGGCAGCATGCGCTTGCCGACGCGATCGAACAGCGCCACGCCGAGCGATGCCTCGAGCGCGGACACGCTCTGGCTCACCGCGGAGCGCGTGCGCCCGAGCTGCCGTGCCGCGGCGCTGATGCCGCCCAGCTCCGCGACGGCGAGGAAGACGTGCAGCTTGTTGAGGTCGACATCGTTCAGTCTCACGGTACGAACTGCTTAGAAAGATTAACGTTGCCGATCAATCGCCACGGCGGTAGCTCTGCCTCGCGGCGGCGAGATCCAGCTCGACGCGCGGGCGGCGGAGGCGAGCGATGCGCAACGACGACAGGGCCAGTGGCACGACGACGCGGTCGACGCGGACGCTCCGCGCGGCGCGGACCCGCCTCGAGGTGCCGGCGATCCGGCTCGCGGTCCACCTCGGCTGCGAGGCGGACGAGCGCGCCGTCGCGCAGGTGGTCGACCTGTCGTTGGCGATCGACTTCGCGACGCCGCCCGACGCCTGCGCGAGCGACGCGCTCGCCGACACCGTCTGCTACGCGGAGCTCGCCGCAGCCGCCCGCGAGCACTGCGCTGCGCGGGAGTTTCGGCTGATCGAGCGCATGGCGGCCGAGCTGCGCGAGGTCGTTCGCGCGCGCCTACCCAACGATTCGGGGCTCGTGCTCACCGTCATCAAGCTCGCCCCTCCCGTGCCCGGGCTGGCGGGCGGCGTGCGGTTCACGATCGACGATCGCGAGGGCCGCTGACGCGACCTGCCCGTGCACGCGCGACCGCGCCGTGTCGCCACCATCCAGCGAGGAGACCAAGCGATGGACGATTTCCGTACGCAGCTCGCCGAGAGCGATCCCGACGTCGCCCGGGCGATCGCCGGCGAGGAGCGCCGTCAACGGCGCGGCGTCGAGCTGATCCCGTCCGAGAACTACACCTACCCGGAAGTGCTCGCGGCACTCGGCAGCGTGCTCACCAACAAGTACGCCGAGGGGTACCCGGGCAGCCGCTACTACGGCGGGCAGGAGTTCACCGACGCGATCGAGCGCCTGGCGCGGGAGCGCGCGTGCGCGCTGTTCCGTGCCGAGCACGCGAACGTGCAGCCGCTCTCCGGCTCACCGATGAACCAGGCGGTCTACCTCGCCTTCCTCGACCCCGGCGACACCGTGCTGGCGATGGACCTGTCGCACGGCGGACACCTGACGCACGGCGCACCGGTATCGCACATGGGACGCATCTTCCGCTTCGCGCGCTACGGGACCGACCCGGCGAACCGAGGCCGCATCGACTTCGACGAGCTGCGCCGCATGGCGCGCGACGTCAAGCCAAAGCTCGTCCTGTGCGGCTACACGTCCTACCCGCGCGACTACGACTATGCGGAGTTCAAGCGCGTCGCCGACGAGGTGGGGGCGCTCACCATGGCCGACGTGAGCCACGTCGGCGGGTTGATCGCCGCGGGGGTCCTGCGCAATCCGTTCGAAGCGGGCTTCGACGTGGTCACCACGACCACGCACAAGAGCCTGCGCGGTCCGCGCGGCGGCATGATCCTGTGCCGCAAGGCGCTCGCGCAGAAGATCGACAAGTCGGTCTTCCCGGGTCTCCAGGGCGGGCCGCACATGAACGTGATCGCCGGCATCGCGATCACGCTCAAGAAGGCCGCCGAGCCCGCGTTCCGCGCCTACGGTCAGCAGGTGCTGCAGAACGCGCGCACGCTCGCCGCCGAGCTCGTCGCTCGGGGGGCGTCGCTCGTGACCGGCGGCACCGACAACCACATGCTGGTCGTCGACACGGTCGCGAGCTTCGGCATCGACGGCCGGCGCGCCGAGCAGGCGCTCGACGCGGTGGCGATCACGACCAACAAGCAGATCATCCCCGACGACCCGAACCCGCCGCTGCGGCCGAGCGGCATCCGGCTCGGCACGCCGGCCGCGACGACGCGCGGCATGGGCGAGGCCGAGATGCGGCTTCTCGCCGGCTGGATCGCCGACGTGCTGCGCGCGCCGGACGACACGGCGCTGCGCACGCGCGTTCGCGAGCGGGTCGAGCGCGCCTGTGCCGCCTTCCCGGTGCCCGGTCTGCCGTTGTCGCCGACCGCGCGAGCCGCATAGCGCGCGGCCGATCGCCGGCAGAAAGACGGCGCGACGCGACGGAAAGTCTGCGCGCGCTCCTGCCGATACACAGGCCGTGCGGCACTCTCTCTCTCGAGCTTTCAGGGGGTGGTTTGTCCGGCATCCGAGCCCGCCCTGGTTCGCGGAGTACCGCGCGGCACAGCAGGAGCTCACGGCACAGCGTCTGCAGTACGCGACGGCGACCGTCGTCCTGCCGGTGACCTGCGCGGCCATCGTCGCGCTGTCGATGGAGGCCGAGGATCTGCTCGCACGGGTCTTGACGCTCGGCCTGCTCGCTTCGATCGCGCTGCTCGCGCTGCTGCTGTCGAGGACGGCCTACGGTCGTCGGCACGCGATCGGTCTCGCGGTCGCGTTCAACCTCGTGATCGGCGTCGGCATGCGCTTCATGATCGATCTGCAGGCGAACGAGGTGGATCTGTTCGTCGGCGCGTTCACGGTGCTGCTGGTCGGCAGCGCGGTGATCTATCCGTGGGGCATGGTCGCGCAGGCCGCCGTCTCGTGCGGCATGGTCGCGCTCTACCTGAACGCGATCTCGACCTCGGCGATCGATCCGGCGCGCTACATGAACATCCTGATCACGCTGCTGACGGGCACCGGGCTCGCGGTGCTCGGCGCGTACATGCTCGACCGCTCCATGCGCCGCAATCACGAGCTCATGTACGACCTGCGCGGTGCGAGCCGCGCGAAGAGCGAGTTCCTCGCCAACATGAGCCACGAGATCCGCACGCCGATGAACGCGGTGATCGGCATGACGAGCTTCCTGCTCGGCACGTCGCTCAGCCGCGAGCAGCGCGAGTGCGTCGAGACCATCCGCACCAGCGGCGACGGGCTGCTCAGCATCATCAACGACGTGCTCGACTTCTCGAAGATCGAGGCCGGGCAGATCGAGCTCGAGCGCGCGCCGTTCGACGTGCGCGGCTGCATCGAGGACTCGCTCGACCTGGTCGTGCAGCGGGCTGCGGACAAGGGTCTGGAGCTGCTGTCGTGGGTCGACCCGTCCGTGCCGCAGGCGCTCGTGGGCGACGTGGCGCGGCTCCGTCAGGTCCTGGTGAACCTGCTCAGCAACGCCATCAAGTTCACGAGCAAGGGCGAGGTCACGCTCGCCGTGACCGCGCACGAGCTGCCGGACCTGAGCCGCGAGCTCCACTTCGCGGTGCACGACACCGGGGTCGGCATCCCGCCCGAGACCGTGCAGCGGCTGTTCCGGCCGTTCATCCAGGGCGACAGCTCGACCACGCGCAAGTATGGCGGCACCGGCCTCGGCCTCGCGATCTCCAAGCAGTTCGTCGAGCTGATGGGTGGTCGGGTGTGGGTCGAGAGCGAGCTCGGAGCCGGCTCGGCGTTCCACTTCACGATCCGGGCGTTCGAGCCGCCGCAGGCGTTGCGGGTCGAAAGTGCCACCGTGTGCGTGCGGCCCGGCCTGCGCGCGTTGATCGTCGACGACAGCGTCACGAGCTGCTTCGTCGTCGCCTCGCACCTGCACGCGATCGGAGTCGACAGCCGCACGACGCACGACACGGGCGAGGCGCTGTCCTGGCTCGCACGCGGCGACCGCTTCGACGTGGTCGTGCTCGACGCCTCGATGCCCGGCGTGGACTCGAGCGCCGTGATCCGCGCGCTGCGCGCCGCTCCGGGACACGACGGCGTGCCGGTCGTGCTCCTCGGAACGCTCCGACATGCGGTCGCCGTGTCCGGCGAGCGCGCCGACGAGCGCACGACGGTGCTGGTGAAGCCCGTCAAGCAAGCGCGCTTGCTGCACCTCGTCGCCGGCATCACCGGCGACACGAACGAGCGCGCCGAGCCCGAGCCCGCCGTGCGCGAGGCGGACGGCACGCTCGCCGAGCGGATGCCGCTGCGCATCCTGATCGCGGAGGACAACCGCATCAACCAGAAGGTCGCGCTGAAGCTCCTCGAGCGCATCGGGTATCGCGCCGACGTGGCCGCGAACGGCGTCGAGGCGCTGCGTGCGCTGGAGCGCCAGGCGTACGACGTCGTCCTCATGGACGTGCAGATGCCCGAGATGGACGGCCTCGCCGCGACGCGCGCGATCCGCGAGCGCTGGCCGGGATCGTCCGGCCCGCGGGTCGTGGCGATGACCGCGAACGCGATGCGCGACGATCGCGAGGCCTGTCTCGCGGCCGGCATGGACGACTTCGTCAGCAAGCCGGTGGTGCTCGCCCAGCTGGCGGCAGCACTCGAGCGATGTGGCGCGGCTGGCCGCAGCGCGTCGCGCAGCGGGCAGAGCGCCGCCTGACACGCGCGACGCGCAGCGGGCAGAGAGCCGCCTGACGCGCGCGACGCGCAGCGGGCAGAGCGCCGCC
>JAIEPK010000266.1 GCA_019749875.1 Candidatus Binatia bacterium | reverse complement strand
GGGGGACGATCGCGCGCAGCTCGTCGCGCAGCTCGGGCCGGTCGCCGGCGAGCGCCTCGAGCTCGGGCAGGGTGAGGCTCGCCGCCTCGCGATCCGGATCGCGTGCCAGGCGCTCCTGTACGGCGCGGCGCGCCGCGGCGAAGAAGGCGCCGGCATCGCCGGCGGTCGCGGCACGCTGCATCAGCTCGACCTCGGCCTCGACGCGGCGACGCGCGGCGAGGCGGCGGTGGTGCGTCGGATCCGTACGCAGGCGGTCGCGGCGGCGGGCCCACAAGCTGCCGGCCGCGAGCAGCGCGATCGGTAGGAGCTGCAGCGCGAGGAACCAGGGGCGCGTGACCACCGGCGTGGCATCGACCGCGGGACCAGGCGCGATCTGGTTCGGTGCGATCTCCCACTGCTCATCGTCGGATGCGCCGCGCTCCGCTGCGCGACTGCCGCTCTGCGAGCCGCTCGCGGCCGACGTGCCGGCGCCACCGGTCGCCGCGCGTGGTGCGCCCTCGATGGCGAGTGCGATCGGCTGCGTCGTCAGCTCGACGTAGCGCTGCTTGTCGGGGTCGAAGTAGCTGAACGGCCGCGCCGGAATCGCCTGGAGCTTCGCCGTCAACGGCACGATCGCCTGCTCGCTGATCTTTCGTCCCGACGTGCCGAGTGCATCGGTCGGCTCGAACTTGCTGCTCGCGGGATAGGTCTTCCAGTCGGCCCCGCTGTCCAGGGCGGGGATCGTCAGGCGGTCGAAGTTGCCCTTGCCCGCGACTTTGATGGTGAGGGTCACGGGATCGCCGACGGTGAGCTTGGTCGGAGCGGCGCTCGCCTCGACGGTGAACTTGCCGATCGCACCGGCGAAGCTCGCGGGTCGCCCGGCGTCGGGCAGCGGGCGCACGTGCACGCCGCGTTGCTCGGTCGCGAGGGGTATCTTGCGCGGCGCGCCGCCGCCGAAGAACGAGTCGAACAGCGGATCGTCCATGACCCCGCCGAAGCGTCGCCGGCCACCCGGCAAGTACGCCGTGACGTCCATCTTGGCGATCAAGGGGAACTCGCCGGCGCTGACCGGCGTGATCGCGAGCGGGAACGTCGCCACCACCCAGCGTACGCCGTCGATCACCTCGGTGGTCTGCGACGGCTGGCCGTCCTGCGGGCGGCTCACGGTGAACCCCGTGCCGTCGAACGTCGGCGCCGTGACCTCGGTGACGCGCACGCCCTCGCGGATCAGCAGCGTCAGCTCCACCGGAACGGCCTCGCCGACGTAGAGGTCGCGCTGCGGCGCCGTCAAGCGCAGCGAGATCGGCTGTGCTTGCCCCTGGCTCGGATCGGCACCGCCGGTCGGGCTGCCGCCGCCACCGTGCGGGGCGATCCCGTTGCGTGGCACCGTGTTCGCGTCGACCACGCGCAGCGACAGCGGCGAGGTCGACAAGCGCTCGCCCTCGATCTCGGTCGCGAGCGCGGGAATCGCGAACGTGCCGGTGCGCTCCGGCTCGATCAGGAAGTTGTGCGTCACCTCGGCGGTCACCGAGCCGTTGATGATCTGCACGCTGGTGGTCTGGCCGAGGCTCTGCACGCGCAGGCCGTCGATCGCCGGGATGCGCGGTGCCGGCGCGTTCTGCACGCCGGAGATCGTCACCACCAGGCGCGCGCTCTGGCCGAGCTGGATCTCGGTGGGCCGCACCTCGGCGCGCATGCGCGCGTTGCCGATCGCCGCACCGGCGCGCGCTGCGGGAACGAGCAGCGCGAGGAGGCTCGCCGCCATGACGAGGCCCGCACGGACGCTGGGCTGCTGCCGGCGCGTGCTCCGCCGTGGCATTCCTGCTGCTCGGAGGGCGCTCACCAGTCGCGCTCCTGCTCGCGCGCACGCCCGCGCCGCTGCTTCTGTGCGCTCTGGTCGAGCTGCTGCAGGTTCTCCTCGCCGTCCTTGAGCGAGTCGAGCAGGTCGCGCGCTTCGTCGGGGCTCATCTGGCCGGGCTGCTGCTGCGGCGGGCTCGCTTGCTGCCCGTCGCCGTCCTGCTGGTCGCTCGGCTTGCCGGCGTCACCCTGCTGCTGATCCTTCGGCGGCTCTTGCTGCTGCTCCGGCTTCTGCTCGCCCTGCGACCCGGGCTGCGCGCTCGGCGTGGGCTGCGGCTCGCCGCCCTGGGGCTGCTGCTTCTGCGGGTCTTTCTGGTCCTGCTGGTCCTGTCCTTGCTGATCCTGCTTCTGCTCGCCCTGCTGGTCGTCCTTCTTCTGCTCGCCGTCCTGTTTCTGCTGTTGGTCTTGCTGCTGCTTCTGTTGCTGCTGCTCGTCCTTCTTCTGGTCCTGCTTCTGCTGGTCGTTCTTCTGATCCTGCTTCTGTTGCTGCTGCTTCTGCAGCTCCTCGAGCGCGTGCTTCACGAAGTCGCGATTGTAGCGTGCATCCGCGTCCTGCGGATCGACCTTGAGCGCGCTCTCGTACGCGTCGATCGCCTGCTGCCACGCCTGCATGGTCTGCTGCGGCTGCGACTCGCGGGTCTTCTCGCCGACCCGGAACTGCGCGTTGCCGAGATTGTAGAAGCCTTGCTCCTGCAGCCTCGGATCGTCGCTGCCGAGGGCGCGCGCGAACGCGGTCGCGGCGTCACCGTACTGTCCGGCCTTGTAGGCGGCGGCTCCCATGTTGAAGTCGAGCTGTGGGGTGCTCTTGTCGCCGATCGCGGCGCGGTACTCGGCGAGCGCCTGGTCGTACTTTCCGTCCGCGTAGAGACGCTGCGCCTCGCGCACCGACGCCGCCCGGACGGACGTCGGTGCGAGCAGCGCGAGCGCGAGCAGCAGTGTGCCGCCGCGTCCGGCGCCGCGACCGCGCGTCACGCGCTCGCGGATCACCGGCTCGAGCGCGAGACAGAGCAGGGCGAGGCCGAGCGGCCACTGGAAGCGCTCGATCGGCACGCGGCGCATGCGCGACGCGAGCTCCTCCTTCGGCAGCGGTGCGAGCGCGCGATCGTAGATCGCGGCCACCGCTTCGCCGCGCCGCCCGAGCGGCTCGTAGAAGCCGCCGGTCAGCTCCGCGACCCGACGCAGCGTCTCGGCGTCGAGCTTCGACTTGACGTACTGGCCTTGCGGATCCTTCAGGAACTCGGTGCCGCCGGCGGTGCTCGGGACCGGAATCAGCTCGCCGGTGTCACTGCCGACGCCGACCGTGAACACACGGATGCCCTGCTCGGCGGCGTGCTTCGCGGCCTCGATCGCGCCGCCGCCGAGATCCTCGCCGTCCGAGAACAGCACCAGCAGCTTGACGTTGCGCTGCTCGGTCGCGAGCGCCTGCTCGGCGGTGCGGAGCGCGCTCGCGAGGTCGCTGCCGGGGGCCGGAATGATCCCCGGCTGCAGGGCGTCGAGCGATTCGAGGAAGGCCGCATGGTCGAGTGTCAGCGGGCACTGCAGGAACGCCGAGCCGGCGAACGCGATCAGACCGACGCGGTCGCTGCCGAGCTTGTCGACCAGGTCGCGCACCGCGAGCTTGGCGCGCTCGAGCCGGTTCGGCGCGACGTCCTGGGCGAGCATGCTGCGCGAGGTGTCGAGCGCGATCAGCACGTCGATGCCGCGCCGCTGCGTCTCCTCCCAGGTGAAGCCGTATTGCGGGCCCGCGAGCGCGAGCCCGGCGAGGAGAACGCCGGCGACCAGCAGCGAGCGCTTCAGCGAGCGTCGTCGCAGCGAGACGCTCGCGGTCAGCTCGCCGAGCAGGTTGGGCGCAGCGAAGCGCTCCAGTGCCAGGCGCCGGCTGCGATCGGCGCGCCGCCAGAAGAGCAGCAGCGCGATCGCCGCGGCGACGGCGGCCAGCAGCCACGGCGGGCTCGCGAGGCTCACGGCAGACTCCTGAGCCGCGTCTCGGCGAGCAGCAACTCGGTGCCGAGCACCAGCAGCCCGAGCAGCAGCGGCCAGTGGTAGAGCTCCCGGTACTCCTCGTAGCGCTTGACGGTCTCGGCGGTGCGCTCCAGCTGGTCGATCTGTGCGTAGATGCCCTCGAGCGTCTTGGTGTCGGTGGCGCGGAAGAACGCGGCGCCGGTGCGCTCGGCGACCGCGCGCAGCGTCTTCTCGTCGACCTCGACCGGGGCCATCACCACGCGCTCGTTGCCGAAGCGATCGGTGACCGGCATCGGCGCCTCGCCCTGCGTGCCGGCGGCGATCGTGTAGACCTTGATGCCGAGCGCGCGTGCGGCCTCGGCCGCGGTGAGCGGCTCGACCTTGCCGGCGTTGTTCACGCCGTCGGTGAGCAGGATCACGACCTTCGACTTGGCCTTCTGCTCACGCAGGCGGTTGACGCTCGCGGCGATCGCCGAGCCGACGGCCGTTCCGTCCTCGATGAGGCCGATGCGCACGCGCTCGAGGTTCTGTGCGAGCCAGTCGTGGTCGAGCGTCAGCGGGCTCACCAGATAGGGCCGGCCGGCGAAGCCGATCATGCCGATGCGGTCGTCGGCGCGCGCATCGATGAAGCGTCGCACGACGGACTTCACGACCTCGAGCCGGTCGGCGCGCTTGCCGTCGAGCTCGAAGTCGAGCGCGCGCATCGAGCCCGACACGTCGACCGCGAGCACGATGTCGATGCCGCTGGTCTCGACTTCGGCGGTGCCGAGCCCCTGTTGCGGGCGCGCGAGCGCGACCACGAAGAGGGCAAGGGCGAGCAGCCGCAGCGTCGTGCGCGCGCGGCCGGCGCGTGCGGTGACGCCGCGGCCGATCGCGCGCACGAGGTCCGCCGACGGGTAGAGCAGGGCTGCCGTGCGTCCGGTGCGGCCGCGCAGCAGGGCGATCAGCGGCAAGGCCGCCAGCAGCCACAGCAGCAGCGGGCTCGCGAAGCGCCAGGTGGTCACGCGTCCACCCGTGTGAGGGACGGCGTCCTCACGCGTCCACCCGTGTGAGGCACGGCATCCTCACGCGTCCACCCGTGTCGAGCAGGTCCTCACGCGTCCGCCTTCGCGCTCGGCCGGGTCTCCTGCACGAAGCGCACGGCGCTGCGGTGCAGCGCTTCCATCTCGTCGTTCGCGAGCGTGGCGCGCGCGAACTTGACGAGGTCGCCCTGGCGGAGGACGTCGCCCAGCATGTCGGCGTGGCTCGCGAGCCCCGCGGTCGGCGTGCGCACGAGGTCGTTCAGGAACTCGTCGGTCGTGCGGCGCGCCGCGCGCACCGCGAAGCGGTCTTCGATGTAGAACCGGACCGCTTCGGTGACCGCGAAGCAGAACTCGCGCGCCCGGGACGGATCGATCAGCTTGCGTGCCGCCTCGAGACGCTCGAGCGCGACCTCGTCGGCGGGACGCGGCGGCGGCACGCGCAGCTTGCGCCGCTTCCACCAGCGTCGTGCGAGCCAAGCGAGCAGCAGGGCCAGGACCGTGCCGCCGGCGATCAGCACCGGCACGAGCCACGGGATCGGGATCGCGACCGGGCCGCGGATGTCGCGGATGTCGGCCGGGGTCGGGCTCGGCAGCGCCGTGCCCGCCGTCGTGGTCGCGCCCGGTGTCATCCGAGTCGTGCCGCGCGCCGCTGGAAGAAGCGCAGCAGCGCCGACAGGTAGGGGGCTGCGGTGCTGAGCTCGAGCGTGTCGATGCCGGCGCCGCGCAGCGTGGAAAGGACGCCCGTTCGCCGTGCCTCGGCGGCCTCGGCGAAGCGCACCCGGGTGACCGGATCGTGCGTGTCGACCTCGAGCTGCTCGCCGGTCTCGGCGTCCTCGAGCAGGACGCGGCCGACGTCGGGCAGCTCCGCCTCGCGCGGATCGGACACGACGACGCCGACCAGATCGTGGCGTCGGGCGGTGATCTCGAGCGTGCGGCGCAGCGGCGTCATGCTGCCGGTCGCCGGCTGCGTGCCCGGTGTCGCGCGCAGCGGCACCAGGAAGTCCGAGAGCAGGAACACCACGGCACGGCGCTTGAGCACCTGGTTCGCGTACTCCAGCGCCTTGACGACGTCGGTACCGCGGCGCTTCGCGTCGAAGAAGAGGATCTCACGCACCACGCGCAGCACGTGGCTGCGGCCCTTTCGCGGCGGCACGTACTGCTCGACCTCGTCGGTGAACAGGATGAGGCCGACCTTGTCGTTGTTGCGCACGGCGGCGAAGGCGAGCACGCTCGCCACTTCCGCCGCGAGCTCGCGCTTGCTCTGCGCGACCGAGCCGAAGTGTCCCGAGGCGCTCAAGTCGACGAGCAGGACGATGGTCAGCTCGCGCTCCTCGCGGAATTTCTTGACGAACGGACGACCGGTGCGCGCGGTGACGTTCCAGTCGATCGCGCGCACCTCGTCGCCCGGCACGTACTCGCGGACCTCCTCGAAGTCCATGCCGCGGCCCTTGAAGACCGAGTGGTACTGGCCAGCAAAAGTCTCGCGCGCGAGACGGGCGGTGCGGATCTCGATGTGCCGCACCCGCTCCATGATCTCGCGGGTCTGCTCGGCGCCGAGGCTCACGGAACGGGGATCGTGTCGAAGATGCGCCCCACCACGTCCTCGCTGCGCAGGTTCTCGGCCTCGGCCTCGTAGCTGACGACGACGCGGTGGCGCAGCACGTCCATGCCGACGTCCTTGACGTCCTGCGGCGTGACGTAGCCGCGCCCGGCGAGGAACGCGTTGGCCTTCGCGGCGAGCGTCAAGAAGATGGTCGCACGCGGCGAGGCGCCGTAGCGGATGAAGGGCTTCAGATCGAGCTTGTACTCGTCGGGACGGCGCGTCGCCCAGACGATCTCGACGATGTAGTCGCGGACCTTGTCGTCGACGTAGATCATGTCGGCGACGCGGCGCGCCTCGAGGAGGTGCGCCGGGTCGAGGACGGGCGTGATCGCGGGCAGCGGTGCCGAGGTCGCCATCAGGTCGAGGATCTGTCGCTCCTCGGCCTTCGACGGGTAGTCGACGACGACCTTGAGCATGAAGCGGTCGACCTGCGCCTCGGGCAGCGGATACGTGCCTTCCTGCTCGATCGGGTTCTGCGTCGCCATGACGAGGAACGGCTCGGGCAGCGGAAACGTCTGCTCGCCGATCGTCACCTGGCGTTCCTGCATCGCCTCGAGCAACGCGCTCTGGACCTTGGCCGGTGCGCGATTGATCTCGTCGGCGAGCACGAGGTTGGTGAAGATCGGACCCTGCTTGGTAACGAAGCGTCCGTCCTGTGGGTTGTAGATCAGCGTGCCGACGATGTCGGCGGGCAGCATGTCGGGCGTGAACTGCAGGCGCTGGAAGCGCGCCTGCGTGGCCGCGGCGAGTGTCTTGAGCGACAGCGTCTTTGCGAGCCCCGGGACGCCCTCGAGGAGCACGTGGCCGTTGCCGATCAGCGCGATCAGCAGACGGTCGACCAGGCCGCGCTGGCCGACGATCGTGTGCGCGATCTCGCGCTGCAAGGGCTCGACCCAGACGGCGGCGCGCTGCACTGCCTCGTTGATCGCTTGAATGCTGGTCTGCATGCGTCTCCCAGCGATGCCGTTGGCCTTTCGGGTTGTCAAACGTGCCTGGTGCCGCACGCCGCGCCGCGCACGATGGTGCGACCGGGGGCGGGACGCTTGCCGGCCGGCACGCCCCGCCGTAGGAGAGCCGCATGCGAACGATCGTCATCACGGGCTCGGCATCGGGGATCGGCGCGGCCGTCCTGGCGCAGATCGAGGCCGCGGGCGACCGCGTCGTCGGCGTCGACGTGCGCGACGCGGAGATCGTCGCCGATCTGTCCGCCGAGGAGGGACGAGCACGCGTCGTGTCGGCGGTGCGCGAGCAGGCGGGCGACGCGATCGACGGTCTGGTCGCCTGCGCCGGGCTCGGGCCGCAGGTGGCGGCGCACGATCGCATCGTGTCCGTCAACTACTTCGGTGCCGTCGCGACGCTCACGAGTCTGCGAGCGCTGCTCGCGAAGGGCAATGCGCCATCGGCGGTCGCCATCTCGTCGAACTCGTCGCGCATCGTCCCCGAGGGCGACTCGGGATTGGTCGCGGCCTGCCTCGACGGCGACGAGGCGAGCGCGCGGCGCATCGCCGGCCCGGTCGACGGCTCGACGGTCTACGCCAACACCAAGCTCGCGCTGGCGCGCTGGGTGCGCCGCAACGCACCCGGTGCCGAGTGGGCCGGTGCCGGCATCCGGCTGAACGCCGTGGCACCTGGCGCGGTGCAGACGCCGCTGCTGCAGGAAGGTCTCGACGACCCGCAGTTCGGACCGGCGATCCGCGGCTTCCCGATCCCGCTCGGTGCAGGCTTCGGGCGTCCCGAGCAGATCGCGGACGCGGTCGTCTTCCTGCTCGGTGCGCGGGCGAGCTTCTGCTGCGGGACGATCCTCTACGTCGATGGCGGATCGGACGCGCTGGTACGGCGCGATGCGTACTGAGGGCGCGCGCTCGCGCGCCCTCGGCGTCCCCCGCGTTGAATTCGCACTGGTGATGCAGTAACCGGGCGCTCGTGGAACCGAAGCCGGTGGCGCGCGTCGACGGGCGTCTCGCCCGCAGCGAGCGCTCGCGACGCGCCGTTGTGGGCGCGCTGCTCGACCTCTTCGAGGCCGGCGACATGCGCCCGACCGCGGCCCAGATCGCGCAGCGGGCGGGCGTCTCGCTGCGCTCGGTGTTCCAGCACTTCGAGAGCCTCGAGACCCTGTTCGCGGCGGCCGCGGACGTGCAGATGGAGCGGCTCGCACCGCTGCTCGTGCCCATCCCGACGAGCGGCAGCTTCGCGTCGCGGCTCACGACGTTCGTCACGCGACGAGCGCGCGTCCTCGAGGCGATCTCGCCCGTGCGGCGCGCCTCGCTGCGCATGGAGCCGTTCTCGAACGAGGTGCGGACGCGGCTCGAAGCGGCGCGCGCGCGCGGTCGCCGCGAAGCCGAGCGTGTGTTCGCGATCGAGCTCGCGGGGCTCGCGCCGGCCGATCGCCGCGAGGTCGCGGCGGCGCTCGGCGCCGCGGCGAGCTGGTCGAACTGGGAGCATCTGCGGCGCCACCAGGGGCTCGGCGTGGAGCGTGCGCGGCGGGTGATGGCGCGCATGCTCGCGTCGGCGCTCGGACACACGGTCGGTGGTGCGACGGTGCGTGCGCTCGACGATGCCGAGCGCGGTGGCGACGTCGAGCGGCGCGGCTGAACGCGCGGACGGTCAAGCAGGAGGAATCCCCATGTCGCAGCAGGCTCCTTACCGGATCTTCGGCTCCGAGCTGTCGCCGTACTCGGTGAAGGTTCGGTCGTACTTCCGCTACAAGCAGATCCCGCACGAGTGGACCGTCCGCAGCTCGGCGAACGAGGAGGAGTTCCGGAAGTACGCGAAGCTGCCGCTGGTGCCGCTCGTGGTGGCCCCGGACGGCTCCGCGCTGCAGGACTCGACGCCGATCCTCGAGCACTACGAGGCGCGCTTTCCGGAGCCGTCGATCCATCCGTCGGATCGCGCGCTGGCATTCCTGTCCGCGCTGCTCGAGGAGTACGGCGACGAGTGGGGGAACAAGCCGATGTTCCACTACCGCTGGACCTACGAGGCGGACCGCGCGTCGGCGGGCGAGCGGCTCGCGCGCAGCATGATGCCGGGTCTCGACGAGGCGAGCGTGGCGGGTGCGGTCGAGATGGTGTGCTCGCGCATGGTACCGCGCTTGAAGCTCGTCGGCTCGTCGGACGCGACGCGCGCGACCATCGAAGGATCGTTCGCGCGCCAGCTCGCGATCCTGGAGCAGCACCTCGCCGGGCGGCCCTACCTGTTCGGTGGGCGGCCGGCGTTCGGCGATTTCGGTCTGTTCGCGCAGCTGCACCAGTGCTCGACGGACCCGACGCCGGGTGCGCTGCTGCGTGCGCGCGCGCCGCGGGTCCTCGCCTGGATCGAGCGCATGCTCGACCCGAAGGCGGAGGGACCGTTCGAGGACTGGCCGGCGCTCGCGACGACGCTGGAGCCGCTGCTGCGCGAGGAGGTCGCGGCGGTGTTCTTCCCGTGGACGGTCGCGAACGCGGCGGCACTGGCCGAGGGCAAAGCCGAGGTCTCCGCGGTGATCCGCGGCGAGCCGTTCACGCAGGAGCCGCAGAAGTACCACGCCAAGTCGCTGGCGGCGCTGCGCGCGCGTCACGCCGCGGTGGCCGATCGCCGCGCGCTCGATGCGATCCTCGCCGCGACCGGCTGCCTGCCGTTCCTCGTGGCTTGAAATCGACTTTCGATTTCAGCCGATTTGGCGATTGACGTCGGGTGGGTTCCGCCCGCCGCGGTCCTGTGTTAGGCGTGGCCACACGTCGCGGAGGAGGACCGCGCCCCGGCATGGGGGCGGAAGGAGGCTCGCGTTGAAGGGCAACAAGAAGATCATCGACGCACTGAACGAGCTGCTGACCGGCGAGCTCACGGGCATCAACCAGTACTTCATCCACTACAAGATGTGCTCCAACTGGGGGTACAAGCGGCTCGCGAAGAAGAACTACGAGGAGTCGATCGGCGAGATGAAGCACGCCGACGACATCATCGAGCGCATCCTGTTCCTCGACGGCATCCCGAACATGCAGCGCCTCAACAAGGTCGCGGTCGGCGAGACTCCGGCGGAACAGCTGCGGCTGGATCTGGCGCTCGAGTACGATGCGCAGAAGAAGTTCAACCAGGCGATCGCTCTCGCGGTCGAGGTCGGCGACAACGGTACGCGCGAGCTGCTCGACGAGATGCTCGAGTCGGAGGAGGAGCACATCGACTGGCTCGAGGCGCAGCTGACGCTGATCGAGCAGATCGGCGAGAAGATGTACCTGGCGCAGCAGATCCACGAGTAGGACGTCGCGCTCCCGTGCGGAGCGCGGGCGATGACGAGCCGGGCCGGGAGGGTGACTTCCCGGCCCGGCTCTGCTTTGGCGACTGCGATGAAATTGACTTTCAATTTCAACAACGATAGGAAGCGGAGGCAGAGGCGGTCCGGAGACCGCCGGAAAGGGCTCGGGGAATGGAAGAGTCGGTCGCGTTCACGGAGGATCTGCTGCGCTCGTGCCGCGCGCTCGGGGCGGCACGCGTGGTGATGCGCAATCCGGTCGGCGTGGTGGAGACGTTCGCCGACCTGGATCGTCTCGAGCTGCGCGACGGCTGGGCGCACCTGTGCACGGACTCGTTCCACGTGCACCTGCACTGTCACGCGATCGCGCAGGTTTCTTTCCGCGATCCTGGTGAAGGTGACGGCGCGGGAGCTGCGGCGCGCTCGCTGTGGTTCGGTGATCGACGCGGCGTCCCGCTGCTGTTGCTGATCCTCGATCGTGCGCGCGGCGACGAACTGGCGGCGCAGGCCCGCGTGTTCGACGATCTGCGGGCACATCACGGCGCGACGCGGGCGCTGATGTCGATCGACGAGCTGCCGCCGCGTCCGGCAATGAGCTGAGGACGCTGGCCGCGACGCGATCGCCCGTGCACGGCTCGCCTGCCGGCGTGCAGCTCGCTATGAGCGTGGGGCCATGGCGATCCTGCCCACCCGCGTCGACCGCACCGCCGACGTCTTCCGAGAGAACCGCGAGGGGATGCTGGCCAAGCTCGCCGAGCTCGACCAGCAGATCGCGCTCGCCTGCGCCGGCGGCGGCGCCAAGTACCTGAAGCGCCACCACGATCGCGGCAAGCTCTTGCCGCGCGAGCGCATCGAGCTGCTGCTCGATCAGGACGCACCGTTTCTCGAGCTCTCGCCGCTCGCGGCGACGGGCACCGACTACGTCGTCGGCGCGAGCGTCGTGACCGGCATCGGCGTGGTGTCCGACGTCGAGTGCGTGCTGATCGCGCACGACCCGACGGTGCGCGGCGGCGCCACCAACCCGTACGGCCTCAAGAAGGCGCTGCGCGCGATGGACATCGCACGCGAGAATCGGCTGCCGCTGATCAACCTGGTCGAGTCCGGCGGCGCCGACCTGCCTCGGCAGTCCGAGATCTTCGTGCCCGGCGGCGCGACCTTTCGGAACCTGACGCAGCTGTCGGCACTCGGCATCCCGACGATCGCGCTGGTGTTCGGCAACGCGACCGCGGGCGGCGCATATCTCCCGGGCCTGTGCGACTACACGGTGCTCGTCAAGGGCCAGGCGAAGGTCTTCCTCGGCGGACCGCCGCTGGTGAAGATGGCGACCGGCGAGATCGCCGACGACGAGGAGCTGGGCGGCGCCGAGATGCACGCGCGCGTGTCGGGTGTCGCGGACCATCTCGCGCTCGACGAGCGCGACTGCCTGCGCATCGGGCGCGAGATCGTGGCGCGCCTCCACTGGCGGAAGCGTGGTCCCGGACCGAGCGCGCGTGCCGACGAGCCGCTGCACGACGTCGAAGACCTGCTCGGGCTCGCCTCGCTCGACCTGCGCCAGCCGATCGACGCGCGCGAGGTGATCGCGCGTCTCGTCGACGGCAGCCGCTTCGACGAGTTCAAACCGCTCTACGGCGCCAACCTCGTCACCGGCTGGGCGTCGATCCATGGCTTTCCCGTCGGCATCCTCGCCAACAACGTCGGCATCCTGTTCTCCGAGGAGGCCGAGAAGGCCACGCAGTTCATCCAGCTCGCGAACCAGAGCGACGTGCCGCTGGTCTTCCTGCAGAACACCACCGGCTACATGGTGGGAAAAGCCTACGAGCAGCGCGGCATCATCAAGGACGGCTCGAAGATGATCAACGCCGTGTCGAACAGCGGCGTGCCGCACCTCACCCTCGTGATGGGCTCGAGCTACGGCGCGGGCAACTACGGCATGTGCGGTCGTGCGTACGACCCGCGCTTTCTCTTCACGTGGCCGAACAGCAAGACGGCGGTGATGGGACCGCAGCAGCTCGCGGGCGTGCTGTCGATCGTGGCGCGGCAGGCGGCCGAGGCCGCGGGACAGACCGTCGACGAGGACAAGGACGCCGCCCTGCGCAAGATCGTCGAGGATCAGATCGAGCGCGAGTCGCTGGCGCCGTTCAACTCGGCGCGTCTCTACGACGACGGCATCATCGATCCGCGCGACAGCCGCACGGTGCTCGGCATCGCGCTGTCGGCCTGTCACTCGGCCGAGGTGCGCGGCACGCGCGGCTTCGGCGTCTTCCGGATGTGAGCGCGCGCGTGTCGACACCGATCTCTCAGAAGCCGATCCGCAAGCTTCTCGTCGCGAACCGCGGCGAGATCGCGCGTCGCGTGATGCGCACGTGTCGCGCGATGGGCATCTCGACCGTCGCGGTGTTCTCCGATCCGGACCGCGGCGAGCCGTTCGCCAGCGAGGCCGACGAGGCCGTCGCGCTCGGTGGGGCGACTCCCGCCGAGTCGTATCTGCGCGCCGACGCGATCGTCGCCGCCGCCCGCGCGACCGGTGCCGATGCGATCCACCCGGGCTACGGGTTTCTCTCCGAGGATGCGCGCTTCGCGCGCGCCTGTGAGGAGGCGGGAATCACCTTCGTGGGACCACCCGCCGACGCGATCGCGGCGATGGGCTCGAAGCTCGAGGCGAAGCGCGTCGCTCTGCGCTGCGACGTGCCGCAGCTCGCGACGCGCGAGCTGCGTGACGCGAGTGCCGCCGCCCTCGACGCCGCGGTGCGCGATCTCGGCCTGCCGCTCCTGGTGAAGGCGTCGGCCGGCGGCGGCGGACGCGGCATGCGCATCGTGCGCGCGCGCGAAGATCTCGCCGAAGCGCTCGCGGCCGCGCGTCGCGAGGCGGCCGGGGCCTTCGGCGACGACACCGTCTTCCTCGAGCCCTACGTCGAAGCGCCGCGACACGTCGAGATCCAGATCTTCGCCGACGCGCACGGCAACGTCGTGCACCTCTTCGAGCGCGAGTGCTCGATCCAGCGGCGCTACCAGAAGATCGTCGAGGAGTCGCCGTCGACGGCGCTCGACGACGGCCTGCGGGCGCGCATGGGCGAAGCTGCGGTGCGCCTCGCGCGCGAGATCGGCTATCGCGGTGCCGGAACGGTCGAGTTCCTGCTCGCTCCGGACGGCCGCTTCTTCTTCCTCGAGGTGAACACGCGTCTGCAGGTCGAGCACCCGGTGACCGAGTGCGTCACCGGCCTCGATCTGGTCCGGCTGCAGATCGAGGTCGCGGAGGGACGAGCATTGCCCGCGGCTGCGCTCGTGCCGCGCCAGGGCGGGCACGCGATCGAGGTGCGTCTCTACGCCGAGGTAACGAGCGAGGAGGGGCTCCGGCCGGCGACCGGAACGGTGCACCGGCTGTCCTTCGACGAGCAGCCGGGTCTGCGCGTCGATGCGGGGGTCGCCGAGGGATCGGTCGTCGGGGTGCACTACGATCCGATGCTCGCGAAGGTCATCGCGCATGCGCCGACGCGCGCGGAAGCGGCGCGCGCACTCGCGCGCGCGCTGCGCCGCATGCGGCTGCACGGCATCGGGAACAACCGCGACCTGCTGGTCGGCATCCTCGAGCACGAGGAGTTCCTCGCCGGCGCGACCGACACCCACTTCCTCGATCGCCATCCGCCGGCGTCGCTCGCGGCCCGTGCCCGCGACGACGCGGCGCAGCGCCTGCTCGCGGTCGCCGCGGCCCTCGCCGGACAGGCCGAGCGGCGCGCCGCGACGCGGGTCCTGCGGACGATCCCGTCGGGTTTCCGCAACGTGTCGTCGGCGCCGATGCGCGTCGAGCTCGCAAGCGACGATCGCACGTACGCGGTCGCCTACCGGCTCGGCCGGAGCGGCCTCGAGGCCGAGGTCGACGGCGAGCGGCTCTCGGACGTCGTGCTGCACGAGGCATCGCCGGCAGCGGTGGTGCTGCAGGTCGGAGCGGTCGTGCGCCGCTTCGCGATCGAGCGTCGTGGCGAGCAGCTCTACGTCGACAGCGTCGATGCGCGTGCGGCGTTGCGCGAGCTGCCGCGCCATCCGAGCGGCGAGATCGAGCTCGCGCCGGGCGCCCTGGTCGCGCCGATGCCCGGGATCGTGCTGCGCGTCGCGGTCGCGGTCGGCGACACGGTCGCCGCCAAGGACGAGCTGCTGGTGCTCGAGGCGATGAAGATGGAGCATCGCATCACGGCGCCGGTCGCGGGAACGGTCGCGACGGTCCATGTCGGCGCGGGCGACAGCGTCGCCGCGGGCACGTTGCTGATCGTGCTGTCGGCGGAAAACGGTTCGGGAGAGAGCGATGTCTGAGGCGGTGCTGTACGAGAACGACGGGCCCGTGACGTGGATCACGATCAACCGGCCCGAGGCGCGCAACGCGCTGAACCACGCGGTGCGCCAGGGCCTGTGGGACGGCCTGCGCCGCTTCGCCGCCGACGAGGCGAGCGCGGTTCTGGTCTTGACGGGCGCCGGTGACGACGTCTTCTGCGCGGGGGCGGATCTGAAGGAGATGGCGGAGCTCAAGCTCGAGGTGCCGCCGCCCGACTACGCGCCCTACCTCGGCCGCAACATCGACATGCCGAAGCCGGTGATCGCCGCGGTGAACGGCGCAGCGCTCGCGGGCGGCTTCCTGCTGGCGCAGATGTGCGACCTGTGCATCGCCGCCGAGCATGCGCGCTTCGGCATCACCGAGGCGCGCTGGGGACGCGGCGCGCCGTGGGCGGCGCCGCTGCCATGGCTCATCCCGCCGCGCGTCGCGCTCGAGCTGCTGATGACGGCGGAGCCGATCGATGCGCGCCGGGCCCTGGAGATCGGGCTCGTGAACCGCGTCGTGCCGGCGGCCGAGCTGCGCGCGGCGACGCAGGCGATGGCGCTGCGCATCGCGAGCAACGCGCCGCTGTCCGTGCGCGCATCGAAGGCGCTCGTCTACGCGTCGGCGTCGCTCGGCTGGAGTGCCGGGCTCGCGGAGGGCGACCGGCTCTTCGAGCCGGTCTACAAGAGCCAGGACGCGCAGGAGGGGCCGCGCGCCTTCCGCGAGAAGCGCCCGCCTCGCTGGACCGGACGCTGAGGGCGCGCACATGACCCGGCCACGCGGCGAAGGCCCCGTCCGCATCGCCAACTGCAGCGGCTTCTTCGGCGATCGTCTCTCCGCGGCGCGCGAGATGCTCGAGGACGGCCCGATCGACTACTTGACAGGCGACTACCTCGCCGAGCTGACCATGCTGATCCTGTGGAAGGCGCGCGCCAAGGATCCGTCGCTCGGCTACGCCGCGACCTTCCTCCGTCAGATGGAGGACGTGCTCGGGCTCGCCGTCGAGCGCGGCGTGCGCATCGTGGTGAACGCGGGCGGGCTCAATCCGGCGGGCCTCGCGGAACGGCTGCGGGCGCTCGCGGAGAAGATCGGGGTGAAGGCCAACGTCGCGCACGTCGAGGGCGACGACGTGCTGCCGAAGCTCGGCGCGCTTCAGGCGCAGGGCGTGCCGCTTGCCCACCTCGAGACCGGGCGCGACCTGGCCTCGGCCGGGGTGAAGCCGGTGACCGCCAACGCGTACCTCGGCGCGTGGGGCATCGTCGCGGCGCTCGAAAGCGGGGCCGACGTCGTGGTCTGCCCGCGCGTGACGGACGCGTCGCTCGTGGTCGGTCCGGCGGCGTTCCACTTCGGATGGCGGCGCGCCGATTGGGATCGTCTCGCCGGTGCGGTGGTCGCCGGGCACGTGATCGAGTGCGGCCCGCAGGCGACCGGCGGCAACTACAGCTTCTTCCGGGAGATCCCCGCGCTCGAGCACCCCGGTTTCCCGATCGCCGAGGTCGCCGCCGACGGCAGCGCGGTGATCACCAAGCACCCGGGCACGGGCGGTGCCGTGACGGTGGGAACGGTGACGGCGCAGCTGCTCTACGAGATCGACGGGCCGCGCTACGCCAATCCCGACGTGGTCGCGCGCTTCGACAGCGTGCGGCTCGAGCAGGAGGCGCCGGACCGCGTGCGCATCTCCGGCGTGCGCGGTGAGCCCGCGCCGCGCGATGCGAAGGTCTGCATCAACTACCTGGGCGGCTTCCGCAACGGCATGACCTTCGTCTTGACGGGGCTCGACGTCGAGGAGAAGGCGGCGCTGGTTCGTCGGTCGCTGTTCGCGACGCTCGGCGGCGAGGAGCGCTTCGCGAGCGTCGACGTGCGCCTCGTGCGCACCGACAAGGCCGACGCGCCGAGCAACGAGGAGGCGACCGCGCTCCTGCGCATCATCGTCAAGGACCAGGATCCCCAGAAGGTCGGACGGGCATTCACCAATGCCGCGGTCGAGATGGCGCTTGGCAACTATCCCGGCTTCTTCGCGACCACGCCGCCGACGCCGGAAAGCCCTTACGGCGTCTACTGGCCGGCGCTCGTGCCGCGCGGCTGCATCGACGAGGTCACGGTCGCGCACGACGGACGCCGCATCTCCATCGCGCCACCGCCGGGCGCCGGCAGCGAGACCGACGTCGTCGTCGCGGCACCGGTGCTGCCGGCGGCGCCGCAGGGTGCCACGGAGCGTCGTCCGCTCGGGACGCTGTTCGGCGCGCGCTCGGGGGACAAGGGCGGCAACGCGAACGTCGGCGTCTGGGCCCGGACGCCGGAGGCGTACGCGTGGCTGCGCGAGCATCTCGACGTGGCGCGCTTCCGCGTGCTCGTGCCCGACGCAGCACGGCTCGAGGTGCGCCGCTACGAGCTGCCCAACGTGCTCGCGCTCAACTTCGTCGTGGTCGGGCTGCTCGGTGACGGCGTCGCGGCATCGACGCGCGCCGATCCGCAGGCGAAGGGCCTCGGCGAGTACCTGCGGTCGCGACTGGTCGACCTGCCGGTGGTGCTGCTCGCGCGCTGAGCCTCGTCAGGAGGTCGGCGCGTCCGCGAGGAGACCCTTGCCGGGCACGAAGTTCACCTCGAGCCGGATGCCGTCGGGATCTTCGAACAGCACCGAGTAGTAGCCCGGTGCCCACGCGCCCTCCTCGGGCGGATGCACGACCTTCGCGCCGTGCTCGACGAGGAAGCGGTGCACCTCGTCGACGTCCTCGCGCGTGCGGGCACGGAAGCACAGGTGATGCAGGCCGCTGCGGAGCTGTGCGAAGCGATCGCGGCTGTACTTCTCCTCGGCCGGCACGACGCCGACCGCGGTGCGGCCGCCGACGAAGTAGATCATGTGCTCGTCATCGATGACCTGCGTGAGCCCGAGAAAGCCCAGCAGCCGGACGTAGAACGGCCGGCAGGCGGCGAAGTCGGAGACGGTGAGGAAGACGTGCGCGATGCCGTTGATCTCCATCGCGCGAGCATGTTCGTGCGACGCGCCGGAAACAACCCGCGCGCGCCGCGCGCGACGGCGTCCGACGGCGAGCTACGACGCCGCGCGTGCGGGCGCGTCCGGCTCGCCGCGCTTGCGCAGGCCGGCGTGCTCGTACACCGCGTCGATCACGCGCATGTTGGCGATCGAATCCTCGGGGCCGGTCGGCACCGCCGTGCCGGTGCGGACGCGCGAGACGAACGCGCGTAGCTGATGGACGTAGGAGGCCTCGCCGTTGACGCGCTCGTGACGGGTGCCGTCGACGGTGCGCACCGTGAGCCGGTGGTAGACGTGCGGCAGCACGGGGTTGAAGACGCGCATCTCGCCGCGGTCGCCGCGCACGCGGATGCGGATGCGGAACAGCGCGCCGGAGAGCAGCGAGCAGCTCATGCGGCCGATGACGCCGTCGGGGAAGCGCATCTCCGCTTCCATGTAGCGGTCGACGTCGGGCGCCATGAGCAGCGCGCGTGCACGCAGCACCTCGGGCTCGGCCTCCGCGAGGTGGCGCAGCATGTGGATCGCGTAGCAGCCGACGTCCATGGTCGCGCCGCCGCCGAGCGCGTAGTCGAAGCGGATGTTGCCGGGCGCGGCGAGAGGGATGCAGAAGGAGGTCTCGATGTCGCGCAGGCGACCGAGCTCGCCGCTCTCGATGACGTGCTTCATGCGCGCGGCGAGCGGGTGGTAGCGCCAGTGGAAAGCCTCGACCAGCACGCGGCCGGTGCGCGTCGCCGCCTCGGCCATGCGCACGGCCTCGCTCGCGTTCGACGCGAGCGGCTTCTCGCAGAGCACGTGCTTGCCGGCCTCGAGCGCGCGGATCGTCCACTCGCAGTGCAGGGCGTTCGGCAGCGGGTTGTAGATCGCCTCGATGTCCTTCGCCTTCAGCATCGCCTCGTACGAGGGGTAGGCGCGCTCGACGTGGTACTTGATGGCGAAATCGCCGCCGCGCTGCGGGTCGCGCGCCGCGACGCCGGCGAGCACGACCTCCGGCACCGACCGCGCCGGGCGCACCAGCGCCATCGGCGTGATCTTCGCCGCACCGAGAATGCCGATGCGGAGCGGGGCCGGTGCTTCTTCGGAGGTCGCCTGCGTCTCGTGGGGGATCGAATCCATGCCCCGGTTGTTATCAGAGACCGAGGATCTTCGTGTAGCGATCGAGACGCGTCACGTCGCCGCCCTGAATGCGCTTGGCGTGCATGTCGACCATCGCCATGCGGCTGCGGATGAACGACGTCGCGGCGAGGTGCTTCGACGGATCGACCTCGGCCTGCAGCAGCAGCTCGGCCGCGACCACGACGTCGATCATCATGTCGCAGACGTGCTTCGCATTGAGGATCGCGTAGCTCGGATCGGTCATCAGACCGGGCAGCGAGTCGTTGATCGCCTGGATCCCCGCGTGGACGTGGCGCGTCTCCTCGGGGAAGCGGTCGTCGAGCTTCTTGAGCTCTTCGCTGGTGGCCTCGAGCGCGGTGAACAGCGCGCCCTTGCTCATCTCGCGCAGCGCGAAGCTCGCCTGGATCTCCGACGTGCCCTCGTAGATCGTCGTGATGATCGCGTCCGAGTGGTAGTGCCCGGCCACCGACTCGGCCATGTAGCCGATGCCGCCGTGGATCTGGATGCCGTTGCGGGTCACGCGCGTCGCGACCTCCGTACCGATGTACTTGCACAGCGGTGTGAAGAAGCGGATCAGCTGCATGTTGCGCTCGTACTCTTCCTGCAGCTTGGTGCGGTCCCCGGCGTCGTCGCGGCCGCTCTTCAAGTACGCCGCCAGCGCGTCGGTGAGGTCGATCATCGCGCAGGTGCGGTAGAGCAGGGCGCGCGCCGACTTGATGTCGAGCGCCATCGTCGTGAGCATCGACTTGACGAGTGGCTGCTGGATGATCGGCTGGCCGAACTGCACGCGCTCGAGCGCGTAGCTGCGGGCTTTCCTGAACGCGGCCTCGGCGATGCCGATGCCCTGCGCCGCGACGCCGATGCGCGCCTGGTTCATGAGGTCGAGCATGGCGCGGAAGCCGTTGCCGCGCTCGCCGAGCAGAAAGCCCTCGGCGTGATCGAACTCGATCGCACAAGTCGGCGAGCCGTGGATGCCCATCTTGGTCTCGACGCGCGCCACGGTGATCTTGTTGCGCGTGCCGTCGGGAAGCTCGACCGGGCACAGGATCAGCGACAGGCCGTTGGTGGTGCCCTTCGACTGGTCGTAGGTCGCGCCGTCGCGTGCCAGCACGAGATGCACGCCCGAGCCGCCGTTGGTGATGAAGATCTTGCTGCCGTCGACGAAGTAGCGACCGTCTTCCTCCGTCACCCGCGTTGCGATGGCGCCGAGGTCCGAGCCCGCCTGCGGCTCGGTGAGATCCATGCAGCCCTGCAGCTCGCCCGACGCGAAGCGCGGCAGGTACTGCTGCTTGAGCGCGTCACTGCCGTACTTCTGGATGTCGCCCGCGACGCCGGCCTGCAGGCCGAGGATCGTCATCAGGCTGGTGTCGGCGCGCGAAACCATCTCGAGGTAGTGCGAGTTGAGCAGGATCGGCAGGCCGTAGCCGCCGTAGGCAGGATCGAGCGTCAGGCAGACCAGGCCCGCCTTGCGCAGCTTCTCGTAGCCGGCGGCGATGTGGGGCGGCACGACCACCTTGCCGTCGACCAGACGGACTTCCTCGTGCCAGTGGCCGAGGGCCCCCGTCTCGATGTCCTCGCAGATCTCGTCCAGCGTCGACAGGATCGACCGGTACGTGTCGACCTCCGCCTCGAGGTCGGCCTCGGTGCCGCGCAGGAGCTGGAAGTAGCGAGCCCAATCGACGCGGTGATCGATGAAGAGCTGCATGTCGGGATGGAAGAATTCGTGCGCCATACGGAGCCGGACCTTATCATGCAGTGCGTCATCGCCAAGGGGCGAAAGCACCCAAGACCACGATTTCGCGGGGAAACCTGACCGTAGTCAGGAGTTTGCGGCGTCGCGCGAGGGGCCTTCGGACGCGCGCAGGCGCCACTCCTCGAGCTCCAGGCGGCCCCACTGCACGAAGGCCCGACCGAGCTTCAGGACGCTGCTGCGCGCGAAGGTGAATCCGTTCAGGATGGCGCGCTCGCCGCTGTTGTGGCGACCGAGCGCGTGCCGCGCGCGCCGCGAGCGCGCGATCGCGGCGAGGCGCCGGTTGTAGAAGCGCATGAAGCGGAAGAACGGCCGCGACGACGGCTGCGAGAACATCGGCTCCAGGAACGCCTCGGGCCCACGGCGGTAGGGCTCCGACGCCACGCCGAAGTAGTACAGCCCGACGTCGAGCTGGAACGCGATGCGCATCAGGTCGAACTCGCCGAGGTACTCGTACTTGTCGCGATAGAGCGCCTCGAACCAGCGGTCGTAGCTCTGGGCGAGCTGGCGGTTCAGGCGCTCCAGGCGCGGGGCGACGTCCTCGCCGCGGCGCTGCGCGAGCACCAGGTCGGCGGCCACCGAGCTGGTGTAGGACACCCAGTCGAGACCCGGGCTGTACAACGGATCCATGAATGCCGCGGCGTCGCCGACCAGCGCGAAGCCGTCGCCGGCGAAGCGCGTCGTGCGGTAGGCGAGGTTGCGCCGGCGGTGCACGTCCCCCTCGACGAACGCCGCCTCGCCCAGGATCTCGCGCCCGGCCGGGTGCGCGAGCAGGAACTCCTTCAGGCGCTCGCCGAGGGCGCCGTCGATCGGGAACTCGACACGGCGCTCGTCGAACACCACCCCGACGCTCACGTCGCCGCCGCGCAGCGGGATCAGCCAGGCCCACCAGCCGTCACCCGTGAGGTGGTTGGTGGCGTTGCAGCGCAGCGTGAAGGTCGCGTTGCCGAACGACGGGTTGCGCCTGCGCAGGTCGGCCTCGTCCCAGTCGCGCACGCCGCGGAAGCGCGCCCAGATCGCCGACACGGGGTGCGCCGTGTTGGCCTGCCACCAGCCGTTCCGCCGCGCCAGCAGTGCCGCCGGGCCGGAGCCGTCGATCACCCAGCGCGCACCGACGGTCGTCGTGTCGGCGCCGCGCTGCACGGTGAGCCGCTGCGTGCCGCCGTCGTTCAGCTCGACCGAGACGACGTGCGCTTCACGCCAGAGCGCCGCGCCGCGCGCCACGGCGCGGCGCAACACCTCTTCGTTCAAGCGCGCGCGATCGACCTGGTAGGTCGGGACGCGCAGCTGGTAGCGATTGCCGATCTCGCTGCACTGGTCGAGCGTCCGGGTCGCGTCGTTGGCGAACCAGAAGCGCATGCCGTGCTTGACGAGGTGCTCCTCGTTCAGGTGCCGGCTGAGCTCGAGGACGTGGCTCAGGTAGTAGGCGCTGACCTCGACGGTCGACTCGCCGACGCCACGGCCGAACGCCGCGCTCTTCTCGACGATCAGCACGCGCAGGTCCGGACGCTCGCGGAGCAGGATGGTCGCCGTGCCCGCCCCGGAGATCGAGCCGCCGACGATGGCGACGTCGTAGTCGCTACCGTCGCTCGTCATCCGCCCGCCACCCGGGGGCCGCGCGGCGCTGCAGTGCTCGGACGAGCCGGCGGGCGCGGAATCGGGGGTGCTTCGAGACACCGCTCAGCCGGGGGGACCGCCATGGGAAACTCTCTGGCGAGTGTCGGGTCGGCGTCGTGCCGTTGTCAAGGCGGTGGCCGAGATCGGCCGTCCGCTTGACCATCATGCCGCGAGCGGGCACCGTTGTCGGCTGTTGCCCGGTGGTGCGCGACGTCGCGACCGCCGGATCGATTGCAGCGCTGCGAAGCTCGAACCCGAGGAGGTCGATAGATGTCATTCCGACGCGTAACCGCGATGCTTGGTCTGCTGGTCGTCCCCGGCCTTCTTCTGGCCTCCGGGGCGGGGGCCGCGGATCAGGACACGCTCGTCAAGTACTACCGCAAGAAGAACAACGTCCCGCCGAGCGAGACCGTGACGGTGAAGGACGTGAAGGACTCGCCGATCAAGGGTGCCAAGCAGGGCACGCTCGAGGTCGGCACCGCGCCGCGCTCGCGGCAGGTGTCGTTCACCAGCTCGCCCGACTTCCGCTACGTGATCTTCGCCGACGTCGACGACGTGACCATCGATCCGTCGAAGGCGGTGATGGACAAGATCTCGCTCAAGAACGAGCTGTGCCGCGGTCCCAAGGACGCGAAGGTCACCATCGTCGAGTACTCCGACTTCCAGTGCCCCTTCTGCAGCAAGGGCTACACGACGCTCGAGACCGAGGTCATGCCGGCGTACAAGGACAAGGTGCGCTTCTGCTACAAGCACCTGCCGCTGCCGTTCCACCCGTGGGCCGAGCCCGCCGCGATCGCGATGGAGTGTGCCGAGGCGCAGAGCCCCGAGGCCGGCTGGGCCGTGTACAACGGCTACTTCTCGAACCAGAAGGACGTGACCCCGGCCAACGTCAAGGACAAGGCGCTCGAGTTCGCCGCCGCGCAGAAGCTCGACAAGGCCAAGTTCGACAAGTGCTTCGACGGCAAGGAGACCGCCGCGAAGGTCAAGGCCGACAAGGACGAGGCAGCCTCGCTCGGTCTGTCGGGCACGCCGTCGTTCGTGATCAACGGCCGCATGGTGAAGGGCGCGCAGCCCGCTGCCAACTTCAAGGCCGTCATCGACGACGAGCTGGCCGCGAAGTGATCTGATCGTCGCGCGGGCGTGCCGTCGAGTCGGCACGCCCGCGCACTGCCCACGTCGCCTCTTCGGGCCTTTCGGCCGCGTGGCCGACGCCGCGCCGGGTGTTAAACAGCCCCGGTCCGAGCGGCTCGCCATGACCCACGAAGATCTCGACGTCCTCGCGGCCAATGCCGCGTTCTACCGCGCCTTCGCGGCGCGCGACCTCGACGCCATGGAGGCGTTGTGGGCGCATTCGCCGCACGTCGCGTGCACGCATCCGGGCTGGGCCGCGCTGCACGGTCGCGACGCGGTCATGGCGAGCTGGCGCGCGATCCTCGACGGGCCCGACGCTCCCGAGATCTCGTGCTCGCACGAGTCGGTGATCCCCGGCGAGCGCATGGCGGTGGTTCTGTGCGTCGAGTCGCTGCGCGGTGGATCGCTCGCGGCGACCAACGTCTTCGTCCGCGAGGGCAGCGAGTGGCGCATCGTGCACCACCACGCCGGCCCGATCGCGCCGGGGCGCGCCACCGGGAGCGGCGAGGATCCGCCGCCGTTCCTCAACTGATCGGCCGCGAGACGCGGAATGCCGGGGCGCCGAACGACGAACGGAGCAGCGATGGGCATGAGATGGTGTTCGACCGTTTCCGAGCGACCGGCCCTCGACGAGGCAGCGCGTGAAGCGTGCGCGGCGCTGCGTCGCGACCTCGGCGGCGAGCGTGCGCACCTGGTGATCGCGTTCGTCTCGGATCACCACCGCACGGCGTATCGCGAGCTCGCTCCGCTGCTCGCGGCCGAGCTCGGCGGCGCGCTGCTGATCGGCTGCACGGCGCGCAGCGTGATCGGCGGCGGGCGCGAGATCGAAGGCAGCCCGGCGCTTTCCTTGACCGCGGCGACGCTGCCCGGCGTCGAGCTGACGCCGTTTCACCTCGGCGTCGAGCAGATTCCGGAGCCCGATGCGGCGCCCGACGAGTGGGCGCGCGTCTGCGGGCTGCGTCCCGGCGCCGATGCGCACTTCCTGCTGCTCGCCGACCCGTTCTCGTTCGACGTGGAGCGTCTGATCCGTGGCCTGGACGGAGCGTTTCCCGCCAGCAAGAAGCTCGGCGGGGTCGCGAGCGGCGGGCGGACGCCCGGCGACAACGCGCTCTACCTCGGCCACCGCGTCCATCGCGCGGGCCTCGTCGGGATCGCGCTGTCGGGCGACATCGAGCTCGACACCATCGTCGCGCAGGGTTGTCGTCCGATCGGCATGCCGATGTTCGTCACGCGCTGCCGCGAGAACGTGCTCCAGGAGCTCGACGGCCGGCCCGCGCGCGAGGTCCTGCAGGAGCTCTACGAGACCCTGTCGCCGGCCGACCAGGAGCTCTGCGAGAGCTCGCTGTTCCTCGGCATCGAGATGAAGGGGGCGCAGGGCGAGTACCAGCAGGGCGACTTTCTGATCCGCAACCTGCTCGGCTCCGACGCCGACGCCGGAGCGCTGATCATCGGGGCGGTCCTGCGCCCGCTGCAGGTCGTGCAGTTCCACCTGCGCGATGCGCGCACCTCGGCGGAAGACCTCGAGCGGCGCCTCGCGGTCTACGGTCACGAGCGGGATACCGCGAAGGCGCGCGGGGCGGTGCTGTTCTCGTGTCTCGGGCGCGGCGCGCACCTCTACGGGCGTCCCAACCACGACAGCGAGGCGCTCAAGCGCCATCTCGGCGACGTCGCTCTGGGCGGCTTCTTCTGCAACGGCGAGATCGGCCCGGTCCAGGGCACGACCTTCCTGCACGGCTACACCAGCGCGTTCGGCATCTTCCGCGAGCGTGGCGCGACGCGTCCGTCACGCGGTCGCGCGTCCTGAGCGCGATCGGCCGCGCTCACTGGACGTAGCCGAGCGCGCGCAGCGAGTCCTGCATGCGGCCGTCGATGGCCGCGTCGGACGGGCTCGCTGAAGGCGTCGCACCCGTGCCGGCGAGGCGCTCGCGGAGTCGTGCGCTGCGCTCGCGGTGGTCGGCGATCAGCGCCGCGTCGACGGCGCGCGCCGCGCGCTTGCGCAGACGCGGCACGTTCTCGCCGGGGTCACTCGCGAGGTCGAACAGCTCGTGACCGTGATCGGCGCGCAGATACTTCCACGGACCCTGCCGTACGCCCTGCGCACCCTTCGCGAGCCACGAGAAGAACAGCGGGCGGTGGCGTGCGAGATAGTGGCCCGTGAAGGCGTCGGCGAGGCTTTGGCCTTGTGCGTCGCGCAGCGGCGCCGCGTCGGCCAGGGCGAGCACCGTCGGCGCCACGTCGACGATGCTCATCGGCGCGTCGACGCGCAGTCCCGCCGGGATCCCGGGACCGCGGAAGACCAGCGGGATGTGCAGCTGCTCCTGGTGCCCGGCATAGCCGTGCTCGACGGCGCCGTGCTCGCCGAAGGCCTCGCCGTGATCCGACAGCAGCACGACCAGCGTGCGACCCGCGATGCCGAGCCGATCGAGCTCGTCGAGCAGCGAGGCGATCAGGTCGTCCGCTTCGCGGACCGTGCGGTCGTAGGCGTCCATCTGCGGTCGCTCGGCCGGCGGCACGCGCGGGTCGAGCGGCAGCGACTGCCAGTCGGAGGCGGGCGCGAAGGTGTCGAAGCGCGCCGACGCGACGTACGGCTTGTGGGTCTTGTAGGTGTGCAGGAAGAGGAAGAAGCGACGATCCGCGTTGGCGCGCAGAAACTCGATGCCGTCGGCGAAGGTCGCGCGGCCGCGCTCGCGCTCCGCGTAGGAGCGCTCGACGAAGCGATCGAAGCCGAACCAGAAGCCGAACGCGCCGGCGATCATGGCGTCCTCGGTGAAGCCCGCGGTCAGCAGTCCCGCGTCGCGCAGCGACTCGGTCATCAGCACGGCGGTGGACGCGGCGCGCAGGCGTCCCGCCTGCGGCTGGGCGTCCGGGTAGAGTCCGGTGAACAGGCTCATGTGCGCGACGTCGGTGCGCGGAAAGCTGGTGCTCACGTCGGTGAACGTCGTGCCGCTGCGGATCAGGCGCGCATCGATGGTCGGTGACGTCGGCCGCGGATAGCCGTATCCCGAGAGATGGTCCGCACGCAGGGTGTCGAGCGACACCACGATGACGTTCTCCGCGGTCGGTTGGCCCGCGCGGGACTGCGGAGCGAACACGATCGGCTCCGCCCAGGCGGCGGCGCGCACCGGGCTGCCGTCCGCTGTCGTGGTTTCGAGCTGCAGCGTGCAGCCCCGCCCGGGCGTGAGATCGGCGCTCGCGCCGTGCCAGGACGCGTCGGGCGGAGTCAGCGTGTCGTCGAGCAAGACGCGCTCGGCGGCGTCGCCGCAGCGGAGCGCGGCGCGATAGCGCATGGCGGTGCCGCTCGCCGCGACCAGGCCGTAGCCGAGCACGATGCTCGCGCCGCGCGGGACGTCGAAGGGCAGGCTCCGGACCGTCGGAGGCTGCGCCAGGATGGCGCGCAGGTCGACGTTGAGCCGCCCCTCGCCCATGTCGCCGACGGTCTCGAGTTCGAGCACGGCGCTCGTCGGATCGCTCGCGCTTCGCGTCAAGCCGAAGCGGGTCTCCACCGCGGCATGGAACGTCTCGTTGGCGAACAGGTCGAAGATCTCGGGCGCGACGTCGGTGGCGATCGGCAGGAGCTGCGCATCGAGCCGGAAGGCGTCGGGCGGGAGATCCCGAGCGGCCTCGGGCAGTGGGATCTCGCGCCGGGCCTTGCGATCCGCGAGGGCGATGCCGCGCAGCGCCGCGACCTCGAGCATGCGGGGTGCGACCGCGACGGTACGCGCCTCGTCGCCGATCTTGACCACCGCGCGATGGGGAGCCGACTTCGTGTCCGACCCGAAGTCCGCCATCGTCAAGCGCCGCACGACCGACAGCTCGGACGTGCCCGGTGCGCTCGCCGGTGGGGGCGGATCGCCCGCTCGTGCACAGGCGGCGGCGACGAGCGCGAGCAGCACGACGACGGGGGCGCGCACCGCCGTGC
>JAIEPK010000508.1 GCA_019749875.1 Candidatus Binatia bacterium | reverse complement strand
GCGACGGGCAGCGACGCCGCGAGCTGGCAAGTCGCCCGCGAGCGCCTCGCTGCGCGTGCCGTGGTCGACGGCCTCGCCGACGTCGCGATCGCGCGCCACGACTCGCCGCTCGGAACGCTGCTGCTCGGCGCGAGCGCTGCGGGTCTGATCCGCGTCGGCCTGCCGTCGGAAGGCGAGGACGCGGTCCTCGACGAGCTCGCGACCCGCGTTTCGCCGCGCGTCCTGCAGGCGCCGCGCGCGTCGCTCGACGAGGCACGGCGACAGCTCGACGACTACTTCGCGCACCGGCGGCGGGCCTTCGAGCTGGTGCTCGACTGGCGCTTGACGGTCGGGTTCCGGCGCGCGGTGCTGCACGCCACGGCCGCGATCCCGTTCGGGCGCACCGCGACCTACCGCGAGATCGCGGCGCGTGCCGGCAGCGCCGCCGCGGTGCGCGCGACCGGCAGCGCGCTCGCGAGCAATCCGCTGCCGATCGTGGTGCCGTGCCATCGCGTCCTGCCGGCGACCGGGGGCATCGGCCAGTACCGCGGCGGCAGCGCGGCGAAGGCGCAGCTGCTGACGCTGGAAGGCGCGCTTTGAGCCCGCCGCGCACGGGAGCCGCGGATCCCCACGATCTCGCAACCCATGTCCTGCACCTCGCGGACGCCGAGCACCTGGCTGCGCTCGACGAGCGCGGCCACGTCGTCCTGGAGCGGGTCCTCGATCGCGCGAGCTGTCGCGCGATCGGCGCGCTCTACGCGGACGAGGCGCGCTTCCGAAGCCGCGTCGTGATGGCGCGGCACGGCTTCGGTCGCGGCGAGTACAAGTACCTCGCCTACCCGCTGCCCGACACCATCGCCGTGCTGCGCGCGGCGCTCTATCCGCCGCTCGCGGCGCTCGCGAACGCGTGGAGCGAGCGGCTCGGGCGCGACACGCGCTACCCGGCGTCGCTCGACCAATGGCTCGAGCGCTGCCACGCCGCCGGCCAGACGCGCCCGACGCCGCTGCTGCTGCGATACGCGGCCGGCGACTGGAACTGTCTGCACCAGGACCTCTACGGCGACCTGGTGTTTCCGCTCCAGGTCGCGATCCTGCTCTCGGCCCCGGGCGGCGACTTCACCGGCGGTGAGCTCGTGCTCACCGAGCAGCGCCCGCGGCAGCAGTCGCGCGTTCACGTGGTTCCGCTCGCGCAGGGGGACGCGGTCGTGTTCGCGGTGCGCGATCGACCGGTGCGCGGATCGCGCGGCTTCTACCGCGCCGGCGTGCGGCACGGGGTCAGCGAGCTGCGCTCGGGGGAGCGCACGACGCTCGGCTTGATCTTCCACGACGCGCGCTGAGCGTGCGTCGTTCTGGACTGCACGGTGTGCGAGCGAACGGCCGTTCCGGCCTCGGTCGCTCGACTGGGAACCGGGGTTCAGACCGAGACGCGCGCTCGGTCGTGCGCCGGCCGTACCGGCCAGTGGATCATGCCGAGCCGACGCACGCGGAACGGCGGCCGCTGCCCGGCGCCGACCATCCGCGCCCGCATTGCGAGCAGACGCTCGATGCCGGTGTCGCTCAGCGTCGTGGGGCCGTCGGCCCACACGCGATGCGCCCCGCCGCAGTTCGCGCAGCCGGCTTCGTCCATCCGGCAGCGCGGGCAAGGGATCGCAACGAATCCGACGGTGCGGGCCTGCTCCTCGAGACGCTCTTCGCTGTGCATGGCGGCCGTGCCGAAGCAGCAATCGTGCCGCTGCTGCGGCGCGGTCGGAACGCTCCACGCGTGGCCACGGCGCATGCGGACAGCCCACTTCGTGCGCCGGCAGCGGCGCTGCGCGACGGTCGCGGTGCGCGCCGCGTGCAGGCGCTTGGTCCAATCTGCAGGCAAGTCTTGCAGCCGTGACAGTCCGTCAGAGATCCGACCGCCGCAGGTCACGGTGGGTGCGGGCACGTGCTCGCGGCTTGCCGCGGTGCGGCGTCGCGTCGTCGCCGTGCTAGCGTGCCGCGATCGTACCGACCGGAGGAGCGCATGATCACCGTCCACCATCTCGAGAACTCGCGCTCGCAGCGCGTCCTGTGGCTGCTCGAGGAGCTCGGCGTGCCGTACGAGATCCGGCGCTACGCGCGCGACCCGAAGAGCATGCTCGCGCCGCCGGAGCTCCGGGCCGTGCACCCGCTCGGCAAGTCGCCGGTGATCACCGACGGGACCGTCGTGCTCGCCGAGTCGGGCGCGATCCTCGAGTACCTCGTCGATACCTACGGCAACGGCCGCATGAAGCCGGCCGCGGGTACGCCCGAGCGCATCCGGTACACCTACTGGCTGCACTACGCGGAGGGCTCGGTGATGCCGCCGCTGCTCTTCAAGCTGGTGTTCGACGTGATCGAGGGCGCGCCGATGCCGTTCTTCGTCCGTCCCTTCGCGAAGGCGATCGCGGGGCGCACCAAGAGCACGTTCATCGCGCCGCAGATCGCGCTGCATCTCGACTTCATCGAGGCGGAGCTCGCGAAGTCGGTCTGGTTCGCGGGCGACGACTTCAGCGCCGCCGACGTCGCGATGAGCTTCCCGCTCGAGGTCGCGGCCGGGCGCGCGGGTCTCGACCGCACGCGGCCGAGGTCCATGGCCTTCCTCGATCGCATCCACGAGCGTCCCGCGTATCGAGCGGCGCTCGAGAAGGGCGGGCCCTTCGAGGTCCTGAAGTAGGCGAGCGGGTCGCTCAGGCCTCCTCCAGCAGGTGTCGCGCGCGCACGACGTCCGGCAGGTCGCCGCCATCGTCGACTTCCAGCAGGAGATCGCGCAGCCGTGCCCGCGCGCGCGCCGCACGCGGCGCCGCCTCGAGGGCGTCGGTGGCGGCGCGAAGCACCCACAGCCGCGCACTCTGGCGAGTGGCTTCCGCGATCGCCAACTCGAACCATTCTTGCGCCTCGCCGAGCAGCGACCGCTGCGCGCCTCGTGCAGCGGTGCGCGCTTCGACGAGTCGGCAGCGACCGCGCAGGCGGTGCAGGTCGGCGAGGTAGTAGTTCTCGCCGAACTCGCTGGCGTCGGCGACCGCGCGCTCGACCGCGGCCTTCGCGCCGGCGACGTCGCCCGCACCGAGCAGCACCTCGGCGAGCAGTGCGCCGTTCTGAGGCGCGCCGAGTCGCACCTCCGACTCCGCGAGCAGCGCCATCTCGGCACGGATCGCGGCCGCGTCGCGGGTCGCCCAGCCGTGCGCGACCCGCGGTGACAGATAGAGCGGCAAGCCGTGCGCATCGGCGAGCTCGATCGCACGCGCTGCCGCCGTACGGGCCTCTTCGTGGCTGCCGCGCACGGCGAAGAAGAACGCGGCGATCGCCTCGCATTGCGACACCAGCAACGGGTCGAACGGCAGCTCGCCGACCCGCGTCAGCACGCGTGCGATGTCGTTTCGCGCGTCGTGCCCGCTGAGCAGCAGGAGGTCGCTGATGGCGCGAAACGCGTCGACCATCGCCCGCAGATCGGGCGCGACTTCCGGCCAGCGCTCCCAGCACTCGGACGCGCGCAGGAACGACTGGTGCGCGGCGCGCAGCTCGCCGCGGCTCAAGAGGATCGCTCCGAGGCTGGCGTGCCCGGTTCCCGCGAGCATCGGCGACCGTTCGGTGAGGTGCACGAACTCTTCCGCCCGTGCTTGGGCGGCGTGCAGCTCGCCTCGCATCGCGTGATGCATCAGGAGCCCGGACTCGGCGAGCACGTGGAGCGGGACGTCGTCGCTGCTCGTCGCCAGGTCGCAGGCTCGGGGGTAGATTCCGGCGACCGTCGGTGAGGCATAGCCGTGCACCGCGATCGCGGCCTCGCCGAGCTCCAGGAGGCAGCGCAGCTCCACGTGCGCGCGCTGGTCGTCCTGCGGCAGCGCACGCACCATCGTCAGCGCGGCCTCGAGGTGTCCGATCGCTTCGCGCGCGGCGAACGCGTTGCGTGCCGCACGCGCCGCCGTCCGGTGCGCGTACCACGCCCGCTTCTCGTCGCCGGCGAGCGTGAAGTGGTGTGCCAGCAGCGCTGCGACCTCGTTGAGGTGTCCCGCGTGCGCGCTCGAGACGCGCTCGCCCACGAGCCCGTGGTACCGGCTGCGCAGCGCCGGCGAGAGTCCCGCGTAGAGCACCTCCGCGTGCAGGTGGTGCAAGAAGCTGTACCGCGCGCTCGTGGTGCCGTCGGGCCATTCCTCGATTCCGCCATGCTCGAGGCGTCGCTCCGCGACGAGCTGGTCGCAGGCGTCCTCGACCTCGGCGATCGGCATGCTCAGCGCCGCTGCGATCGCGGCGGCCGAGAACGCCGTGCCGGCGACGCTGGCGGCTTCGAGGATCCGTCGTTGGTCGGGGGCGACGCTCTGGAACACCGTCGCGATCATCTCGCGGATCGCGGTGGGAATGACGCCGTCGAGCGAGCCGACGATGCGCCACGCCTGGTCGTCGATCACGAGCTGGCGCTGGGCCAGCAAGTGGTCCGTCAATGCCGTCAGAAAGAGCGGGTGTCCGCCGGTCCGGGCATGGAGCGTGGCGGCGACGTCGTTGCCGAGCGGCACCGGCGCGAGTCGTTGCGCGAGGAAGCGCTCGACCTCGTCCGCGCTCAACGCTCCGAGCTGCAGCTCGGTGCCGTGATCGCGCCCCAGAATCTGTCTTTGCAGATGGTCGAGCCGCTCGGCATCGACGCCGGCGTTCAGGCGACGGGTGCAGACGATCAGCAGCGGAGCCCGTACGTTGCGTTGCCCGAGGTGCGACAGCGCATCGAGCGTCGAGGCGTCGGCCCAGTGGAGATCGTGCAGCTCGATCACCAGCGGCCCCTCCTCGGCGAGCATCTCCATGAGCGTGCTGAGCTCCCGCGAAAGCTGTCCGCCCGTCGGGGCGACGCCCGTCATCGGGAGAAGCCGATCACCCGCGCCGGCTTCGTCGTGGCTCGACAGCTGACGCAGCCAGCTCGGCGCCCAGCGCGCGAGCGCGCTTTCGAAATTTTGCCCATCCGAGGCGCGACACGCGCGACCGAGCAGGTCGATCCACGGCGCATACGGCTCGAGGCCGTCGTGCAGCTCGATGCACTGTCCGGTGATGATCCGCGCGCTGCCGGCCGCGCGCACGTCGTCCAGGAAGCGCTCGACGAGCCGCGACTTTCCGACACCGGCCTCGCCGGTCACGAAGACGGTCTGCCGAGAGCCGGTGCGCGCGCGCAGGAGAGCGCGGTGCAGCATCGAGAGCTCGGCATGGCGTCCGACGAACGGGCGGGCACGCACTTCGTTGTCGAGGGTGAAGACGAAGCGGTGGCCCTGGCGCGGAACGGTGACGAGCAGGTTGGCGGCACTGCCGAGTGCCGCGCGGATCTCGCGGATGCTCACGCGCAAAACCGTCGTCCCGACCGAAGTGTCGGGCCACACGGCGCGCATCAGCTCCTCGTGCGGAACGAGCCGACCCGGGTTGTTCGCGAGGTACCAAAGTACCGCGAACGACTTCGAGCGCAAGGGGCAAATGACGCCACGGTGGCGCAGCTGCCGCGCCTGCGGGTCGAGGTGGAACTCTCCGAAGCTGATCGTGCGGCGAGCCGACATTGGTGACTTACGGGTGGGAGCTTCGCGGGACGGACAGTACCCCAGGGGATCGAAACCGTCGAACGGTGGTCAGGATTTAACGGCAAATTTAACGCATGGCACGCGACCCCCGCGAAAGTTTTGTTTGCGGCAGTACGATGCAACCGGCGTGTCTGGAGAGCGTCACCGGAGCGCGCTGTGCGACGACCTCTCACCCGCCGAGCGTGGCGGGTGCAGTCCGTCCTTGCGCGTCGAAGGGGGCTCGCGGCAGCGCTTCTTCGCGCCGGGTCGAATTTGTGTTGGCAGGCGCGGCCGGACGACCCGGCGTCGGGATGCCGGGGAGAGAGCGGGCGATGCGAACCAGTGACATGGCGAAGATCGTCTCCCGCGTCACGGAGCCCGTGCTCGGCGTGACGTTCGTCCCCGCGGCCGTCGGTGACGTCGCGATCGGACCCACGTGGAAGACGGCGGCGTTGCCGATCGACGGCAGCACGCCCTTGACGGTGGCCGTCTCTGCAGACGAGGCGTGTGCGCGCATCCTGGGCTCCGGAATGTTCGCGACGCCCGAGGGCAGTCTCGACGAGGAGATGATGGCGGACGCGCTCTGCGAGCTCGTCAACATGACGGCCGGGCTTCTCAAGTCGGCACTGCACGTCGACCAGCCGCTCGGTCTCCCGTCGATGCGCCAGACCGAGCTGCTGTCGAAGGGGGACGACGCGTGGTCGCAGCACTACATGCGCGCGGGGGAGCTCAATCTGATCCTCGCGGTCGCGACGCGGATCTGCTGACGGCTCGGCGACGCGCGTGGCGATCGATCCCGGCGGTGTGACGACGATGGAAGCGGTACGACGTCCGTGCGTGTCTAAATTCAACTTGTCGACGAATCGGGTGTGAGCGCGCGCAGCGCCGAGGAGGGCCGGGATGGATCAAGCGGGGGGAGAGCTGGACGAAGTCGTCCGCGAGTTCCTGGTCGAGAGCCATGAAGGCCTCGATCAGCTCGATCGCGACCTGGTCGCGCTCGAGAGGGCCCCGACCTCGCAGGATCGTCTCGCGAGCATCTTCCGCACGATCCACACCATCAAGGGCACCTGCGGCTTCCTGAGCTTCGGCAAGCTCGAGAGCGTCGCCCACGTCGGCGAGAACCTGCTCTCCCGCCTGCGCGACGGCCGCCTCACCCTGAACGCCGACATCACCAGCGCGCTGCTCGCCATGGTCGACGCCGTGCGCCGCATGCTCGCCGACATCGAGGCCACCGGCAGCGACGGCGACGACGACTACGCAGCCCTGGTCGCGCGCCTCAACGACCTGCAGGAGGCGCTCGCTCCCACGGCACCCGACGCAGAGCCGCGGCCGAGCCTCGTCGACGAGGTCGCCGAGCGCACCGCGTCGGCCGCCGTCGAGGAAGCCTTCGAGCAAGAGGTCGTCGTCGGGGCGACCAGCGCGGCGCCGAACGGGCACGCGGGCGGCACGGCTCCGCAGGCCACCGCGCGCGCCGCCGAGCAGTCCGAGGCGCACTCCTCGTCGGTCGCCGACACCACCATCCGCGTCGACGTCCACCTGCTCGACAAGCTCATGAACCTGGTCGGCGAGCTGGTCCTCGCCAGAAACCAGATCCTCCAGTTCACCTCCACCCAGGACGACTCGTCGTTCATCGCGACCTCGCAGCGCCTCAACCTGGTCACCACCGAGCTGCAGGAGGGCGTCATGAAGACGCGCATGCAGCCGATCGGCAACATCTGGGCCAAGTTCCCGCGCGTCGTCCGCGACGTCGCCATCGCCTGCGGCAAGCAGGTCCGCGTCGAGATGGACGGCCGCGAGACCGAGCTCGACAAGACCATCATCGAGGCCATCAAGGACCCGCTCACCCACGTCGTGCGCAACGCCGTCGATCACGGCATCGAGGCGCCCGAGAAGCGCGTCGCCGCCGGCAAGCCCGCCGAGGGGCGCCTCTTCATGCGCGCCTTCCACGAGGGCGGGCAGGTCAACATCGAGATCTCCGACGACGGCGGCGGCATCGACCCGGAGAAGCTCAAGCAGAAGGCGCTGCAGCGCGGCCTCGTCCACCCCGACCAGCTCGCGCGCATGGGCGAGCGCGAGATCCTGAACCTCATCTTCCTGCCCGGCTTCTCCACCGCCGAGAAGATCACCAACGTGTCGGGCCGCGGCGTCGGCATGGACGTGGTGAAGACCAACATCGAGAAGATCGGCGGCACCGTCGACATCCAGTCGAAGGTCGGGCACGGCACGACGCTCAAGGTCAAGATCCCGCTCACCCTCGCGATCATCCCGGCGCTGGTCGTGACCAGCGGCGGCGAGCGCTACGCGATCCCGCAGGTCAGTCTCCTCGAGCTGGTCCGCCTCGAGGCCGACCAGGCACGCCGCGCCATCGAGAGCATCCACGGCGCGCCCGTCTACCGCCTGCGCGGCAACCTCCTGCCGCTCGCGTATCTCAGCCGCGAGCTCGGCCACGAGAGCTCCACCGAGATCGCCACGCGCGCCTCGAGCGCCTCGAGCGACGCCGTCAACATCGTCGTGCTGCAGGCGGACGGACGGCAGTTCGGGCTCGTCGTCGAGAGCATCAGCGACACCGAGGAGATCGTCGTCAAGCCGCTCGGCAAGCAGCTCAAGAGCATCACTTCGTTCGCCGGCGCCACCATCATGGGCGACGGCACGGTGGCGCTGATCCTCGACGTGATGGGCCTCGCACAGCGCGCCCGGGTCCTGTCGGAGAATCACGACCGTTCGATCGCCGAAGACGCACGCACCGACCGTGCGAGCGAGGTCGGCACAGGCGAGCGCCGCACGCTGCTGCTGCTCGGCATGGGCGACGGCGGGCGGCTCGCGGTGCCGCTCGACCTCGTCGACCGCCTCGAGGAGTTCGCGCCGGACGCGGTCGAGAGCGCCGAGGGACAGCAGGTCGTGCAGTACCGCGGCCAGATCCTGCCGCTCGTCCACCTCGCCGACGTCCTCGGCGGCACGCGCGAGCCGCGCGGCAGCGGCGCGATGCAGGTGGTCGTCTCGACGCATCGCGGACAGACGATCGGCATCGTCGTCGACCGCATCCTCGACATCGTCGAGGACACGCTGGAGATCCGACGCCCGACGCGCCGCCACGGCCTGCTCGGGGCCGCGGTGATCCAGAACAAGGTCACCGATCTGGTCGACGTGCACGGCATCATCGAGCAGGCGAGCCCCTCGCTCGAGTGCGCCGCCTGAGCGGACCACCCGGAACGGAGGACGGCCATGGCGCACGCACAGCAGCTCTCGACCTTCTACCTCGACGGTCTGCACTTCGGGATCGAGGTCGAGAAGGTCCAGGAGATCATCCGCTACCAGCCGACGACACGGGTGCCGCTCGCGTCGTCGGTCGTCGAAGGGTTGATCAATCTACGCGGCCAGATCGTCACCGCGATCGACCTGCGCGCCCGTCTGCAGATGCCGCCCCGTGCCGGCGAGGCGCTGCCGACCAACGTCATCGTGCGCGTCGACGACGGCGCGGTGAGCCTGCTCGTCGACGAGATCGGCGACGTCGTCGAGGTCGATGAAGGAACGTTCGAGCCATCGCCTGACACGGTCGGAGGCATCACCCGCGAGCTCGTGTGCGGCGTCTACAAACTTCGGGACCGGCTGCTGCTGGTCCTCGATACCGAGCGCGCCATCCAGGGAGTCGGCGAGTCTGCAACCGGGCATTGAGCACGGGCAAGCGGCCAGCCCGAATGCGGCGAGGCCAAGGAGGAGAATGGTGATGAGCACCAAGCTGAAACGACAGGGCACGACGGTCCCGCTGCGACGGATCGAGACGCTGCGGGCGAAGGACCGCAAGATCCAGAAGAGCCGCGCGGTCGAGACGCCGTTCCGAGAGATGGCGGAAGCGGTTCCGCTCAACCTGATCTTCGCCGACGAGAACTTCATCATCCGGTACGTCAACACGGCGTCCGTCAAGACGCTCGAGACCATCGAGCATCTGCTGCCGGTCAAGGCGAGCCAGGTCGTCGGCCAGTCGATCGACATCTTCCACAAGCATCCCGAGCACCAGCGAAAGATCCTCGCCGATCCGAAGAACCTGCCGCACAAGGCGATCATCACGCTGGGCCCGGAGAAGCTCGAGCTGCTGGTCGTCGCCTTGCGCGACGAGCGCGGTCAGTACCTCGGTCCGATGGTGTCGTGGGCCGTCGTCACCGAGAAGCTGCGGGTCGAAGCGACGAACCTCGACTATGCGGGTCAGCTGCAGGCGATCAGCAACACGCAGGCGGTGATCTCGTTCAACATGGACGGCACCATCATCACCGCGAACGAGAACTTCCTGAAGACGCTCGGCTACGAGCTCGACGAGATCCGCGGCAAGCACCACGGCATGTTCGTCGACGAGGAGTACCGCCGCAGCCCCGAGTACCGCGAGTTCTGGGCGAAGCTGAATCGCGGCGAGTTCCACTCGGACGAGTTCCGCCGGCTCGGCAAGGGAGGCAAGGAGGTCTGGATCCGCGCGTCCTACAACGCGATCCCCGACGAGACCGGCAAGCCGGCGAAGGTCGTCAAGTTCGCGATCGACATCACCGAGGAGCGCATGCGCGTGAACCGGGTGCTGTCGTGCGTGCGTGCCGCCAGCCAGGGCGATCTGACGCAAGACGTCGGCGTCGCGGGACACGACTCGATCGGCCAGGTCGGCGAGGTACTGGGATCGTTCATCTCCGAGCTGCGCACGAGCATCAGCGCGATCGCGCAGAACGCGCAGGCGCTCGCGAACTCGGCCGAGGAGCTGAGCTCGGTGAGCCAGCAGATGAGCGCCAACGCCGAGGAGACCTCGGCGCAGGCGAACGTCGTGTCGGCGGCGGCCGAGCAGGTCAGCAAGAACGTGCAGACGGTCGCGACGGGTGCCGACGAGATGGGCGCGTCGATCAAGGAGATCGCGAAGAACGCGTCGGAGGCGGCGAAGGTGGCGACGAGCGCCGTGAAGGTCGCGGCCGACACCAACGCGACCGTCGGCAAGCTCGGCGAGTCGAGCTCGGAGATCGGGCAGGTCATCAAGGTGATCACCTCGATCGCGCAGCAGACCAACCTGCTGGCGCTGAACGCGACGATCGAGGCCGCGCGCGCCGGCGAGGCGGGCAAGGGCTTCGCGGTGGTCGCGAACGAGGTCAAGGAGCTCGCCAAGGAGACCGCGAAGGCGACCGAGGACATCAGCCAGAAGATCGAGGCGATCCAGGGCGACACGCAGGGCGCGGTCGAGGCCATCGGGGAGATCGGCGCGATCATCAACCGCATCAACGACATCTCCTCGACCATCGCGAGCGCGGTCGAGGAGCAGACCGCGACCACGGCGGAGATCACGCGCAACGTCGCCGAGGCTGCGAAGGGCAGCAACGAGATCGCGCAGAACATCACCGGGGTCGCGCAGGCGGCACAGAGCACCACCGCCGGCGCCAACGACTCTCTCGGCGCGGCGGGCGAGCTCGCCCGCATGGCCTCCGAGCTGCAGGGCTTGGTGGGGCGCTTCACGTACTGACACACGAGCGCTGCTCTCTCCGAGAGCGCTCGCGTCGCACTGCGCCCGGACACGGGTCCGGGCGCCGGCCCGGTGGCGGTGGTGCGCCGTCACCGGGCCTCCCCGAATTTGCTCTCGACGCGCACGCGCCCGCTCCCGAGATGGAGCGGGTGCGCCGCGCACGGCTTCCGCCGTTCGGCTGCGAGGCGAGTGCGAACGTGCGCGCAGCGAACCCGTCCCTCGTGCGGAGATCGGCGTGCTTGAGGATGCGTCGCGAAACCGCGAGGATGGTCGGTCATGCCATCCGTCCACGCGGTCCTGTTCGACTTCGGCGGCGTCTTCATGGACTCGCCGTTCGCCGCCGTTCGCGCCTTCGGCACGCAGAAGGGCATCGGCCCCGAGCGCGTGCTCGACCTGATCTTCGGCGCCTACGACACCGACACCGACCACCCGTGGCACCGCCTCGAGCGCGGCGAGCTGTCGCTCACCGACGCGCGCGAGGCGATCCTCGCGCTCGGCGAGCCGGAACACCGGATCGACCTGTTCGAGGCGCTGGGCGCGCTCACCCGTGCGAAGATCCGCGACGACGTGATCGACGTCGTGCGCGACGCGCGGGCACGCGGCGTCAAGACCGCCATCGTCACCAACAACGTGCGCGAGTTCGGCGACGGCTGGCGCTCGATGCTGCCGGTCGACGAGCTCTTCGATGCGGTCGTCGACTCGGCGCACGTCGGCGTGCGCAAGCCGGACCCGCGCATCTTCCGCCTGACCCTCGAGCGGCTCGGCGGCGTGGCGCCGCAGGACGCCGTCTTCCTCGACGACTTCCACGGCAACGTGACCGCCGCCGAGCGCCTCGGCATGCGCGGCATCCTCGTCGAGGAGGACCACCGCCCGGCGCTGCGCCTCCTGAAGACGCTTCTCGACTGAGCGAACGTCATCCCACGAGGCCGCGCCCCGTCGCGAGCGGGACGTCGAGCGCGTCGAGCATGCCGGGCGCCGCCGCGCACACGAACGGGATCGCGTTGACGATGCGCGCCGCAGCCGTGGTGTTGCCGCCGCCCGCGGCACTGCCGTCGTCGTCCTCGGGATCGAACGTCACGGTGAGGTTCGGGCGTCCGGTGAGCTTGACGCCGTGTGCGCCGTCGCCCTTCGGCATCGGCCACTCGGGCACGATGTCGTTCACGATGCGCGTGACGTGGTCGATCACCAGCAGCGGCCGGCCGCGTACGATGCCCTGGATCTCGAGGCGGAACGCGCCCATGGTGCCCGCGTCGAAGCGGCCGAGCTGCGTCTCGACGGTGCGCGGCAGCGCGCGCTTCTCCAGGGTCTCGCGGATGTCCTCGAGCTCGAGCCCGAGGCCCCGCGCCATCAGACGGATCGCACCGCCCCACACCATCGTCGGCACGCCGGGGATCAGCATCGGCGGCGTCGCGTCCATCGGCTGGCCCATGCCGACCAGGTTCCGGACGGCATCCTCCTGCGCGTAGCTCGAGTAGTTGAACAGCTCGAAGGCGCGGATCTCGTCGACGCGCTCGCAGAAGCCCGACAGCAGCACGGGCAGGATGTCGTTGATGAAGCCGGGGTCGACACCCGACACGAAGATCGACGCGTTGCCCGCCGCGCACGCGGCGCCGATGCGCGCGCGCAGGTCGTCCGGCGCCGACGCCGGATCGTAGAGCGGGTAGACCGCGGTCGACACGACGTTCAGCCCGGCGCGCAGGCAGCGCTCGATGTCGTCGATCGCCTCGGTCGGGCGGAAGTCGCCGGACGCGCAGTAGGCGACCGCGTCGGCGCCCGCGGCGAGCGCCGCTGCGACGTCGCTGGTGGCGCGCACGCCGGTCGCGGGCCGGCCGCACAGCTCGCCGGCGTCCTTTCCGACCTTCGCCGGGTTCGAGACGATCACGCCGGCGAGCTCGAGCGCCGGATTGGACAGCACGATGCGCAGCGCCGGCACGCCGACGTTGCCCGTTCCCCAGACGATCACGCGATGAGGCATGCGGCGCAGCCTACGCGGCCCAGCGCCGCTCGCTCAAGAAGCGCGCTCGGAGATCCCGACGCGAGCCGGCGCCTGCTGGCCCGCGGGGCGGTCGAGCGGAAGCTCGACGCGAAACTCCGCGCCAAGCCCGGGGGCGCTCTCGAGCGCGATGCGCCCGTGCAGGGCCTCGACCAGCCGGCGTACGATGTACAGGCCGAGCCCGACACCGCCGAAGGGCCGCGTCGGCGAGGTGTCCACCTGGCGGAATGCCTCGAAGATGACCTCCTGAACCTCCGGGGCGATTCCGATGCCGGTGTCGCGCACCGTCATCGTGATCGCTTCGTGATCGACCACGACGTCGACGGAGACGCTCCCCGCGGGCGTGAACTTGAGCGCGTTGCCGATCAGGTTCTTGAGGATCACCTTGAGCTTCAACGCGTCACAGGCGACGAGACCCGGCGGAGCCGACAGCGTGAAGCACACCTCGACGTGCGGGTTGCGCTCACGGAGCACGGCGGTCTCGTCGCGTACCTCGTCGAGCCAGGTGCGCAGGTCGACGTCTTCGATGCGGAGCGCGACGGAGCCGCTCTCGAGACGGCTCAGATCGAGTGTCGCCTGGATGAGCTCATGGAGCTCGGTGGCGCTCGTATGCACGCGGCGGAGCGTGTCGGCCTGCTCCGGGGTGAGCGTGCCGAACTCCTCGAGCAACAGAAGGTCGGTGAAGCCCAGGATGACGTTCAGCGGCGTGCGCAGCTCGTGCGACATGGTGGCGACGAAATCCGACTTGATGCGCCCCGCGGCCTCGAGCTCACTCACGAGGCGCGCGTTCGCGATCGCCAGCGACGCGAGCTGCGCGATGCCGCGCGCGATGCGGATCTGCCGCGGCCCGAAGGTCGCCGCGTCCTCGCGGAAGGCGGCGGAGAGCGTGCCGACCACGTGCGTCCCGTGCCGCAAGCCGATCACGAGACAGCTGCGGATGCCGTACGCGACCCAGAACGGTGTCGGGACGAGGCCGTCGCGCTCGCTCAGCAGCACGACGTCGTCGCGCTCGAGCGCGACGAGGAGGTCGGGTACCTGACGCTCGAGGATCGGCACCGTGCGCAGCGCCTCGTCGAGCTGCGGTGGGTCGCCGTAGGCCGCGGCGCGGACGAAGCCGTCGATGCTCTCGTCGCGCAGGAACGTGTAGCAGGTGTCGCAGCCCAGCACCTCCGCCGTCACGTGGCACAGCCGCTCCAGCAGCACCGGCAGGTCGAGCGATCGGATCAGCTCGTGTCCGACCCGGACCAGGGCCGCGGACAGCGCCGCGTTCTCCTCGGCTTCGCGCTGGTGGCGGGCGGCGGCGAGCGCGAGCTCGAGCTCGCGACCGGCGCGCTCGAGCAACTCCGTCTCCTCACCGTCGAACGGCATGGCGGCCGTTCGCTGCGCGAGGATGACGCCCAGACCCCCGGCGGGCGTGTGCAGCGGACGACTGATCGTGGCCCCACCCGGGCCGCGCTCGAAGGCCTCGCCGGACGTGCCGGTGTCGCCGGCCTCGGCCGGCGGCAAGCTCACGGTCACCGCGTCCGCTTCGAGCGCGGCCGCGAGTTGCTCCTCGACAACGTGGAGAACCCCGCCGACGCCGTCGCCGCAGCGTGCCAGCGCCTGGCCGATCTCGACCAGCGCGCGCCGCCGTGCGTCGCGCTGGCGCCGCGCCGTGACGTCGCGCCCGACGCCGAACACGCTGTGCACCGCGTCGCCGTGACGCTCGACGGACGGGATGAACTCGATCCACACGACGTGACCCGCCGCATGCTTCAGCCGGATCTCGAAGGTCGGCGCGTCGCCGCGAGTGACCGCACCCTCGAACAGCGTGAGGGCCATCGCCAGATCGTCCGGTGCGATCAGCCCCGCGAAGTGCTTGCCGATCCACGCGGCGGGCGCGAAGCCGAGCACCGTCTCGATGGCGCGGTTCACCGAGATGACGTTCCCCGCGCGGTCGAGCTCGAAGATGATGTCGCGCACGCCGTCGAGCAAGCAGCGAAAACGCGCTTCCGAGTCGCGCACGGCACGCTGCGCCTTGGCACGCTCGTCGGCGACGAGCGTCAGCGTGACCAGATCGGCCAGCGAGGCGGCGAAGCGCTCCTCCTCGGCATCCCAGGGCCGCGTGCCGCCGACGTGCTCGTGGCAGATCACCCCGAGCAGGCGGCCGTGCAGGCGGATCGGCGCGTCCAGCGTGGCGGTGATGCCGCGCGGGTGGAAGTAGCTCGCGCAGAAGGCCGCCGTGCGCGCGTCGGCGTCGACGTTCTCCGACGCGATCACGCGATGCTGCTGCAGCGCGGCGAAGTAGTCCGGGTTGATCGCGGTCGCGAGAGACGCGAACGGGCGTCCGCGCTCGCGGCCGAACCCCACCTTCTCGGACAGCAGCGAGTGCGTGGCGTCGAAGAGCCAGACGTTGGTGCTGCGCACGTCCAGGGCGCGCGACGCGGCGCCGCAGATCTCCTGCAGGGCCCCCTCGAGGTCGCCGTTCGTGACGGCGTCGCTCATGGACAGCTCGAAGAGAACGCGGTCGAAGCCGCGTGTCGGGTCCGCCGCGAGGTACGGCGCGGAGCCGGGATCGATTCCCGCTTCCTTGGACATGGCGCTAACCTCCGAAAGATCGGCTCGCCGCGGGCAACGGTTTAGGCCGACGCCGACGACCGACGGAGCATCCGGCATGGCGTCGGGCCGACGCCCACCGTACGCCTCGGGCGCCAGTGCGGTGTCCTACTAGAACGCGAGCGCGCTCGCCGCGGCGCGCCGGTCGATCTCCACCGCCTCGAACCAGCGCGCGAGGTCGGCCTCCATGCGGCGCACGCGCTCGGGCTCCCGTGCGGCGAGATCCGTCGTCTCCCCGGGATCGCGCGCGAGATCGAAGAGCTGCGCCGGCGGCGGCGTGACGCGCGGCTGCTCGGGCAGCGGATCGCGCGAGATCGCGGAATACGTCTCGCGATCGAACTTCGCGGCCACGTCGATCGCCATGTCCTCGGGCGTCACCTGCATGAGCTCGTCGATCGCCGGGCGAACGAGCTTCCAGGGACCGTCGCGCATCGCCGCGTTGCACTCGCCGTGCGGCACGTAGCGGTTCCACTGCCAGAAGCGGCGCTCGTCCGTCTTGCCGTGCTCGCCCTGCAGCAGCGGCCGCACGTTCGTGCCGTCGAGCAGGCGGTCGCGCGGTGCGTCGCCGCCCGCGACCGCGAGCAGCGTCGGCAGCCAGTCGGTGAAGTGGATCATCGTATCGAGCGTGCGCCCGCCGCCGTCGAGCCCCGCCGGCCAGCGCAGCACCATCGGCAGCTTGATGCCGCCCTCGTAGACCAGCAGCTTCGCGCCGCGATAGCCGCAGTTGAAGCGCGACGTGTCCATCTCGCCGGCGCCGTGCATCTGCGGCCCGTTGTCGGACGAGAACAGCACCAGCGTGTCGCCGGCGAGCCCGAGCCGGTCGAGCGTGTCGAGGACGCGTGCGATGCCCGCGTCCATGCGCTCGATCATCGCGCGGATGTGGCACACCGCCTTGGTCATGCCGCCGCGCTCGACGTACGGCGCGAGGTCCTCGGGCCGCGACTGGAACGGGTAGTGCGGCGCGTTGTAGCTCAGGAACAGGAAGAACGGCTCGGTGCGATGGCGCTCGACGAACGCCACCGCCTCGTCGGTGAAGACGTCGGTCAAGTAGCGGCCGTCGTCCTTGACCGCCTGCGTCGCCGGCGACGTGCCGCGCTCGATGGTCCAGCCGAAGTAGGGCGACCAGCCGCCGCAGAAGCCGGTGAACTCGGCGAAGCCGCGCGCGGTCGGGTGGTGGCGCGCATCGAGCGCGCCGTTGTGCCACTTGCCGACGAGCCCCGTCGCGTAGCCCGCCGCGCGCAGCAGCTCGGCGATCGTGACCTCGGACAACGCCATCCGGTCGAGGCCGCGCATCTCGGTGGTGTCGACCGCGCCGGTCCGCTGCGGGTAGCGCCCGGTGAGCAGCGAGGCGCGCGCCGGCGCGCACACCGGCGATGCCGAGTAGTGCTGCGTCAAGCAGAGCCCGGTCGCGACGAGGTGGTCGAGCGACGGCGTGCGCGCCGTGCCGTCGCCGAAGCAGCCGAAGTCGCCCCAGCCCATGTCGTCGGCGAGGATGAACACGATGTTGGGTCGCGCCGCCATCGGCGCGCAGTACCGCGTGCGGGAAGGCGTGTCCACGACGGCGAGGCGCGCCGTCCGCGGAACGGGCTTGCCCGGCGCCGCGGGACGGCCCTAAGGTCTGCCGATGCGCACCCGCACCTCCCCCACGACGTCTGCTCTCGCGGCGACCGCACTCCTGGCGCTGCTCGCAGCTCCAGCCCGTGCCGCAGGACCCGCGACCACGGCGAGCGAGCCGTACCCCGGCTACCGCAGCGCGCTCTACGCCGATCCCGCGAGCTGGCTCTGCCGCGGCGACACCGACGACGTCTGCGACCACGATCTCGACGCGACCATCGTGCGCGCGAACGGCACGACGCGGCGTGAGCGCTGGCACGAGGCGTCGAGCCCGAAGATCGACTGCTTCTACGTCTACCCCACGATCTCGACCGATCCCGGCGGCAACAGCGACCTCGTCCCCGGCGACGACCAGGAGCTGTACGTGGTGCGCCAGCAGGCGGCCCGGCTCGGCTCGGTGTGCCGCGTGTTCGCGCCGATCTACCGGCAGATCACGCTGACCGCGCTGACCGCGCGCCTCGCCGGCCAGCAGATCCCGAACGACCCGGCGCTCGCCTATGCGGACGTCGTCGACGCGTGGAAGCACTACGTCGCCAACGACAACCACGGTCGCGGCGTGATCCTGATCGGCCACTCGCAGGGAGCGGGGCACTTGACGGCGCTGGTGCGCAACGAGATCGATCCGAGCCCCGAGCTGCGTGCGCGTCTGGTGTCGGCGATCCTGCTCGGCACGAGCCTGCAGGTGCCGGTCGGAGCCGACGTCGGCGGTGACTTCCAGAACGTCCCGCTGTGCCGCTCGGCATCCCAGACCGGCTGCGCGATCAGCTACGCGAGCTTCCGCGCGGACGCGCCGCCGCCGTCGAGCTCGCTGTTCGGCAAGTCGCGCGGGCCCGGACTGCAGGCGGCCTGCACCAACCCCGCCGCACTGGGCGGCGGCACCGGAGCGCTGAAGCCGTACCTGCCGGTCGACGGCAAGTCGCTGCCGCTGTTCCCGTCGCGCGACGTCGACTGGCTCGATCCGGCGCTCGGCGTCGAGATCACGACCCCGTTGGTCGCGCTGCCGGGGTTCTTGAGCGCCGAGTGCAAGGTCGAGAACGGCTTCTCGTACCTGTCGATCGACGTGCAGGGCGATCCGTCCGATCCGCGCATCGACGATCTCACCGGTGCCGACATCACGCCCGAGTGGGGCCTGCACCTCGTCGACGCGAACGCCGCGATGGGCAATCTGGTCGACGTCGCGGAGCGCGAGGCGCGCGCCTTCTGCGGCCGGCAGCGCCGCTGCGCGACGCGTCCGCTCGCGCGGCGCTGATCGTCGAGGATCGGGCCCGGGTGCGAAACTGCACTCGGGCGTGCCTTCGCCCCTTGGCACGCGGTGGTCCGGTGCTGCATGATCCGCCGATGTCCCCGAGGTGGTCGCAGGCTCGTCGTTGGTCGTCGATCTCGCTGCTGGCGCTCGCTCTGGTCGCGCTGGCGGCCGTGCCGGGCCTGGCCGATCCGCCGTCGGACAAGGTCGCGCACGGCGCCGCCCTGTACGAGAAGTACTGCGCGCTGTGCCACGGTCCCACGGCGCAGGGCTACGCCGCCGACAACGCGCCGTCGCTCGTCACGCCGCAGTGGCTGTCGGGTGCGGACGACGCGTTCATCGTCAACAGCATCGCGCTCGGCCGCCCCGACACGGCGATGGGCGGCTTCGCGAAGCAGGTCGGCGGCCCGATGTCGGATCAGGAGATCGACGATCTGGTCGCGTTCCTGCGCAGCCACGGGCCGCCGTTCGTGACCCTGCCGGTGCACGCCCCGGGCAGCGCGCGCAAAGGAGCGGCGATCTACGCGCAGGAGTGCGTCAAGTGTCACGGCGACCGCAGCAAGCGCGGCGAGGCGCCGTGGCTCGCGAACCAGACGTTCCTCGGCCTCGCGAGCGACGCGTTCCTCTACGACGCGATCGCGCGCGGCCGCGACGGCACCAAGATGAAGGCCTACGCCGACCAGCTCGAGCCCGAGCAGATCGCCGACGTGGTCGCCTACCTGCGCAGCTGGTCGAGCGGTCCGCCGCCCGTGCTGGTGCGCGCGAAGGGCGAGACCAGCACCGGTCCGATCGTGCTCAACCCCGACGGCGGCGCGCCGGAGTTCACGCTGCGCGACCAGACGTACGTCCCCGCCGACGAGGTCAAGCGCGCGCTCGACGAGAAGAAGCGCATGATCCTGATCGACGCGCGCGTCGCGTCGGACTGGGACCGCGAGCACATCTCCGGCGCGATCTCCGTTCCGTACTACGCGCTGAACGGCCTCGACCGCATCCCGAACGACGGCACGTGGATCGTCGCCTACTGCGCGTGCCCGCACCACGCGTCGGGCGAGGTCGTGACCGAGCTGCGCAAGCGCGGCTACCCGCACACCGCGGTGCTCGACGAGGGCGTGCTGGTGTGGAAGGAGCGCGGCTACCCGATGAGCAGCCCGGCGGGTGCGGTCGCATCGAGCGCTCCGGCGCAGTGACGTCGCGCCGCGTCGCGCGCCGCACGAGCGCGCGGTGTGCGAGCGGGCGCGGGAGTGAGCCGGTGCTCGGCGTGGTGCTCGCCGTCGTGCTGCTCGCGTGGCTCGCGCCGGTCGCCGATCGTGCGCATGCGGACGAGCTGCCGGAGGTCGCGGTCGCGGATCGCACCGCGCTCGGCCTCGGGGCCGCAGCCGCGCTCGACCCCGCGTCGCCCGCGTTCGAGGGGACGGGACAGCGCTTCGTCGGCCCGCACCTCGCATTCGGTCTCCGCCAGGAGGGCGGCTTCGTGCCCGGCGGGCGCGGATACCATCTCGCGACGTCCGTGTTCGGCGACGTCCATCCGCTCGCCGACCCGAAGCCGCTCGTGTCGCCGTTCGTCGGCGTCGCCGGCGCTGCCCTCTACGGCGGCGGCGATGCGGCCGGGGCCGTCGGTCCCGAGGCCGGCGTCGCGCTCTTCCTGAGCGACGACGTGCTCCTCGAGGCGCGCTACCAGTTCCGCTGGGCGTCGGAGCAGGTCGGCGGGCTCGACCGGGAGCAGCACCTCGCGTGGCTCGGCGTGCGCTTCCTGCTGCCGCCCGGCGCCGACGAGGAGCTCGCGCAGGCGGAGCAGGCCGCGACGCGCGCCGAGCAGGCGGCGCTCGCCGCGGAGGAAGCCGTCGCGCGCATGGAGGCCGCGACGGAGCGGCTCGAGCGCGCGGTCGACGCCTACGCGGCGTGGTTCGAGCAGCAGCTGCGCAAGCAATGACAGCCGCTGGCGTTCATTTCTGATTTGACAACGCCGGGCGAGCCGGGATAGCGCTCGCCCATGACGGCGCGCCCGGTCGAACGCTCGGCGGGCGAACGCGTGCCGTCACGACCGTCGTGGCGCGCCACCGTCGTGGTGCTGGTTCCGATCCTCGTGCTCGGCGCCGTGCTGCGCCTCGACGGGATCGACCGCATGGCCCTCTGGGTGGACGAGGCGGCGATCGCGAACGTGGTGAGCCGCGGCGACCTCGCCGCGTACGCGCAGTATCCCGCGAGCAATCGGCCCTTCGGTTACCTCGTGCTGTCGGGCTGGCTGGCGACCCTGCACAACAGCGCGGTGGTCCTGCGTTCGACGTCCGCGGTGCCGGCGCTGATCGCGATGCTGCTCGTCGTCGCCATCGCGCGGATGATGCTGCACTCGCCCGTCCTGGTGGCTCTCGCGGCGTCGATGACGGCCCTCAACGGCTGGCTCGTCGCCGCGGCGAAGGAGTTCAAGCCGTACGCGCTCGAGCACGCGCTGCTCCTCGGCTGGATCGCGGCGATTCTGGCCTTGCGCCGCTCGGGCAGTCGGCTCGCACTCGCGCTGCTGCTCGCGAGCCTGCCGATCGGGCCGTTGCTCGGACACGCACCGACCTTCGCGCTGCCGATCTGCGGTGCGCTCGCGTTCGCCGAGTGTCGCCGTCGCGGATGGGCATCGGCCGCCGTGTCCTGCGTGCTCGTGACCACGTGCGGATGCGTGCTCGCGGTCCTCCAGTTCGTCTGGATCGGCTCCAACACCCCGCCGGCGCTGTTCGGCTCGTGGAGCGCCAGCTTCTACGACGTCGCGAGCGGCTTGCACCCGCTCGAGGTGGCGATCTGGGTCGTCGGCCGTGTCGCGCTGCTGCTTCGCGCGTTCGTACCGATGGCGCGCGATCCCGCGTGGGACGGCTCACCGAGCGCGCAGGCTTTCGAGCGGCTCTGCATCGCGGGTGTCGTCGCGGCACTGGTGCGCCTCGTCGCACGCCGCGAGTGGGCGCTGATGGCGCTGCTCGTCGGCCCGCTCCTCCCGCCGCTCGCGCTCGGCCTCGTCGCGCGCTGGCCGTTCGGGCCGGAGCGCGTCAATCTCTTCGCGACCACCCTGCTGCTGCTGCTGGTCCTGCTGGGCTGGGAGGCGCTCGTCGAACGCGTCGATCGACGCTGGGTGGTGCCTGCATTCGCCGCGCTGTTCGTCCTGTTGCAGCTGCCGCTCGACGCGTCGGGGTTGCGCCACAAGGACACCCGCTACGGGGTCGCGCAGGAGGACGTCACGCTCGCGCTGGACGAGATCGCCGCGCGCGAGCCCGACTTCGTGCCGGCCGCCGGGCCGCGCCCCGCGCTGGTGTGCAACGGCATGAGCGGCTACGCGATGCGCTACTACCTCGCGTACGACCAGTCGCAGGGCCCGCGGATCCAGGCGCTCCTCTTCGGACGCCGGGTGGACTGGGTACCGCGGCCTCCGCAGGGCGATCTCGGCGGGCTCATTCGCCAGCGGCTGCGCGAGTTCCCTCTGGTGTGGGTGCTTCTCTCGCACTACGGCGAGGACGACCTCGCCGCGGCGCGCGCGTCCCTTTCCGATGTCGACGTGGAGGTCGTGGTCGAGCGCGAGTTCAGCGGCGTGATGCTGCTCGGTGCGCGGCTCCGGCGCGAGGCCCGGGGTGCGGCGGCGACGCCGCGCCCCGCTCACGCCCCGCGCAGCACGTGCCCGGGCAGCGCGCCCGTGTGCTTGCCGTCCTCGAGCACCACCGCGCCGTTGACGATCACCGCCGCGTAGCCCTCCGCGTCGACGACGTAACGCTCGGTACCGGCGGGGAAGTCGCGCGCGAGGCGCGTCGGGCCGACCTTCAGCTTCGCGCGGTCGAGGACCAGGATGTCCGCCCACGCGCCCTCGCGCAGGAAGCCGCGGCCGTCGAGCGCGTGGATCGTGGCTGGCATGCCCGTCAAGCGCCAGATCGCCTGCTCGAAGGTCAGCGGGTCGGGCACCCACTCGGTCATGAGGCGCGTCGTGTAGTCGGCGCCGACGAACGACGACAGGTGCGCGCCGCCATCGCTCGAGCCCGCCATGACGAAAGGCTCGTTGATCCCGCTGCGCACGACGTGCGCGATGAACTGCCGGCCGATGTCGTTGAGGCCGGTCTGCCACTGCGTCTCGAGATCCTCCGCGAGCGCGCAGTCGAGGAAGGCATCGAGCGGCGTGACGCCGCGCTCGGCGGCCATGTCGGTGACCGTGCGGCCGATCCAGGCACGGTTCCTCTCGTCGCGCACGCCCTCGACCTCGAGCAGGTCCCACGAGAATGCCGCGGCGCGGCCGTCCGGTGAGTCGAACTCGGCGGCGAGCTTGGCGCGCACCGAGGGATCGCGCAGGCGCTGCGAGCGCTCCGGCTCGGGCAGCGTGAGCACGCTGCGCCACGTCGGAAGCTCGTCGAAGATGAACGTGTCCGACAGCTTCAGGTGCAGGCCGAGCTCGTTGGTCGTGAACTGCGGGTGCAGCCGCACGCCCTGCGCCGACGCCTCCTTCGCGAACTGCAGCGTGCGATCCCAGCCCATCGGATTGTCCGGCGTCGGCACCAGGATGTTCAGCTCCACCGGACGTCCCGACACGCGGTACATGTCGAGCACCAGCTGGCGGTCGGCGTCGTCGTAGCCCGACGCGAAGCTGCGCGGGATGATCTCCAGCGCGCCGCGCTCGAACTCCGCGAGCACCGACGCCAGTGCCAGGATCTCCTCGCGGCTCGCGTGATTGCTCGGGACTTCCCGGCCGTCCTCGCCGACGTGGATCGGGATCTGCGAGGTCGAGAAGCCGAGCGCGCCGTCGCGCATTGCTTGACGCACGAGCTCCTGCATCGCCGCGATCTCGTCCTTGGTCGCGGTGCGCGACGAGGCGTCGTCGCCCATGACGTAGCGACGCACGGCGCAGTGTCCGACGTAGCTGCCGACGTTGACGCCGAGCTTGCCGTCGAAGCGTCGCCAGTAGTCGGCGAAGCTGCCGCCCTGGAACTTGAGGCCCTCGCCGAGGGCCTTGCGCGACATGCCCTCGACGCGCGACAGCATGCCGGCGAGCCAGTCGACGTCGGCGGGCTTCGCCGGCGCGAGCGAGAAGCCGCAGTTGCCGGCGATCACGCTGGTGGTGCCGTGCCACGACGACGGCGTCGCGAGGGGATCCCAGTCGAGCTGCACGTCGTAGTGCGTGTGCACGTCGATGAAGCCCGGCGTGACGGTGAGCCCGGTCGCGTCGATCGTGCGCGCGGCATCGGCGACGTCGTGCGGCTGAACGCGTCCGATCTTGACGATGCGCCCGTCGCGCACCGCGACGTCCGCGACGTAGCCGGGCAGGCCGGTGCCGTCGACGACCGTGCCCCCGCGAATGACGAGATCCAGACCCATGGCTCCTCCGTGTGCGGCACAATGCCACGCGAAGCGGACCTCGCGCCACCGCACGTTTCGGGAGATCCGTGCAGCCGCGCTGGTCGTCGTGGTCGCCGCGGCAGATCGCCACGCGGCGTGGCGTCTCTCCCCGCTCGCCCGAAGACTTCGCGTCGCATCGTCGCTGCGCTCCGCGAGCGGCGGGGCGATCCGCCCCGATCTGCCGCGCATCGCATGGGGACGCGTCGCCCGATGCCGCGGCACGAGGCATGCGAGCGCGGCAACGTCGTCGCCGGGCCCTGCGGAGAGTCCGCAGCGCCGGCGCTCGCTCTCCGATGACTCGCCGTGCCCATCTCACTGTTGGCTTGACGTTGCTGCTGGCGTCGTCGGCGGCGCCGCTCGCTCCGGCGCGCGCCGGCAGCGCCGCGCAGCCACGCCGCGTCGTCATCGAGCCGCGCACGTCGAGCAGGCTGGTCGCGACGGTCGGCAAGCCGCTGCAGCTGTCCGCGCACCTGGAGCTCGACGACGGCCGTCTGCTTCGGATCGATGATCAGGTGACGTGGACGTCGGCCAACCCCGGAATCCTGCGTGTCGCGGGCGTGTCCGACCCGGCGCCGAGCGGATCGGTGACACCGCTCCGTCCGGGCGTCGCCGCGGTGGCGATCACGTATCCGCGCATCGCCGACGCGGTCGCGACGGGCGTCGTGTCCCGCATGCTCGGCGATGCCGTCACGATCGTGGTGGTCGAGCCGTGACGTCGCGCGGCTCCGGAGAGGGCAGCGTGATCGTGCGCGGCGCCCGCATCGTCGCGGTCGCGCTCGCCGTCCTGCTCTCCGGCGGCGTGGCGACGATGCACGCAGCGGCCAACCCGACCACCAATCCGGTGTACGTCTGCTCGGGCAAGATCACCACGGCGCTGCGCTCCTACACCGAGGATGCGCTGCACGTCGTCGCCGGATGCCGCGCCAAGCTGCTGCGCACGCCGGGCGACGGCTGCCTCGGCAATCTCGCCACCGAGCTCGCGAACCTCGAGCGCGACTTCGAGAAGCAGGTCTCCGGTTGCCCGGCGGACGCGACGCGCGCGCTGTGCGCGCTCGAAGCGAAGACGACCCCGCTGCTGCGCGACGCCGTCACCGTCGGCGAGCGCGGCCTGCGGGCGCAGCTCACGGCGCTGGTCGACGATCTGCTGGTCGTGCCGCAAGCGGACTCGTGCCCGCGGCCGTCGCGCCCGGTCGGCGGCGGCGTCAAGGAGTGTGCGGATCGCATCGTCCAGCAGATCGAGCAGACCGCCGAAGAGCTCGAGCAGTGCGCGTTCTCGTGCGAGCGCGCGAACCTGATCGCGCCCGACCGCGAGCCGTGCGTCGACGACATCACCGGCGATCCGATCGATGGCGGCGTCGCCGAGTGCGTGGCGCGCAAGACCGCCGAGCTCGCCGCCATCGCCGGACGCTGCGACGCCGATGGTTTGCGCGCGCTCGGCTGTCCGCTCGGCGCGACGACGGTCGGCGATCTCGTCGCCCGCCTCGGCGAGCGCATCGTCGCCATCACGCGCGAGCTGAACCGCGGTGTGTTCCACGCGCGCTGTCAGGGCGCGCTGCCCGGACAGCCGACGTCGCCGTCGCCGGCTCCGGTCACGCTCGAGCCGTCGCAGACGAAGCGCACGATCTCCTGCGGCACGGTGATCGACGATGCGTTCCTCGGCCGCGACCGGCGGATCGTGTTCGATGGGGATCTCGACTGCGGGCCGTCGCAGACCGCGACCGACGGGCTCGTCGTCGCGCGCTCGGGGGTGACCATCGACGGGCGCTCGCGTGCCTACGCGATCCGCGGGCCGCGCCGGTCGAGCCTGCGCACCGGCGCCGGGATCCGTCTCGCGCCCGGCGTGAAGCGCGTCCGCATCGTCGACTTCAAGTCGATCGAGAGCTTCGCGGTGGGCATCGAGGATGCGGCGGAGGGCGACAACCGGAAGCTGACCGTCGAGAAGACGACGGTGCGGCGCAACGTTCAGGCGGGGATCCGCGTGCGCTCGCGGCGCGCCACCATCGCCCGCGTCACCGCGGACAAGAACGGCATCGGCTTCGACGTCTCCGGTGACGGAAGCGCCGTCAAGCGCTCGGTCGCGAAGGGCTCGCTCTACGAGCCGAAGGTCGGAATCCGGCTCGGCGGCACGGATCCCAACCTCGACGGAATCGTCGTGACGGTGCGCAACACCACGGTCGAAGGCAATGCCGGCGTGGGCATCGAGATCGTGGAGGGCAGCCAGCGCGTGCTGCAGAGCAGCGTGCAGACCAGTGGCGGCGACGGCATCGTGCTGCGGGAAGGAGCCCGCGGGTCGCTCGTCGATTCGTGCATCGTCAAGCTCAACGCGCGCGGCATCCTCGTGCTGGGCGACGCGAACGTGGTGGCATCGAACACCTGCGAGGAGAACCTCGGTGCGGGCTTCGTCGTGGCGGGGCGGGACAACGTGGTCGAGCAGAACAAGTCCGGCAAGAAGACCGCACGCGGCAATGCCGGCGCCGGCTTCGAGGTGACGGGCGAGGGCGGTCGGCTCTACGCCAATCAGGCCGAGGCCAACGGTGGTGCGGGCTTCGTGGTGGAAGCGACCACCGCGCTGTTCAAGGGCAACTCGTCGCAGGCCAATGCCGGCGCGGGCTTCGCGCTGCTGTCGGCGGGCAACGTGGTCGAGTCCTGCGCTGCGGAGACCAATGCCGGTGCCGAGTGGGACGTCGCCGCCGGCAACATCGATCGTCGCGGCAACAAGGCCAACGGCAGCACGATCACGCTGCCGGCCGACGGCGGGACCTGCGAAGGGCGCGGCGGTTGCACGGCGGGCCGCTGATCGAGAAAAGGTCGTTGGTGGCGGGGTGGCGGCAGCGGCTGGTGGTCGTGCTCGCCGTCGCGGGTGCGGCGGCGGCTCTGCTGCCCGGCCTCGGCGCGACGCCGCTGGTCGACTGGGACGAGAGCATCTACGCGAGCGTCGGCCGTGCCGTGCACGAGGGCAGCGCGCTGCACCTCGAGTGGAACGGTGATCCCTACGACCGCAAGCCGCCGCTCCTGTTCTGGGCCATCGCCGCGTCGTACCGGCTGCTTGGCGTGAGCGAGCTCGCGACGCGACTGCCGTCCGCGCTCGCCGGCATCGCGACCGTCGCGCTGGTGGCCGGCGTCGTCGCACGGCGTGCGGGCTCCGTCGCAGCACTGCTGAGCACGTCGTTCCTGCTCGGCTCGACCCTGTTCCTGGAGCGTGGCGGTCGCCGCGCCTGCACGGACGCGCTGCTGGTGCTGTTCTCGGTGTACGCGATGGCGAAGGCGACCGAGCCGCGCCGGACGCGCCGCGACGTCGGGCTCGCCGGCGTCGCGGTCGGCCTCGCGATCCTGTCGAAGGGCGCTGCCGGTGCGCTCGTACCGCTCGCCCTGCTCGTCTCGGCACCGCTCGACGCCGCCCGCCGCCGCCTCGCGCTCGCGGTGGGCGGCGTCGG
>JAIEPK010000242.1 GCA_019749875.1 Candidatus Binatia bacterium | reverse complement strand
GCCGTGCGACGCATGGTCCCGGTGCGCGAGCGGATCGGCGGCGCGCGATCCCTCCGGAGACGACGTGTGCGCGGCTCGCGCGACGACCGCGGAGAAGGCGGCCGCCGGCGGCACGACGGCGCTCGACTCGGACGACGGCACGCAGCGCGACACGCCGTCACTGCTCGCCGCCCCACACGTGGCCCCGGCCGGGCACGACGCGTCCTCACCGCACGTCGTGCAGCGCAACGCCGCTTCGTCGCAGTACGCGGCGTCGAACAGGCACTTGGTGGCGACCAGGCGTCGCTGGCACTCGCTGTCGTCGCCGGCACAGAAGTCCCACCGGCACGGTCCGCCGTCGCACAGCGACTCGCACTCCTCCTGCTCCGGATCGCACACGTGGATCAGCTCCATCATGCCGTGGTCCTCGTGCGTCAGCTTGTGGCAGTGCGTGACGTACGTGCCGGCAAACGCGCGATACTCGGTGATGAAGTCGGCCTGGCGGTCGAGGTTCACCAAGTAGGTGTCGCGCCAGTGCGCGAACGGCGGCTCGAAGAGACGTCCCTTGGTGTTCGCGCTCGGCGAGCCTTCGGGCGGCAGCGGGCAGGCGACGAACGGGTTGATGTGGATGTGGAACGGGTGCCCGTCGAAGCCCGACACGACACGCCAGTGCTCGACCGAGCCCTTGGTCATCACGCGATCGTACGGATGGCGCGTGCGGTCGGTGCTCTCGAAGTTGCGGGCATTGATGTTGTGGTCGTCGAAGCCGCACTGGTCGAGCGTGCTGGTGTTGTAGAAGACCATCCACAGCGCCGAGAGCTGGTCGAGACGGTCGACGTCGGTGACGCGCTCGGCGACGGCACAGCGCGCGAGCGCGTCGACCGTGCCGTTCTGCAGCATCATGCTCGGCGACTGCGCCGCGACCGCCGACAGGTCGGGCATGTGCGTCTCGGTCGGTGTGCCGGCCGCCGCGGTCACGTTGACGATCGCGATCAGCTCACCGTTCGAGATCTCGGTCAGGATCTGCTGCTGCGTCGGCGTGCGCGTGCGACCGACGGGCTCGCTGGTCGTCCCGGTCTCGTCTTCCTGCAGCGCGCGTGCGCTCATCAGGCACAGCGTGTCGCCGTCCTCGAGCGTGCTGCCGTCGAGCAGCGCCTCCACGCGATAGCCCGACGAGAGAAAGATGTACGGCGGTGCCCACGGCCAGTCCTTGCCGTCCGCGGGCTTCGCGAGCGGGATGCCGTCGCGGCCGATCTGCGTCAGCGGGATGGTTCCCGCGTCGACGTCGAGGCTCGTGCAGTCGGAGTCCTTGCCGCGGAACAGCGCGATCTGCGCCTCGTCGAGGAACGACGCGTCGAGGATGCGCCAGCGCTCGATCTGGCCCGGCGGCATCAGCAGGCGCGGCCGCTCGAGACCGTTGATCAGGTTCGCCTGCGGATTGCTGCCCGGCGTCGCGTTGAGGGTCGCGAAGTCGTCGAAGGTGATGTGATCCTGATCGCACGGCTCGCCGTCGGCGAGCGGCGTGTACGTCGTCGGCGGCGTCGTGATCACCATCACGCGCTCGCGGGCATTCTTGATGCCGGGGATGTCGTCGAGGTCGCCGCGCAGGATGTACGCGCCGGCCGCACCGCCGCCGACCTGGATCGCGGTCGTGCCGTGGATGTGCGGGTGATACCAGCTCAGGCCCGCCGGCGGGACGCCGTCCTCGTCGAAGTCGTAGCGATGCTGCACGCCCTCGCCGTGGCCGACGTGCGACAGCACGTCGTCGGACAGGAAGCACTCGCGCGCGCCGCTGCTCCGGTCGTCGCTGCAGGTGCGACACGACAGCCCGTCGTGCTCGGTGCAGCCCCCGCCGCTCGCGTAGTCGGGCCGCACGTGCGCGCCGTGGAAGTGCAGGTTGGTGATGTTGAAGTCGTAGACGTGGCAGGTGTTGCCGCTGCCGTCGGTGCAGCGGCAGGTGTCGGTGGCAGCCGCATGGGCGTGCGCAAAGTCGTGCGACGCGTGGGCGTTGGTCATGCACGCGGCGCCGGTCACGGTGTCGGTGCACGTGCAGACGTCGTCGTCGGACTCGGACACCGAGCGGTAGTCGCTCTCGGTGAAGCGGTTGCGCAGGTTCACCCGCACGCGGCGCGGCTCGCCGCTCGACGACTTCGCGATGTCGATGGTCGGCCCGGGATAGAGGCCATTGTAGCCGCGCCCGCAGTGCCGCTGGCCCTGGAACGAGAACTCGGTCGGCTTCAGCTCGAGCTGGTAGACGCCGTCGGCGTCGGGCTCGAGCACGGCTGGATTGCGGAACGTCTCCGTGACGCAGCGTCCGTCGGCGAGCTGCGTGCAGCCGTTGCCGTTGCCACCGTCGCTGCAGCCGCCGAGTGCCGTCGCGACGCTCGCCGCGAGCAGCAGAGCGAGCGCCAGGCCCGGATCACGTCGCGAACGGCGCCTGCGCACCGGGGAGCGTTTCGCAACGACAGCTCGTACCACCACACCGCCTCCTCGACGGCCGCGCGACGGCCGTCCTCGTCATGATCCGCCTGGTCGCCGACGAGGTCGACGTACCGGGGTCCCGTGCTCACCTATCGGCGCTGCGTCGGCGGAGTGAAGCGTTTGCCGCCCGCGATGCTCGCCCGGCCAAGCCATTGGCTCGTTCGGCCAAGTTCGGTCCCTGTGGGACGGCGACCGACGCGAGAATCAGCGCGCGTCCGAACGAGACGCCCCGGCCTCCTCCGCGAGCTCGACCGTGCACCGCCCGATGGTCGAGCGGCGAGCCGAACCTCCGCAATTGTTCGAACTGCGGAACTTCGGCGAGCGATGGCGGCGGCGGAGGAGGCAGCGCGGTGCTGGCGAACACCGTGTTCGACGGGCCGGCCATGGCAAAGAGCGCGGTGTTGCATCAGGAGGCGTTCGTGTTCGTCAATCATCTGCGCACACGAACGTCGATGCAGGGACGGCCGCCGCGACTCGCGACGATCGCGGCGAGCCGTCACGCGCCACCGTCGTCACCTGACGCTCGCCCGGACGCGGTCGCACGGAGATCCGTTGGCGCGCGGCCCCCGCTGGTGCGGCGGGGATCAAGCGGCCATGCCGTGGATCGCGACGCTCAGAACTTCAGGATCGCTTCCACGTAGCCGAAGTTGGCCTGCGTGCCATTGAAGTTGGCATTGATGACGCCCTGCCCGAACGCATGGCCGTAGTACGCGTAGAACGTCAGGGGTGCGATGGGCGTGTAGGTCACGGCTACGTCCGTCAGGTACGCCAGGTTGTTGCGTCCCTTTGCCGGCACGCCCGCGTAGCCGAAGAAATCCTCCTTGGTCGCACCGCTCCCGGAGTAAGAGAGATCCTCGCTGGCATTGACGCGCAGCCAGTGCAGATCGGCGCGGACATTGACCTGCGAGCTGGGCAGCAGCAGCCACTGGGCGAACACGTCCTGATTGTTCATCAGGTTGTAGAACGGGAACTGCGCGTACTGGCGTGACGTCGGCAGCAGCTGGAAGAACGTCCCGTGAACGTCGTCGTTCGGGTTCGTGTCACCCGATCCGCTGTCGATTCCGATGCGCATCCACGGCTTCGCCCACACGTCGGGCAGCTGGTAGCCCGCCTCGATCGCGTAGGCCCAGGCACGCTGGTCCTGGCTCAGCCAGCTGCCGAACTGGCCGACCCCCCAGCCGAGCAGATCGAGCCGGCCGGGACCGACGTCGTGCACGTGCTCGACGTTGGCACCGATCGTCGCGATGGACGCGCCCTTGCCCTTCTCCGCCTCGCGGACGGGCAGCGGCTGGTTGTCGAGAAAGACGATGTCGCGGTGATCCTCGTACTGAATCCAGAAGAAGCGACCCGTCGTCCCCTGCACCAGCTCCGTGTCGCGCATCGTGAAGGCGAGTCCACCGACCGTGATGCCGGGAATCTCCGGGTTGGCGTTGATCTCATAGCCGCCCTGGGTCGGCTTGAAACCGAAGCCGGTCACGTTCACCTGGTCGCCCTGGTAGGCAAGGATGCCACCGTCGAAGCTGCGGCCGACCATCGTGTACTCGAACGGGCCGATCAGGCGTTGGCCGATGCGGTTCTGCACGAGCCACTGGAGCGTCGGGTCCTTGGGGACGGCCTCCGCGCCGTCGCTGTAGGTCTGCCGGCCGCCCTGTACCGACAGGCGGCCGTCCGCGAATTCCGGCACCTTGAGCCTTGCCCAGGCAGCGCGCAGGATCGACGACTCCTGGAAGGTGTGACGCGTGTTGGCGAAGTAGGCGCCACCGGGCCCGGGCCCTCCCTCGGGAAGATTGTCGAGCAGCGAGTGCTGATACTGCACGAACACCTCGAACGGATCGCGCTTGACGCGCAGCCCGAGCTTGAACCTGTTGCCGAGAAAGTTGTAGCGAAAGTTCTTGATCGGCGAGTCGGCGGGCGTCGCGAACCAATCGACGAACTCGCCTCGAAACTGATCACTGACTTCAACTCCGATGGTGGATGCCATCGGGCCCTCGAACAGGATGGGCTTGACCTTGAGCGTGGTCTCGGGCGCAACCGGCGCGTAATTCGTGACCGCGGACGGTTGCGCCTGAGCGGCGGCATGCGATGTCATCGCGGACATCAGCAGGACGGCGCACATCGTGCGGCGCACCATGTTGGTCTCCTTCCTTGGATGGGTGGTGCGCGTCAGCCTTGACGCGTCACCAGCTTGCGCAGCTGACCGGACAGGTCGGCCATCGCGACCGCCGCCGCGTGGCTAGTCTCGGCACCGTCCTTGGTCTGCTGCGCGGTCTGCGCCACGTCGTTGATGCTCTCGGCGATCGCGTGCGTGGCACGGGACGCGTCGTTCACGTTGCGGCTCATCTCGTTCGTGGTCGCGCTCTGCTCCTCGACCGCCCCGGCGATGGTGTTCGAGATGTCGCTGACCTGCTGGATGACCGACGAGATCTGGCCGATCATCTCGATCGCCGTCTTCGTCTCACCCTGGATCGCCTCCACCTTGCGGCTGATGTCGGCGCTCGCACGGGCCGTCTCCTTCGCGAGCTCCTTCACTTCGTTCGCAACCACGGCGAAGCCCTTGCCTGCCTCGCCCGCGCGCGCGGCCTCGATGGTCGCGTTGAGCGCGAGCAGGTTCGTCTGCTGCGCGACCGAGGTGATCAGCTTGACGATCTCGCCGATCTCCGTGCTGCTCTGGCCGAGCCCGCTGATGCTCTGGCTCGCCACCCGAGCGACCTCGACGGCATTCGCCGACACCTTCGCGGCGTCGACCGTGTTCTGGGTGATCTCCTTGATGCTGGCCGTCATTTCCTCCGCGCCGGCCGCGACGGTCTGCAAGTTCGAGCTCGCCTGCTCCGCGCTCGACGAGACGACGGCGACCCGCTCGGCGGTGAGCTCGGCGTTGTCGCGCAGCTGCTGGCTGAGCGCCGCGAGATTGTTCGAGGAGTCGCCGAGCGAGCTGGCGAGGACCGTCACCTCTTCCATGAGGTGCTGCAGACGCTCGGTCATCGCGCGCTCGCGGGCGTCGGCGTCGGCCTTCTCCTGCTGGATGTGCGCCGACAGAACGCGCACCCCATCGTCGGCGACAGCGTGGAAGCGCTGTCCGGCAGACAGGAGCTCGGCGACGACCGACGCAAACCCTTTGCTCCCCGGCGGCGTCGTCGAGACGCGCTCGGCAGCCGCGTCGACCTCCGCGGCGAGCTCGCGCTGCGCCGCAAGGCGCGCGCGAATCTCGTGGTTCGGCGGCGGAGGCAGGATCACGGTGACCGGGCTCGCTCCGGGGACCAGGATCGCCTCGCCGCCGTTGGCGAGCGCGACGGCAGTGACGCGCAGGAGGTCGCGCGTCTGCTCTCGATTGACGGCGGCTCCGGTGGCGGCCGCGAGGGTCTCGGCGAGCAGGCGCTGATTCAGCATGCGCTGCCGTCCGGCGATGTCGAGCAGCGCAGCGGACACGTCCTGGGTCGCCTCCTCGACGAACTCTTCTCGGTGCAGGGCAGTGACAGAGGCCATGGCAATTCTCCCGTTGGTTCTCGATTGCACTTGAAATCAGGCCGGTGACAGTTTGGGCTGCGACGTCGGCACGGGCTCGGTCGAGCCTTCGACGAGCAGCGCGAGAACGATCGCTGCGACCGCGACCACCAGCAGCGGCAGGACCTGCGCATGGACGGAGCCGGTCCACGACTTCACCGCGGAGCCGAGCAGGGGCAGAAAGAAGCCGCCTAGCCCGCCCAGAGCGCCCACCACGCCACCGACGGCGCCGACCGAGGTCGGAAACGTCTGCGGGATGTACTTGAAGGTCGCCGCCATCCCCGCGCCCATCGCGATTCCCGCGATGAACACCAGCGCGACGGTGGACTCGATCGGCAAGCCGAGCACGATCGGTGCGAGGGCCAGCACGACGACCAGCAGCGACGCCTTCATCACCGCGCGCGCGCCGAAGCGGTCGGCGAGGCTGCCGCCCGGGATGCGGCACAGGCTCGCCGTGAAGGTGAAGGTCGTCGCGAGGACGCCCGCCGCCTGCATCGAGATCCGGTAGCCCTCGATGTAGATGTCGCCGACCGTGAGCGTGGTCGCGACGAAGACGCCGAACGTCGCGGTGTAGTAGAGTCCGAAGCACCACGTGCGACGGTTCGCGAGCGGGGCCAGTAGAGAGCGCAACGTCGGCCGCTCCGCGCTCGTCGCCGCGTCGCGAACGATCATCCAGTAGACGAGCGCTGCGACCACGAGCACGGCCGCATAGATGCGGAAGGCGTCACGCCATCCGACGGAGGCGAGCAGCACCGGCAGGCCGAACGTCGTGATCGCGCTACCGACGTTGCCCGCGCCGAAGATCCCGAGCGCAAGCCCCTGGGACGCGCGGGGCGTCCACGACGACACCGATTGGACGCCTGACGCAAAGGTGGCGCCGATCAGGCCGAGGATCAGGCCGCCCACCACCAGCGCACCGAAGCTGTCGGCGTAGCTCAGCAGCCACGTGGCCGCCGCAGAAACGAGCATCAAGCTCGGGAAGACGATGCGTGCCCCGAGGCGATCCGTCGCGATCCCGACCGGAATGCGGCACACCGATCCGAGAAGGATCGGAACCGACTTCAGCAGCGCCGCCGACGCCGGCGAGATGCCGAGCTCGGCGGCGATGACACGCGCCGAGGGGCCGAAGAGAATCCACGCCGCGAACGCGAGCGCGAATGCGGTCGTGTTCGCGACGACGATCACGACCGGGAGCCCCGTCGCCTCCCCCAGCTCGCTCGTCGACGTGGTCGACCGAGCCTTGCTCGATGCCGCCCCCTGCCGTTCCGTCGTTCCGTTCATCCGATCCCCCTCGCGTCGTGGCGACCTCGGTCGCAATGTGCGAAAGTTTGTCGGACACGGCTCGCGAAAGGGGCAGTGAGGGAGGACCTGATTCTCTGGTCGAGGAGCCCCCGACGCGCGGTGGGGGAATCCCCGACGGACGCGGGTCAGTCCACCTGGGAGAGAACGCGAACGGCGCGCAGGACGAGCTCGGTACCGCTCTTGATCCCGAGCTTGTCCTTGATCCGGGCGCGATGAGTCTCCACCGTCTTGACGCTCAGATGAAGTCTCTCCGCGATCTGACGGGTGCCGACGCCGTCGCCGATCAGCCGGAAGACTTCGAGCTCGCGGTCGCTCAAACGCTCGATCGGGTTGCCGACGCTGCCGCGGAACGGCGTGGCGAGCGACGCGAAGAGCGCCGACGACGCCCGCTCGCTCAGGTAGCGATCACCGGCGAGCACGCGCCGAAGCGCTCGCACCAGCGTATCGGGAGCGTCGTTCTTGCTGACGTAACCGGCCGCGCCCGCGCGCAGCGACCGCTCGGCGTACAGCACGTCGTCGTGCATCGACAGCACGAGGATCGATAGCCCTGGATGCTCTGCGTGCAGACTCTTGATGAGCTCGATGCCGCCGACCCCCGGCAGGGTGAGGTCCACGATCACGACGTCGGGCGCCAGCTCTCGGGTGGCGCGCAGGGCCGCCGCCGTGTCGGCGGCTTCGCCGCATACCGCGAAGTCGGACTCGCTCTCGAGGAGAAGGCGGAGGCCCTGGCGGACGATCGGATGATCGTCGACGACCAGGACGCGCCGCAGGCTACCGGTGGAAGCCGTACCGTCCTCCATCATGCGGCGACCCGCCATTGCTGCGTTGCCTCGCGCGAGAAGGTCGCTTCGACGACGGAGCCTCGCTCGGCGATGCGCCGAACGCGCAAGCGGCCGCCGAGGAGTCGTGCCCGGCCTTCCATGATGGCGAGCCCCAATCCGGAGGGGTTGGTGGGAACGCGCGGGAACCCGACCCCGTCGTCCACCACCTTCAGGCCGAGCGCGCCGTCGGCCGTTGACAGATGCACCGTGACGAGCGTCGCTTGACCGTGCTTGACCGCGTTCGAGATGGCTTCCTGGGCGATCCGGTACAAGTGGGTCGCAGCCTGGTCTTCGAGGTCGAGCGAGTCTCCCTCCCATTCGAAGTAGCAGCGCACGCCCAAGGTCGCGCGCGCGGTCTGCGCCAGCGTCCGCAGCGCTCCGACGAGCCCGCTCTCGCAAACTTCTGCCGGGTGAAGAGCACGTGCGAGCTCGCGCGTCTGCCTGGTCGCATCCGAGACCAGCTCTTCGATGCGGCGTACGGCATGTTGCTCGGGGACGCCCATTGCCGTGAGACGCTTCGCGAGCGTGCGCAGCATCATCCCGATGCCCGCCAGGATCTGACCGAGGCCATCGTGCAAGTCCTTGCCGATGAGCTCGCGCTCGCGCATCGTCGCGGCGAGCAACGCTCGATCGAGATTCACCCGGTCCTCGATCTCGTGGTGCGCGATCTGTCGTCGCAGCTTCCGGCTCGCAGGCAGCAGGACGACCGTCGCGAGGACGACGATGATCGCAAGCAGGGCCGACAGCAGGACCGACTCCTGGTGCTGCAGCGCGAGGACGTGACCACGCGCCTCCCGCTCGTAGTTGGCGACGATGAGCTCCATGCTCTCCAGGAACGTCGGCTCCTCCGCGAGGATCTCCTGGACCACGCCATCCATCGCGCCCAGCAGGATCGGTGCAACCTCGAGCACGGTGCGGAGCCGGACGTCGGTCTGCTCCTCCGACGCGACGCGCTCGGCTTGCAGGGCTGCGGCGAGGGCGCGCGACGCCGCGACGAGATGCTCCACTTGCGGATCGAGAGCACGAAGTCTCTGAGCCACCTCGGGGCTCGTGCTCGCCGGCAGCCCGAGCGCGGGGTCCCCGCGCTGGAGTCCGACGTGGACTCGACCGAACAGCTCGGTGGTCTCGCCGAGCTCGGCGAGGTGCGCGCGACGCGCGATCGGATCCGCGGTGACGGCGGCGGCGAGGGCGGCCTTCGCGAGGCGCTGGCTCAGCATCCGCTGCCGTCCGGCCACGTTGATGACCCAGGAGTCGTTCGCCCGACGATCGATCACCTTCTGTACGGCGATCCGCCCGCCGATCGCGACCAGCGCAACCACGCCCAGGCAGGTCGTGGCGAGCAGCGTGAGTCTCCCCGCACCGCTTCCGAGCGAGCGATGTGCGGTCAACATCGAGCGTCGCGATCCGTCGCGATTTGGCACCGGCCGCCCGCTCATGCAATCGCGGCGCCATGGCTTCGGATGCGAGCGGGGCAGCGCGGATCCGCCGCAGCGTCCCGGAAGTCCACACGGCCGCGTCACGGGCGGACGCGTGGTCGCTCCGCCCCCGAGGGCCGGTGGCCGTCAAGGTCATGGCGTGCGGCCTGTCAAAATCTTGCATGGTCGAGATTCGCTCTTGACGACACGGTGCGAGCCCGAATGACCACGGTCATGCCCGCGCATCGGCGCTCGGCGGACACGACGTCCCCGGTCCGGGTCAAGGAGCTTCCGCTCGCCCTCGTCCTTCACGGCTCGCGCCGCGCCCCCCGAGCACCGTTGCGCTCGGCCATGGCGCGCCGGATCGTCGCCCCGTGGTTCGTCGGCGGATGCCGGGCCAGGCGTGCTCCCGACCGAAGGACGCGTCGCGCAAGCCGTCTGCGGAGCCGAACCCGACCAGGGTTCAGCGCGGCGTCCCGGCTTCCGGCAAGCGCACGCCGCGCGCGATCATGTCACGACTCCACGCCGCGAAGATCTTCTCGTCGCGCGGCTCCTCGCGCAGCGTCTCAGGGTGCCACATGCTGCGCGCGACGTGGAAGTGCGCATTACCGTACGCATGGATCGCGTACGACGGCGTCGGAAGCCGGTTCTCGATCGCATGGATCGTGTCGTCGCGCATCACCACGACGCGCGGCGCGGTCGCGACCAGAGACGCCTCCGGCACCAGAGCGTCATCGCGACGCTCGTAGAACACGTTGCGCTCCTCGCCCTCGTACACCGCGACCACGGCCCACGTCCGGTGGTCGTGCGGCGCGTTGACGAAGCCGGGCGGCAGCGTCGCGTGGAAGATCGTCAGCTCCGGGGAATCCACCAGCAGGTGCTGTCCGAAGCGCGGCGTCCCGTCCATGCGCTCGGCTGCCTCGACGCCGAGCAGCGCGCGACGCAGCTCGCGTGGTGGTGCTGCGGCGATCGTCTCGCGCAGCAGTGCGCCGATCGACTGCGCGGGCTCGGCCGCGCGGAGCGCGTCACGAGCCCGCCTCACGAGCATGTCCCCGCTCATCCGCGGCGTCCTCCGTCGGGCGGCGCATCGGACGGGCTGCCGAGGGCGCGCAACACCCAGGACACGCTCTGCCGGTAGGTCGGCGAAGCGCCCACCGCGCCGTCGATCTTCCCGGCAAGATCGGCGAAGGCCTGCGGCGACTCGACGTTTGCCTCCGCCTGCTCGAGGATTCCCCGGATCAGGGCGGCCGCGGCAACGTCTGCCAGACCGGCCGCTTCGGCCTTCCCGGCGTCCGCCATCAGGTGTCGGACCACGGCACGTCGACCTTCCGCCGTCCGCGCTGGTGGTGCGATGCGGGGGCCCACGGTGACCCTCCGGACATCCGAGTCCAACCTGTCGCGATCGAGCAGAAACCGCTCGACGCGCTCCGGCAGCTCGGCCGTCGCCTCCGGCACGAAGGCCCGCGAGGGATGCGACAGGAAGATGGCATCCGTCAGGGCCGGCCAGTCCTTGCTGCTGATCGTCAATCCCCGCGCCGCGGCTTCCGGCGCGAGCAGCGGCGTCGAGCCGATCGGCAGCCACGTCGCACGCGCATCCGACGAATCTTGCGCTTGCCTCCCGACACGCCCCAGCGCCCAGCCCGACTCGTCGGTGCCATCGAGGACCGGACCTCCGGAAGAAAGGTCGATGCTGATCGCCTGGATCGATTGCTCGGAGCCCGACGCGCTCGTGAAGGTGTACACGTACTTCAACACGTCCCCCCGGCTCGAGACCGTCACGTCCACGCTCGGCTCGATCAGCCCTCCGGTCTCGGCCTCGACCACGATGCGCTGGCCACTCGAGGACGAGTACTGCAGCTCGTACCGGTGCGGTGCAACCTGCCTGACCGAATCCCCGGACGTCCGGTCGACGAACAGGATTCCCCGAGCAGCGAATTCCGCTCTCGACGGCCAGCCCGGTCCAGGCGCCTCGACGACGTTCTGCGGGAGCAGGTGCGAGCCGGCCACCCTGCTGCAGCATCGCATTCTTCGCAAAGCGGACGACAAAGAGGACTTTCAAACGTCCCTGAACGATCTTTGGATCTGGATAAATACTTGATCTAGCTACAAGATTCGACAACAAGGAACCGGACATGAAAGCGGACAAGAAGGCGGCCACCGATCGCCACGAAGCCGTCTCGTTGATGGAACCGATGCTGATCGGCCAGAGCTCGCCGCGGCGCGCTGCGCTGACCGATCTCGCCCTCGATCTGGCGCAGAAGAGTGCCGGGTTCCGGCGCTCTCTGCCCGACGGTGTGTGCACGTCTCTCTGCGATCTCGTGCGTTCGATGAGCTGCTACTACAGCAACCTCATCGAAGGGCACGACACCCACCCCGTCGACATCGAGCGCGCGCTCAGAAACGACTACAGCGAGGACGCCCGGAAACGCGACCTTCAGCTCGAAGCGAAGGCCCACATCACCGTCCAGCGATGGATCGACCAGGGGGGACTCGAGGGTCGCGCGTTCACACCAGAGGCCATCCGGGAAGTCCATCGCCGGTTCCACGAGCTCCTGCCGGACGATCTGCTGTGGATCGACGATCCGGCGACACGGGGGCGCTTCCGGATCACCCCCGGCGAGCCACGTGACCGCGACGTTGCCGTCGGCAACCACGTCGCCATCAGCCCCGGCGCCGTACCCCGCTTCCTGCAGCGCTTCGAGGAGGTCTATGCGCGCCTCGGCAAGACCGAGACCATCCTCGCCGCGGCCGCCGCACACCACCGCCTGCTCTGGATCCACCCGTTCCTCGACGGCAACGGGCGCGTCGCTCGACTGGTGTCGCACGCGATCCTGCTGGAAGCGCTCGACACCGGCGCGGTCTGGTCGATCGCCCGCGGACTCGCTCGCAACGTCCAGGCGTACAAGGAGCACCTCGCTGCGTGCGACCTGCCACGGCGCAACGATCTCGACGGTCGCGGTCACCTGAGCGAGGAGAGCCTCGTCGAGCTCACGGGATTCTTCCTCACCACCTGCATCGATCAGGTGGCTTTCATGGAATCACTGGTGCAACCGGATCACCTGCGCACGCGCATCCTTCTCTGGGCCGAAGAGGAGACCAGGCTCGATCGTCTGCCACCCCGAGCCGGCGGCATCCTCGAGGCCGTCCTGTATCGCGGCGAGCTCCCGCGCGGCGACGTCGCCGCCATCGTGGGAACGGGTGATCGACAGGCCCGGCGCGTCGTCGCAGCGCTGCTCGAACGAGGCGCCCTCACGTCGTCGAGCACGCGCGCGCATCTGCGACTGGCCTTTCCCGCGACCCTCGCCTCGCGGTGGATGCCGGGACTCTTTCCCGACCGCAGCGCATGACCACTCGTGACGCTCCAGCCGAACGTGGTCGCGATCACTCCACGATGCACGTCATCTTGCGCGTCACCACGCGGCAGTTGGCATTCGTGCCGACGCGATCGATGTCTCCGTGCCGCACCCCCACGTGCACCGGCAGCTGCTGCGGCGGCAGGATGTCGAGCTTGCGCAGCCGGATCGTGACGTCGTAGCCCTTGCCGCCGTCCTTGCGCGGCAGGAACGACGCCTGCACCGTGCCGCGCGCGTCGCGACACTGGATGCGATCCTGCTTGACGCGGCAGTCGGTAGCCGCCAGGTCGCCGGACGCGTCGAGCCCGAGGCCGTCGCGCACCGAGAGCTGGAGGCCCTGCTCGAGCGCGAGGACGTCGCGCGCACCGTACACGCCGGTCGGCAGGATGCCCTTGACGCTGATCCGGCCGCGCTTGTCGCCGTTGCGCCACACGGTCGCGTGCTGGACCGCGAACTGCGCGTCCGCGGGATCGCAGACGTCGCCCTGGCCGTCGCCGTCAAGGTCGAGCTGATCGGGATTCGCATCGAGCGGGCAGTTGTCCTCGAAGTTCAGCACGCCGTCGTCGTCGAGGTCGCCGCAGTTGAGCGGCCGATCGTTGCCCTCGGCGCGCGCCCAGGTGTCGACGTACGCGGACGCGGAGTTGAACAGCGGATCGAGGTCGTCGTCGGACAGGCCGACCTGCTTCATGTCCGCGATCAGGTCGGGCAGCAGCCCGACGTGCGCGAGCCCGTCGACGTTGAAGTCGAAGCGCCGCTGTCCGGTCTTCTGCTTGTCGAGCGTACCGAAGGCGTCGAGGGTGAACGGGTATGCGAGGCGGTCGGACTCGCGCTCCTGCCGGCTGCGCTCCTTGTTGCTGCCGCCGCACGCGGCGCTGCCGTAGCGCGGTCCGACGTGCCCGGCGACGCCGTTGAAGTCGCTGCCGAGCGCGACCGGACCCTGCATCACGTCGCTCGCGTACTGGTAGGCCTGCGCGAACGTTCGTGACGAGTGCCGGCAATTGTCGGCGACCTTGCCGTAGGCGACGGTCGTCTTGTCGCCCTTGCGCTCGGTGTCTTGGCCGTCGTCCTTCAGCATCGCGCCGATCATGCCGCCGCCGTCGCGGATGCGCTCGAGCTCGGCCTTGGTCCGCATGCGCTCGTGCCGCACGCCGCGCTCGTTCAAGTCGAAGAACTGCACGTGGCTCGCGACGACGGGGTAGCCGCGCGCCTCGGTGCGATCGAGCGTGTCGGCGAGCGCCTTCGACGACATGTGGTCGACGTCGATCAGCATGCCCTTGTCCATCAGCGCGTCGATCAGGACTTCTCCCAGCGGGAAGAGACCCCACTCGTTGCAGCTCGCGGATTCACTGCGCGACGGCGGCGACTCGAGGTTGCCGAAGCTGAGCAGCGAGATCACCGTCTGCGTGAGCGATCCGAGCTTGAAGCCGAAGCCGTCCGCCGCGCAGTCGCGCGTCTTCCACCAGTGGCCCTCGACGACGCGGTTGCCGACCTCGATCGAATCCTGCCAGGTCGCCGCGGCACCGAAGGCGTTGTCGAAGTTGTGCACCGGGAAGACGTGGCGGACGCCGCGGTCGTAGTAGCTCTGCACGGCGGCGCGCACCGAGTCGGCGCTGCACTCCGCCGTCTCGGCCTCGAACGAGCACGTGCCGAGCCGCCCGTCGCCGAGACGCTCGCACTGCTCCTCGGGGAAGCGGCAGCCGAACAGGTTGTCGACCTCGATGCCGAGCACGACCGCGAGCTTGCCGTCGAAGATCGCGCGGCGCGCCTCGTCGGCGCTGGTCACGATGCGGAACCAGCCCATGCCGTCGCCCCCGTTCTCGTCGTCGATGAACTTCTCGAGGGCGTAGGCCTCGTCGAGCTGCGCGTCGATCGACGACATGCTCTCATGGCAGTCGACGCCGGCGAGGCGCTTGTTGGCGCGACAGAGCGCCTCGTTGGTCACGGCGAGCATGGTCACGAGCCGCAACCCGCCGCGCCAGGCGCGCTCGAGCCAGCGGTAGTACGCCTGCTGGTGCGTGGTGCTGGTCCACTGCGGCCACCCGTTGAACGCCGGCGAGCCGAGCGGCGCGTGCGTGCCGTCCTGCGTGCCGAGATCGGAGCCCACCGGATCGTCGAGGATCGTGTGGTCGCCGTGCAGCAGGTGGCTGCCGCAGTCGAAGCCGAGGTAGAGCGGGCACACCAGCGGCGGCAGCTGCGAGGAGCCGTCCTTCGTGACCAGCGGCAGATCGGTCGCGTAGTCCTGTGCGAGCGCCGCGTCGGCGCCGTGGTCGGGGTCGAAGGCTGCGCCGGAGATCACCGCGCCACCGTGGCCCATGTTGCCGAACAGGTGCAGGTGCATGTCCGCGTAGCCGCGCAGCGGACACGAAGGTCCGCTCGCCGGCGCGGTCCACGCCGTCTCCGGCTCGTCGATCGACTCCATCTTCGTGCAGGTGCCGAGCGCCTGCACGCCGCCCGCCGCAGTCGGGCCGCCGCAGGTGCAGTCGCCGCTGCAGCCCGGGATCTCGTACAGCCCCGCGTCGCAGGAGAGTCCGCCCGAGGCAAACTCGAGAGTGCCGACGCAGCACGCACGCTCGCCCTTGCCGCCGCAGCTGCTCGGCTTGACGCAGGTGCCGAGCGACTCGAGGCCGAGACCGGCGCCGCCGCACAGGCAGTTGCCGGCGCAGCCGGGCACCTCCACTCTTCCTACATCGCAGGCGGCACCGCCGTCGGCGTACTCGAACACACCCCAGCAGCAGGCGCGCTGCCCTTCCCCGCCGCAGCCGGTGATCGTGTAGCAGCGGCCGAGCGAGTCGAAGACGCCGTTGCCGCACGAGCAGTCGCCGCTGCAGCCGGGGATCTCGACGCGACCGCCGTCGCACGACGGGATCTGCTCGTCGATGCAGCAGGCGCGCTGGCCCTCACCACCGCACGGGCTCGCGCCGGCGAGCGACGCATGCCCGGCCAGCACGAGCGGGAGCAGACCGAGAACGAGGAGCGCGAGCGTGCGCGCGACACGACGGACGATGGGACGGAGCGAACGCATCGGTGAGACCTCCCGGACCGGCGCGCTCGCGAGCAGCGCGCCGGTCCGCTTGCGTCGCGGCAGCGACGCGTCGTCGTCACTTCGCCTTCAGGAACCCCGGCGAGCGCGTGCTGGTGAACAGCGTGACGCCGTGGCAGCCGACCGCGTTCGACGTGCGCAGCTGCAGGGTGACGCTGCCGCTGCCGTAGAGCGCGTCCGCAACACCGGTCGGCAGGCTCGTCTTGCCGTGTGCCGCGTCGTTCTGCGCCTTGACGACGATCGTCGGCTTGCCCGCCGCACCGCCCTTCAGGGACAGGGACTTGACGCCCGACGCCGATGCCGCGCCGTCCTTGTACGTCCAGCCCTTGCCGTCCGGCGCGGCACCGCCGACGCTCTTCCAGCAAGGCTTGCCGCCGCACGACGCACCCGCGCGGTCGACCACCAGCTCGGCCGCGAGCTGCTGCGCGTCGTCATAGACGCAGAGCGCGTAGCGCGTGCCGCGGGTCGTCGTGGGATCGCCCAGCTCGGCCTGCGTGAGCGCGGGTCCGCCCTTCAGCTGGGCAGCGATCTGCTCCTTGCCGGGCACGGTCTCCTGCACCAGCAGCGAGCCCTGCGCGAAGGCGTCGCAGCTCGCGTCGGTCGTCTCCGGGCAGCCGAAGAATGGCTGGCCCGCGAACAGCAGCACGGCACCGGTGCGCGCGCCGACCAGCGCGTCGACATAGCCGTCGGCGTCGATGTCGACCAGCGCCGGAGCCGCCATCCCGCCGACGTCGGACAGGCCGTAGGGCAGCCGGATGCGCGCACCGAAGGCCGCGGCGGTGGGCGTTCCCTCGTTGAGGGCGACGTCCAGCTCGCCCTCCGCGTTGCCCGACACCAGGTCGAGGTCGCCGTCGAGGTCGAGGTCGGCGAAGGCGAGCGTCGGGTACTGCCCGAGGTTGCTGCGCTGGCTGCCGAGATCCGTGAACGCCGGGGCCGTCGCGGAGCCGGTGTTCGCGAACGCGCGCGTCGAGCCGCTCGCGAGAGCGACCACCAGGTCGAGGTCACCGTCGCCGTCGAGGTCGGCGAGTGCCGGCGCGGACCAGGTACCGACGTCGACGAGACCGAACGGGTTGGTGACGGGGGCCGCGAACGACGCCGCGGTACGCGTGCCGACGTTCTCGTAGAAGATCAGGTTGCCGTCCTCGCGGCCGCACAGCAGGTCGAGGTCGCCGTCGCCGTCGAGATCGGCGAGCGCCGGCGTCACGAGCAGGGTCTGCGACAGGCCGAACCCATCCGCGACCGGGGCTGCGAACGACGGCACACGCGCGCTGCCGGTGTTCGCGTACAGCCAGAAGCGGCCGCCGACGTCGAGGTCCTCCGCCCAGACCAGCGCGTCGAGGTCACCGTCGCCGTCGAGGTCGCCGAACGCCGGGCGCGCGAAGCTGCCGATCGCCGCATCGAGCCCGAACGGCGCGGCGAACGTCCCGGCGAAGGCAGGTGCGGTCGCGCTGCCCGTGTTCTCGTAGAAGAAGAGGCTGCCCTCGTCGGTGCCGACCACGACGTCGCGGTCGCCGTCGGCGTCGAGGTCGACCGCCGCCGGGGCGGCGAAGTAGCCGCTGTCGGCGAGGCCGTACGGGCTCGTCCCCAGCAGCGTGAACGCGGGCGCGCTCGCGCTGCCGGTGTTCGCGAAGATGCGCACGCGGCCGTCGCTCGCGCCGGCGAGGACGTCGACGAGGCCGTCGCCGTTCACGTCGGCGAGCGCCGGCGCCGAGTAGCTGGCACCGAGCGGGTCGAGCCCGCCGACGTCGGGCGCGAGCGCGAACGACGGATGCTGCACGTCGCCGCCGTTGCGGAACACGAACAGGCGCCCGCCGGCTTCACCGACGATCAGGTCGAGGTCGCCGTCGCCGTCGAGGTCGGTGAGCGCCGGTACCGCGTTCTGGCCGACGGCGTACAGTCCGAACGGATCGACGCCCGCCGCGACGAAGGACGGCGCGCTGGCCGTACCGTCGTTGCGAAGATACGTCAGGTCGCCGGCGGTATTGCCGACCAGCACGTCGAGGTCGCCGTCACCATCGAGGTCGCCGAGCGCCGGAGCGGCACCGCTGCCGACCGACGTCAGGCCGAAGGGAAGTACGACCGGGGCTGCATACTCAGGTGCCGCCGCCGTGCCGTGGTTGGCCAGGTAGCGCAGGGCGCCGTCGCTGGACCCGGCCAGCAGGTCGAGATCCCCGTCGCCGTCGAGGTCGGCGAACGCCGGCACGGCGCGCCGGTCGACGTTCGTGAGCCCAAACGGGTCGATACGCTGGTCGAATCCAGGCTCGACCGTCGCGAGGGCGCCGGCCGGCGTGGCCAGCAGGGCTGTCGCGACGGCGACGAGGCAGCCGGTCCATCCCAGGAGCCGGCGTGGCGATCTCGGGTTCGGGTGACGACGCGTGGTGGCTTCGACGAGGCGCGACATGGCGTGCTCCAGTGGCTCGAGCCGGCCCCCTCGCCGGCGCACGCAGAGCTAACAGCGCTGCCACGCGCGCTCTGTCGGACGGGCGCGGAACCCTGCGTAGGACCGCAGCCCGACCTAGTGTCGGCTCTCGTCCTACAGGTCGAAGGCAAGAATTCGCCCGCACGTGTGGCGAATGCGATGGCGTTCGCCCGCTGAACCGACATTCTTCGTTGACCGGGGTGAACCCAGGTGTACTTTTGTCGCGGCAAGCTCCATCGCCTCGAAACCGAGATGCTGGCCCCGACCGTTCGCCTTTCCTCCTCCCCCTGGCGCTCCCTCCTCGACCGCCTCGGCGGCCGTCCGGCCGAAGCACCGCTCCGGCCCGACTACGCGACGCCCGGCGCGATCGGCGACGCACGGCTCGAGCGCCAGCGGGACGAGGAGCGTCGCACGCTGGGTGAGCGCGTGCGGGTCGGTGTGCTCATCTACACGGCCACGGCGCTGCTCCTCGCCATGGTCGTCGATCCGGTCGCGCACCCCGAGCACCTGGCGACGCTCTGGGCGCTCAAGGGGGCGACCTTCCTGATCGTGGCCGTGCTGTGGCGGGTATCGCGGGCGGCGCCGCGGGCGACGCTCGTGCGCGCCATGGCGGCGACCGTGATCCTGATCGCCGCATGCGTGTCGGCGTCCTCGATCATCGTCGGGGAGGACTGGAGCGCGGCACTTCTTTGCGTGACGCTCGCCATCTCGTCCGCCGGTCTGTGGCCCTGGGGCGTGTCGACGCAGCTGGTCGTCGCGCCGTTCCTGCTGGTGCTGGGCGTGGTCCCGGTGATCGTGCTGAACCAGGCGGCGAACGCCGCCTTCGCCGGCGTGATCTCGCTGGTGATGGTCACCAGCTCGATCTTCATCGCGCGCGAGCAGGAGCGATATCGACACGCGACCTGGCAGAGCCTGCTGTTCTTCCGCGAGAACATGGAGCGGTTGCGCCAGATCGCCGAGCACATCAACGGCGTGCTCTGGCTCGGCGAGCGCGGGCCGTGGGGAGAAGCGTTCCTGTACGTGAGCCCGCGCTACGACGACCTCTGGCAGCTCGATCGAACCACGCTGCAGCAGAAGCCCGACGCCTGGCTCGATGCGGTCCATCCGGACGACCGCGCGCGGGCGGCCGCGACGCTCGGTGCGCCGGCCGCGCAGGGCGAGCACGAGTGCGAGTACCGCCTGCTGCGCGCGGACGGCTCCGTGCGCTTCGTTCGCGACTACTCCTTCCCGATCCGCGACGTCGACGGCACCGCGCGCCGCGTGGCGCGCATGTCGCAGGACGTCACGGCCGAGCGTCGGGCCGCGGACGTGCGGCGCATGCGCGAGCTCGCACTCGGCGTGCAGGCGGCAACGGAGGAGGAGCGTCGGCGCATCGCGCGCGAGCTGCACGACGAGCTCGGGCAGACGCTCACCGGCATCAAGTTCCGCCTCGCCGCGCTGGCGATGGAAACCGGCGCCGACGCGCCCGCAGCCGAGCAGACCGGCGTGGTGAGCCGCGAGTGCATGCACGACGTCGACGTCGCGATGGAGACCGTGCACGGGATGATCCACCGCCTGCATCCGCCGGTGCTCGACGACCTCGGCCTGATCGCCGCGCTGCGCTCGCACGTCGACTCGTTCGCGCGCCGCACCGGGATCGCCTGCGCGCTCGAGCTCCCCGACGTCGAGCCCGAGCTGTCGCGCGAGCACCTCAGCACGCTGTTCCGCGTCGGACAGGAGGCGCTGACCAACGTCGCGCGGCACGCACACGCGTCGCACGCCGAGCTGCGGCTGAAGATCGACGCGCACCGTGCATGCTTGACGATCGCCGACGACGGGCGCGGCATCGCGGACGCACGACAGGGCTTCGGCACGCGCGGCATGGCCGAGCGCGCCGCACTCCTCGACGGCTCGCTCGCCGTCGAGCCGCGTCCGGGCGGCGGTACGATCGTCCGGCTCGAGCTGCCGCTCCGCAGCGTGGAGGCCGCCGCATGACGACTCGCATCCTGCTCGTCGACGACCACGCCGTGGTGCGCAACGGGCTCCGCACCGTGCTGTCCACGAACAGGCGCCTGTCCGTCGAGGGCGAGGCCGAGACCGCCCGCGACGGGATCCGCAAGGCGCTGCAGGAGAGCTTCGACGTCGTGATCTTCGACGTGTCGCTGCCCGACATGACCGGCATCGAGGCGATGAAGCTGATCCTGAACGAGAAGCCGAAGCAGGCGATCGTCATCTTCAGCATGCACGCCGACCGCGAGTACTGCGTGCGTGCGCTGCGTGCCGGCGCGCTCGGCTACGTCACCAAGCAGGGCGCGCCCGAGGAGATCATCAAGGCCGTCGAGACGGTGAGCGTCGGACGACGCTACGTCTCGCCGGCGATCGCCGAGCATCTGGTCGGCGCGGTGCTGTCCGCCGGCGACGACCGGCCGCCGCACGAGACGCTGTCCGACCGCGAGTTCGAGGTGCTGCGCCTGATCGGCACCGGCGAGACCGCGTCGCAGATCGCGCAGCGTCTGTGCCTCAGCGTCAAGACGGTGAGCACGTATCGCGCGCGCCTGCTCGAGAAGCTCGGTCTCGAGAACAACTCGCAGCTCATCCGCTACGTCGTCGACCACGGCCTCGACCGCTGAGCGTCACGCCTCGCCGCGCCGTGCGCGACGGCTCGGGTGAGAGCGCGCCTCGTCGCACCGCGGGGCGGCGGGCGCCGACGCTGTAGGACCAACTCCGACAGCGGAATCAGCCTCCGTCCGATGGTGGCAGCGGTCCGCCCGCGGCTACGAAGCGCGGCATGCCGAGATCGCTCGCCAGCAACGGCTCCCGCCGCGCGCGGCCCGTGATCTCGCCAACCGGCCGCAGCGCGCGGCGGAGGACGAGCCGATGAGGAGATCTCTCGCGATGGGATGGCTGCTGGTCGCGGCACTGCTGCTGTCCGGCACCGGCGGCGCGCTCGCGGGCCCGACGGCTCCCCAGGGCTGCGAGGCCGCCTTCGAGCGTGCCTCGGGCAAGCTCGCGCGCTGCCGGCTGGTCGTCGAGGCGGGCGTCGCGCGGACCGGCAGCACGACGCGTCGCGCCGAGCAGATGGAGCGCTGCGAGACCGCGTTCGACCGCTCGATCGCTGGTGCCGTCAAGCGCTTCGGCAACATCGCCTGCCCGGTGACACCGGGCAGCGCGTTCTCGAGCGACGTCGGCACGTGCACCGACGAGGTCGCCATCGCGGCGCACGGCGGGTCGCTGCCGACCTGCGGCGACGGCGCGATCGACGTCGCCGGCGAGCAGTGCGACGGCGCCGATCTCGGCGGCAGCAGCTGCGAGTCGCTCGGGCGCTCCGGCGGCACCCTCGGCTGCAGCACGGAGTGCCGCTTCGACGTGAGCGGCTGCGCGACCGGTGCGTTACCGGCGACCGGACAGACGAGCTGCTGGAACAAGGACGGCGTCGTCATCCCGTGCGCCGGCAGCGGCCACGACGGCGAGATCCAGGCCGGCGCGGACCTCGCCTACGTCGACCACGGCGACGGCACCATCACCGATCGCAACACGGGCCTCACCTGGGAGCAGCTCGACGACGCCGGCGGGTTGCACGACAAGGACACGTTGTTCGACTTCGACGCGGCACTCGCGCACGTCGCTGCGCTCAACGCGGCGAGCTTCGCCGGGCACACGGACTGGCGCCTGGCCAACGCACGCGAGCTCCAGACGCTGATCGACGACGGCCGCTACCGTCCAGCGATCGCGCCCGCATTCAACACCGGATGCACCGCGGGCTGCAGCGTGCCGAGCTGCAGCTGCACCAAGGACAACTACTTCTGGTCGTCCACCAGCCTCAACAAGAACCCGAGCTTCGCCTGGTACGTGAACTTCTTCACGGGCGAGCGCAACGTCACTGCGAAGTCGAACACCGCCATCGTGCGCGCCGTGCGGGGCGGCCGCTGAGCGGGCCGCACGAAGGAGAGCAAGGCCATGAAGACCACGATCGTCACCCGTCTCCTCCTCGCCGGAATGCTCGCGACGAGCTTCGTCCCGGGCACGGCCGGTGCGGCGGCACCGAGCGAGTCCCAGCGCTGCGAGTCGGCCGTCGATCTCGCTTCCGGCAAGCTGCTCGCGTGCCGGCTCGCCGCCGAAGCCGCGTACGCCGGCAGCGGCGACGCGACCAAGCGCGGCGATGCACTGGCCAAGTGTGCCAGCGCCTACACCGAAGAGTTCCAGAAGGCAGTCAAGAAGTACGGACCGGGCGACTGTCCCGCCACCCCTGAGGCCGCCTTCGCCGATCACGTCGGGCGATGCGCGGACGACGTCGTGGCGGTGGCGCAGGGCGGCGCCTTCCCCGCCTGCGGCGACGGAGCCGTCAATCTCGCCGGAGAGCTGTGCGACGGTGCCGACCTCGGCGGCACCAGCTGCACGACGCTCGGCTTCCGCGGCGGCACGCTGGGCTGCGACGCCAGCTGCGGCTTCGACACCAGCGGCTGTGTCGGCCCGGGCCTGGCGGCGACCGGCCAGACGACCTGCAGCAGCGACAACGGTGCGTCGATTGCCTGCGCAGGCACGGGTCAGGACGGTGAGCTGCGGGCCGGTGCGCCGAGCGCGCTGGTCGACAACGGCGACGGCACCATCACCGACCGCAACACCGGCCTCGTCTGGGAGAAGCTCTCCGATGACGGCGGCATCCACGACAAGGACACCTCGTATACGTGGCAGGCCGGGTTCACCCGGGTCGCGTCCTTGAACGCGGCCTCGTTCGCGGGCTACAGCGACTGGCGCGTGCCCAATCAGAAAGAGCTGGAGAGCATCGTCGACTACGGCCGCAGCAACCCGGCGATCGCCTCCGCATTCCAGAACGGCTGCACGCCCGGCTGCAGCGTGACCGCCTGCAGCTGTGCCACGTCGCAGGTGTACACCTGGTCCTCGACGACGCTGCAGGACGTGCAGAACTTCGCCTGGGCGGTCTGGACCGCCGACGGCTCGAGCGTCAATCTACAAAAGATTGCCGACTGGGGGGTCCGCGCGGTTCGCGGTGGGAACCCCTGATCCTGCTTCGACCTCGCAGCACGGAGACGCGTGATCTCGACTGAAGCCATTCCCCCTCGGGGAGAAACCGGCGCGGACCCGATCGTCGTCGATCGGGTCCGTGCCGCCATTCGCGGCGGCGCCGGCTCGGCGCTCGTCTTCGGACTGGCCGCGCCGTGGCTCGCCCCCGCCGGTGGGGCGCGCTTCGTCGGAGCCACCATCATGGCGGTGGCCCTGCAAGCCGCGGCGCTCTCGTGGCTGCGCCGCGATCCGACGCCGCGCCGCGCGGCGCTCGTCGGCGAGCTTTTGTGCGCGACCGTGATCGTGCTGTCGATCGCCGGCGGCATGGCGCTCGGCCAGCGCTTCACCACGCCGATGATTCCGATCGTCGTCGCGATGGGCACGGGCTCGTTCATCCCGTGGGGCGTCAAGTCGCAGCTGCGCGTCGCGCTGGTCGCGAGCGCCGGCGTGCTGCTCCATCTCGCCTGGCTCGGCAGCACGCCGAGCGGCTACCCACCGCTGGTCGCGCTTCTCGGCATCGGCCTCTCGGTGCCGATGGCGGGCATGGTCGCGCGCGACCGTGCGCAGCTGCTGTCGCTCGCCGAGAAGCGGCGCCTCGCCGACGAGCGCTTCCAGAGCCTCGCGGCGAGCACGCCCGAGGTCTTCTGGTGGCTCGCCCCGGACGGCCGGAAGCTGAGCTACGTCAGCCCCGCGTTCGAGCGCATCTGGGAAGTGCCGGTCGAGCAGGTGGTGCGCGACCCGTTGTCGCTGCGCGACAGCGTGCTGCCCGAGGATCGCGAGCGCATGACGGCAGCCTTCTCGGGGCTGCGCACGCACGGCTTCGAGGAGGAGTTCCGCATCGTCCGCCGCGACGGCTCCATCCGCACCCTCCACACGCGCGCCTACGTCGCGCCCGCGCCCGACGGCACCCCGCGCATCAGCGGTGTCACCGAGGACGTGACCGAGAAGCGCGCGACCGAGGAAGCGCTGCGCGCGAGCGAGCGACGCTACGCGGGGCTGGTCGACAATGCGCCCGATCCGATCGTGACGTTCGACGGGCACGGACGTGCGCGCAGCGCGAATCCGGCGACGGCGCGCCTCTTCGGCTGGTCGGCGTCCGACCTGCTCGCGCTGCGACCGTTCCGCTTCCTGCGCGTCGTGGCACCCGGCTCGCGCGCCACCGTGCTGCGCGTCATCAGGGAGCTGGTGACGCGCGGTGCCGCGGCGCCGGCGGAGATCGAGCTCGTGCGCAGTGACGGCGAGCGCGTGCTGGTCGAGACCAACCAGCGCCTGCTGACCAGCATGTCCGGCGAGGTCGAGGTGCAGGTCATCCTGCGCGACATCACCGAACGGCGTCGCGCGGAGGAGGCGGCACGCCTGCGCGATCTGAACGCGCACATGGAGGACGTGCGCGAGCGTGGCCGGCGCTACCTCGCGCAGCGAATGCACGACGACCTCGCGCAGCCGCTCGCCGCACTCCGCCTCGAGATGATGTGGGGCACGCGGCACTTCGCGCACCTTTCCGGGGTCGACGAGACGCTCGCGCAGAAGCTCTCCGGGCTCGTGGAGTCGGTGATCGGCGCTGCGCGGGCGATGATCGCCGACCTCCGGCCGAGCGTGCTGGACGACTTCGGCCTCGCCGCTGCCGTGTCCTGGCAAGCGCGCACCTTCGAGGAGCAGCACGGCATCACGTGCAGCACGGCGATCGCCACCGAGGACGTGCCGTGCGACGAGGAGCGTTCGATCGCATTGTTCCGCTCGTTGCAGGAGATCCTCGGCGCGCTCGCTCGCGATCCCGGACTGACCCGCGTCGACGTGGCGCTGCACGAGGTCGGTGACGACGTCGTGCTCGCGGTCCGCGCGCAGGGCATCGACGGCGAGCACGCCGAGATCCCGACCACGACCGAGCTCGAGCGCATCCGCGAGCGCATCCGCCGCTTCGACGGCGGCGTCGAGCACTCCGCGCCCGCCGGCGGCCCCATCGAGCTCGCGATCCACGTACGCCGCCAAGCCACGACCTGCCTCGGCGCCGCCTGACCCGGCGAAGAGCCCCGCGCGCTCCCCATGCGCGGTCGAGTGCGGGGAAGCAGCCTCCCACCCGGCACCGCCCCCCTCTGCGAAGGCGAAGCCGAGCGGCCGACCGAAGGGAGCGCGGGGAGTGGGGCCCCGCGCGGCTCTGCCGCGTGGGGCGAGGGGGCGCGTGCCCCCTCGCGTAGAATTTGTAGGACGAACACCGACGCGAACTTCAGCGGTCGTCCGATGGTCGGGGCGGACCGCAGGCGGCTACTTCGACGACACGCCAGGTACAGCGCCCGGCCCGTCGAAGGAGGAAGCCATGCAGCGGACTTTGATCCCATTCCGTGCCAGGGCGGTCGCGCGTCTGCTGGCGCTGCTCGTGGCCGTCGTCGTGACGGCGCTGTGCGCGGACGCCGCGCACGCCTGCGGCCCGTGCGAGCGGCCCACTGGCAGCATCTGCGGCCTGAACGGCTGCTTGGAGACGTGCGGCCCCGACCCGTCGAAGGCGGGCGTCCTCTGCCGCGCCGGCTCCGGCGACTCCTGCGACGCACCCGAGTACTGCACCGCCAGCGGCGTCTGTCCCGCGGACGTGCACGGTGACACCACCACGGTCTGTCGCGCGGCGGCGGGCGCCTGCGACGTCGCCGAGACGTGCCGCTCGCAACAGTTCGGCGGCTGGGCCTGCCCGGCCGACAACGTCGCGTTCTGGGGAACCACGTGTCGTGCGTCGGCCGGCAGCTGCGACGTCGAGGAGATGTGCGACGGCGTGTCGAAGCAGTGCCCGGCCGACGCCCTCGTCAGCGCCGGCACCGTGTGCCGTAGCGCGGGTGGCAACTGCGACGTCGCCGAGGCCTGCACCGGCGACACGGCCGCCTGTCCGGCCGACGCGAAGGTCAGTGCCGGCACCGTGTGCCGTGCCGCGACCGGGCTGTGCGACGTCGCCGAGACCTGCAACGGGACCGGCAACGCCTGCCCGGCCGACGGCAGGGCGTCGGCCGGCACCGTGTGCCGCGCCGCGGCCGGCGCCTGCGACGTCGCCGAGGTCTGCTCGGGCAGCTCCAACTCGTGCCCGTCGAACCAGAAGGTGAGCGCGGGAACGGTCTGTCGTACGGCGGCGGGCGAGTGCGACGTCGCCGAGACTTGTGACGGCAGCAACGCCGCCTGCCCCGCCGACGCGAAGGTCGGCGCCGGCACGGTGTGCCGCGCGTCGGCCGGCGTCTGCGACGTCGCCGAGGCCTGCGACGGCGCCAACGCCGCCTGCCCGGCCGACGGACGCGCGAGCGCCGGCACCGTGTGTCGTGCCTCGGCGGGCGCCTGTGACGTCGCCGAGACCTGCGACGGTGCCGCGACCACGTGCCCGAGCGACGGCTTCGCGAGTGCGGCGACCACCTGCCGTGCCGCCGCCGGCGAGTGCGACCTCGCGGAGAGCTGCAGCGGCTCCTCCGCGCAGTGTCCCGCGGACGCATTCCGTCCCGCGACCCGCATCTGCCGCGCCTCGGCCGGGGCCTGCGACACCATCGAGACCTGCACCGGATCGTCCGCCGCCTGCCCGGCCGACCAGCTCGCGCCACCCACCGTTCAGTGTCGCGGGGCGATCGGCGCCTGCGACGTCGCCGAGCTCTGCAGCGGCAGCGGCGTCGACTGTCCGGTCGACGCGACCAAGCCCGCCGGCACCGAGTGCCGCGCGGCACTCGGTGCGTGCGACGTCGCCGAGAGCTGCGACGGCGCGAGCCCGCTCTGCCCGCAGGACGCACGTACCGCGGCCGGTACGGTGTGTCGCGCCGCCGACGGCGCGTGCGACCTCGCCGAGACCTGCGACGGCAACGCGATCGACTGTCCGAGCGACGCGCTCGCCGGTGCCGGCACCACGTGCCGCGCTGCGAGCG
>JAIEPK010000040.1 GCA_019749875.1 Candidatus Binatia bacterium | reverse complement strand
CGACGACGATCCCGGCGCCGCTCGCGCGCACGCGCTCCGCAGGAGCGCCGAGGTCGCGCACGATCGCCGGCACGCCGGCCGCCCACGACTCGGAGAGCGTGTAGGCGAAGGTCTCCGGCCACGGCGAGAGCAGCAGCGTCACGTCGATCGCCGCGCCGGCGAGCCGCGCCGCGATCTCGTCGCGCACGTAGCGACCGTGCAGCTGCAGGCTCGCCGCGGCGCTGCCGAGCGCCGCCGCCGCGCCGTCGGGAAAGCCGTGTGCCGCGGCGTCGCCGAACACGTGCCATTCGATCGGCAGCTCGCGCGTCGCCGACATCACGGCGAGCACGTCGTCGGCGCCCTTCCACGGCGCCGCTGGCGCGCCGAGCAGCGCCACGCGCAGCACGCCGGCCCACGGGCGCGCTGCCGGCGTCGGCGGGACGGGGACCGCGAGCGCGTGCGGAATCACGTGCAGGGACAGCGTGCGCTCGGGAAACGCGCGTGCAACGACGTCGCGCGCCGCGCCGGACGGTGCGATCACCGCGGCCGCGGCCTCGAGCAGTGCTCCGAGCTCCGCACGTTGTGCCGCGATCCGCGCGCGCGCGTCGACCGGCGGCGCGAGCCCGCACGCGGTGTGAAACGCCGTCAAGCATGCAGCGACGTCGGCGCCGCCCTCGATGCAGCCGCACGGCACGCCGCGCGACAGGTCGAGGCGATAGAACGACGGGCAGGTGCACAGGTAGTCGTGCACGGTGAACGCGAACGGCAGGTCGCGCTGCTCGAGCTGCCGCCAGATCCGCGCCGGCCAGCCGGAGAGGTGATGCACATGGGCCGCGCCGACGTCGAGCGCATCGAGCAGCATGCCGAACGCGCGCTCGCGCGCCGGATCCGCGAGCGCGAAGCGGTCGGCGAGGATCGCCGCTTCGTCGTCGCGCTGCGCCAGGCGCGGCAGCACCACGTCGGCGGGGAACGGGAACAGGTGCTCGACCGGCGCGCTCACGTCGCCGCCTTCGACCTCGGCGGCGTACAGCCCGTCGGCGCCCGGCCACGCGATCACCGCCCGGGGCGCCGCGAGCGCCCGCGTCAGATCCAGCACGTGCAGCTGCGTCCCGCCGACCGGTGCCTCGCGCGGATCGGCGAACGGATCGGAATGCAGGATCATGAGCAGCGCGGGCGCGCGCCGCCGCGCGCGGCGGGCGAGCTGGTAGCGGACGTTCTCCTGCTGCTCCGCGAGCGGGTTGTTGCGCAGGAACAGCTGGACGTCGTCGTGGTAGCGCGGATGGCGCGTGCCGAGCAGGTCCAGATTGGCTCGCTTGAGCGCGTCGGTCTCGCCGGCGAACGACGCGCTGCCGCGATGCCAGACGAACACGTCGTCGCACGCGCGCACCTCGAAGCCGGCCGCCTTGGCGCGCTCGCAGAGGTCGTTTTCCTCGCCGTAGCCGCGCCCGAACGCCTCGTCGAAGACGCCGACGCGGTCCAGCACCGCGCGCCGGATGAGCATGCAGAAGCCGTGCGCGGTGACGATCCCGGGACGCAGGCGAGGGCTGGTCCCCGCGACCAGTGCGTCGAACGCGGCCACGTCGAGCCCCTCGGGCATCGGGTTCGCGATCATCCAGCGCGGCAGGCTGAGGATCGTGCCGTCGTTGGTGAACGGCGACACGATGCCGGTCGCCGGTGTGTGGCGCACCGCGCTGCGCAGGCGATCGAGGAAGCCCGGCGGCACCTCGGTGTCGCTGTTGAGCAGCAGCACGTCGCGCAGCGCGTCGGCGTTCATGCCGCGATTGGCGCTCTTGACGAATCCTTGATTGACGTCGTTGCGCAGCAGCAGGACGCGCGGCTCGGTGCGTGCGAGGTGATCGAGCCGCGCCACCAGGACCGGATCGGTGCTCGCGTCGTCGACCACCACCAGCCGAAAGTCGCCGGTGCCGTTGCGCAGCACGCTCGCGAGACATCGCTGTACGTCCTCGCGCGCCTCGTGCACCGGCACGACGACGTCGATGGCCGGGGGCGCCTCGGGCGCTGCCGGGATGAACGACGCGAGCCAGTCGATGCCGTCGCCGATCAGGCGACGGGCGGTGTCGACGAGGCTCATGCGGGGCCCTCTCCGGCGCGTTGCCAGGCGAAGCCGGAGACGTCGACGCGCGTCTCGGGCCGATACGTTCGTGGATCGGAGTTGGGAATCACGATGACGGCGGCCCGCCCGGGGTCGCCCGGCTCGAGCCAGCAGGGCTCGTCGACGCGCAGCCGCATCGTGCCGAGCTCGCGCGGGCGACCGTGGTCGCCGGTGGGCGGGATCGAGATGGTGGCATCGAGCCACCATCCGTCCTCGCGCGCCCGCAGCGCGAGGTCGAGCAGGAAGCTGTCGCCGGGCACGAGCTCGTGTGCCACGAACGCGGGGTCGCCGGGACATGCGGGGCTCGTGCCGTCGTACACGCAGGCATCGGCGAGGCGCTCGAAGTAGAAGCCGTGCGGCCGACGCTCCCAGTTGCCGGCGATCAGCGCATAGCCCGCGTTGCGCGGCGGCTCGATCGCGAGCCCGGCGCACCGGTGCGCGTCGCCGACGTCGAGAAAGCCCGCCGCGACGGCAAAGTCCCAGTGGTCGGGAAGGCTGCCGACGACGTCGATGCGCAAGGTGGCCCGGCGCAGCGACGGCTGCGGGGCGGCGGCACGGGAGAGCAGCGTGTCGCCCGGGACGTCGAGCGGCTGCGGCAGGATCGAGACCACGGCGTCGCGCGCTGCGTCGCCGTCGTGCTGCGCCGAGGCGAGGATGCAGGCCGCGTGGCTGTGCGCCGGATCGAGGCCCGAGGCCCGCGGGCGGGCGATGCGCCACGGCCCGAGAGCCGTCCCGCAGCGTGCGACGCCGTCCTGCGCGCAGGCCCGAACCGGGCTCGAGCAGACCGGTGCGGCCGCCGGTGCCTGCAGCGCGCCGAGCGTCGCGACGACGACGCACGCGAGCGCGACGACGCGGACGGCGTTCGTGGTCAGCGCCCTCCCGTGTTCGACGCCGAACGCGCCTGCACGCTCAGCAGCGCGTCGCGCACCGGTCCGGCGATCGTCTCGGCGATCAGCGCCTGGCCTTCCGCATTCGGGTGCACCCAGTCGAAGTGCAGCCGGAGGTTCCCCGCGGCGTCGAACAGCGGCGGCAGGTCGATCACGCGCACCCCCTCGCGTTCTCCGACCTCGCGCGTGAGCTGTTGGTACACGGTGTGTGCGGCGAGGTTCGCGTCGACCTGGTCGAGCGGCTGCTTCCAGAAGTCGGCGATGCCCTCACGCAACCCTTCGGTCAACGCGATCGAGGGATAGACCAGCAGGATCGGCTCGGACCCGGCCGCGCGCAGCGCACGAATCGTCCGCACGAGCTGCTGCTGGTACTCGTCCGGCGCGACGTCCGGCATGTAGTGGCTGGCAACGCGCGGCGGCGGCAGCGTACCGTCCGCCGGCGGTCGGGTCGCGCGCTCGAAGAGCAGCGCGCAGGCACGGCTGCGGAAGCAGGCGTACGCGGCACGCCGGATCCACAGGCCCGCGAAGCGCGTGCGGGTGGCGGGGAAGTGGTCGTTGAAGCCGACCATGACCACCGACACCGGGGCGTGCGGCGTGTCGCGCTCGGCGAGGCTGCGCGCCTCGTACGACGTGTAGCCCGGCACCCCGAGGTTGCGGACGCGCAGCGAAGCGTCCCCGGTCGCCTCGCGCAGCAGGCGCTCGAGTCGCGCCGGGTACGTGTCGTTCTCCGGAACGCCGAAGCCGAAGGTGCTCGAGTCGCCGATCGCGTCGACCGCCAGGGTAGCGCCGGGCCGTGCGGCGTCGCCGTGGATGCGATGGCCGTCGGCGTCGGTGCGAAACGGGATCGCGACCTCCATGGACTGCCAGTCGAGGTTGGGCTTCAGCACCCAGCCGAGCTCGCGGTTCGGCTCGTAGAAGGCGGGGAAGCGCGGGAACAGGGCGACCCGCGGACGCATGTCGGGTGGCTGCCAGCCGGTGACGCGCAGACCCACCTCGAGGAGGATCCATGGCAGCGCCAGCGCGATCGAGAAGCGCACCAGAGAGCGCAAGCGCGACCCGGAGAGGCGTGCGGGCGCGCGTGCGTCGCGCGGCATGGACGCGCCGCTCGGTGCCGTCGTCATGTCGTCTGATCCCTCGCGCGCCGCGCGGTGCGGCGCTCCCTCTCGGACGCTCGACGCCATGCCCCCGGCGACGACTGTCGGGGTCTTCCGCTCGGATCGCAAGCGTCCAGCGGTTGACAATTGGTTGGACCATTGGATAAGACGGCCAATCGTGACCGCCGCTTCCCGCACCGTGCTGCCGTTCCAGCCGCCGCGTCGGCGCCGTCTGCATCAGGACGTCGCCGAGCAGCTCCGCGACGCGATCCTCGACGGCCGCTTCGCGCCCGGTGACCGCCTGCCGCCGGAGCGCGAGCTCGCGGAGGAGTTCCAGGTCAACCGGACGTCGGTGCGCGAGGCGATCAAGGTTCTCGAGGGCCTCGGCCTGGTGTCGGTACGCCAGGGCGACGGCGCGACGGTGCAGCCGCTGATCGACGCCTCGTTCGACGTCCTGCCGGCGATGATCTTCCGCGGCGGCCGCGTCGACCTCGCGATGCTCGGCGAGCTCAACGAGGTGATCGGGCCGCTGCTTCTCGAGATGGGCCGGCTCGCGATCGAGCGCTGTCGTCCGCACGACCTCGACGAGCTGCGCCGCCTGCGCGCGATCTTCGCCGACGCGTCGCGCGAGCACGAGGAGCGGGCGCGCGCGCTGCACGACGTGCTGGTCGTCCTCTCCGACATGACGGGCAACCGCGTCTGGCAGATGCTCGCGCGGCGCACGCACGCCTTCCTGCAGGCCCAGCCGCTGCGCGAGGCGCGGGGCCGCATGCGGCGCGATCCGGGACGTCTCGCGCCCGCGATGGACGCGGCGCTCGCGGCCCTCGAGCACGGGCGCAAGAAGGACGCGCTCGCGGCGCTGGAGCAGATCATTCGCACCGTCGGCGACACGACGGTCGCGGCCCCGCGGGGCCGCAAGAACGACGATCGGAGCAATGCATGAGCGATTTCGCGATCCAGACCGACACGCAGGAGCCGCCGCTCGAGACGGCGATGCAGGTGATCTACCAGTGGAGCTACGACCCCGAGGTCGACGAGCTTCGGAATCTGTACTCGAAGGCGACCGAGGCGCAGTGGGTCGCCGAGCGCGACCTCGACTGGGACCGCGAGATCGACCACGTGAAGTTCGCGACCACCCCGCTCGGAGCGGCGCTGCCGATCGAGAAGTGCTCGTACTGGAAGTCGCTCTCGGAGGAGCAGGTCTGGGAGGTCACGCGCCGCACGGCGTCCTTCCGCCTGAGCCAGTTCCTGCACGGCGAGCAGGGCGCGCTGATGACCGCCGCGCAGCTGGTGAACGCGGTGCCGCACACCGATGCCAAGTTCTACGCCGCGACGCAGACCATGGACGAGGCGCGCCACGTCGAGGTCTTCGCGAAGTACATCGACAAGCTCGACGAGGTCCGCCCGATCTCGGTGCCGCTGCGCCGCGTGCTCGACTCGACGCTCGCGACCGGCGACTGGATGAAGAAGCTGGTCGGCATGCAGATCGTGGTCGAGGGGCTCGCGCTGTACTCGTTCAAGGACATGCGCGCGCTCACCGAGGAGCCGCTGCTCAAGGACCTGCTGACGTACGTCGCGCGTGACGAGTCGCGCCACCATGCCTACGGCGTGCAGTACATCGACCGCTGCGTGCCGTGCCTGTCCGACGCGGAGCGCACGGAGCTCGAAGACTTCGCGCTCGAAGCCTCGCGCACGTTGATCGACAACCGCAACCAGCAGGCGTTCATGGGCGAGATCCTGCGCGTCTGGTCTGAAGTCGGGATCGACGCGGGCGAGCTTCTGACGTGCCTGCAGAACGAGATGGAAGAGCTCACGCGCGACCAGGAGAAGGGTCGGCGTCTCGGGCCGGTGCAGGGATTCGTGATCCCGACCTTGCGCCGATGCGGCCTGCTCAGCGAGCGCGTCGCGGCCCACTACCTCGAGTTCCTGCGCGCCAACATGAGCCGCTCGCTGGTGGGCGAGGACGTCGAGGAGTTCCTGCGCTACCTGCCGGATCTGCCGGAGGACACCGCTGCCTGGGTGCTCGGCGAGATGCGGTGAGAGCTCGCGTGTCGTTCTTACAGCGATCGCTGTAGGAACGACCCCGGTCGGACGGGGGCGCACGGCGGTTGCGCTGCGTAGAAGCCGCAACCGGCCAATTTTCGCCGCGACGATCCTCAACGGACCCCGTTCGGCAGCCGATGCCATGGGCAGGTCCATGGCTGCATCGAGGTTCCGCCGCCGGCTGCGTCTCGTGCCGCTCGAGGGCAAGCTCGCGCTGGTCGTCGTGGTGTTCGCTGCGATCGTGACGACGCTGGTCCTGTTCGCGGTGGTGGAGATGCACGTCCTGTCCGCCGTGCGGGCCTACGTCGGCGGCGAGGGGCTGTGGTCGAAGGGGCAGAAGACGGCCGTCTACCGCCTGCAGCGCTACGCGACGACGCGGGACGCGCACGACTGGCAGACGTTCCGCGAGGCGATCGCCGTGCCGCTCGGCGACCGCCGTGCGCGCCTCGCGCTCGATCGGCCCGATCCGGACGCCGCGACGGCGAGCAGCGGCTTCCTGCAGGGACGGAACCATCCCGACGACGTGCCCGCGTTGATCGGGCTCTTCCGACGCTTCCGCAACGTCTCGTACATGGCGCGCTCCGTGGACATCTGGGCTGCGGCCGACGAGCAGATCCTGAAGCTCGAAGAGCTCGGAGGACGCATCCATCGAGCGATCGTTCGCGATGCGGATGCGCTCGAGATGCAGCGGCTGCTCGACGAGCTCGACGCCATCGACGCCGCCGCGGGGCCGCTCGCCGACGACTTCAGCGCGAATCTCGGCGAAGCCGCGCGCTGGGTGCAACGGATGGTGCAGCGTCTCCTCGTCCTCGCGGGCCTGCTGCTGGTCAGCGTCGGCGTGCTGGTTTCGTGGCTGGTGGCGCGCCACCTGCGGCGCGGCGAGAGCGCGCTGCGCGACTCGCGCGCCCGGCTCGCAGCGGAGGCACGCGTTTCGGGCGCGCTGGTGCGCGCCGGACGCGAGCTCATCTCGACCCTGGACGCGCCGACCCAGCTCGATCGCCTGTGCGCTCTGACGGCCGAGGTTCTGCCGTGCGACCTGAGCCAGGCCTGGCTGCACGAGACGTCGGACGATGCATTCGTGCTGCGTGCGGGATTCGGTCAGACGCAGGAGGAGAACGAGGGAACGCGCGTGCTGCGCATCGCTTCGCGCGCGCTCGCACCGCTGCTCGACCGGTTGCGCGGCAACGGCGTGGTGGCAATCGATCCGCCGGCGCACGAGGCTCTGCAGCTCGCTCCATTCGCGCGGCACGCCGCGCTGCGCCCGGGTCTCTACGTGGCGCTGCGTCGCGGCAACGACGTGGTCGGCTTCCAGACCGCGATTCGACGCGACGCGCGGCACGTCTTCGGCCCGGCCGAGCTGCGCATCGCGGAGGGGATCGGGCAGCTCGCATCGATGGCGCTCGGCAACGCCAGTCTGCTCGAGCAGATCGAGGAGGCGAATCGCGTCAAGTCGGAGTTCGTCGCCACCATGTCGCACGAGCTGCGAACGCCGCTGCACATCATCGTGGGCTACACGGACCTGCTGCTCGAGGGAACGTTCGAGCCGCTCCGACCCGGGCAGGCGGACACGGTGCGGCGCATCGATCGCGCAGCCGACGAGCTGTGCGAGCTGATCTCCGCGACCCTCGACATGAGCCGGCTGCAGGCCGGTCGGGTGCGCGTCGATCCCGAAGCGGTGGACGTCGCGGAGTTCCTCGCCGACCTGGCACCGTCGATCCAGGTGCCGCGCGACCGCAGCGCCGTCGCTCTGTCCTGGCAGGCCGAAGACGCGATCGGCGTGGTGCGGACCGATCGTCTGAAGCTGAAGGTCGTGGTCAAGAACCTGGTGCGCAACGCGCTCAAGTTCACCGAGCACGGCTCGGTGCGGGTGAGCGCGCGGCGCTTGCGCGGCGGTGTCGAGATCGCCGTGCGCGACACCGGCATCGGGATCCCGGCGGAGAAGCAGAGCGAGATCTTCGACGCTTTCCGTCAGGCGGCGGGAGGTGACGGGAAGAGCTATGGCGGCGTCGGCCTCGGCCTCTACATCGCGCAGCGGCTGGTGGCGTTGCTCGGCGGCACGATCGGCGTCGACAGCGAGCCGGGACGAGGCTCGACCTTTCGCGTCTGGCTGCCGGCCGCGCTGGCGGGTGAGCGGCGCGCGGCCTGAGGTGGCCCGTCGACGAGGCATTCGAGCGATCGTCCCAGGCCACCGGGCTCGACGACGAAGCGGGCTGGTCGGGTGGCATCGTTTCTCGTATCTTGATGGTCTGATGCGCGTCGGTCTTTCCGTGACGGCCCGGCTCCGAGCGCCGCGGCCACGTGTCGGTACGATGGTCGTGGCGGGGCTGGTGGCCGCGCTCGTCACCGCACCGGGCTGCGCGCTCGCCTCGGCGCGGTCGTCGGTACGGCCGGTGACCGCACCCCCGATCGTTCCCACCGAGCAGGCGTTCGCCCCGGTCACGCACGAGATCGAGCTGCCCGCCGACGGCTCGAGCGGCGCGCCGGCCGAAGCCGATGCCGCATCCGCCGGCCGCTCCACGGAGGTAGCGACCGCCACGACGACCGGCACTTCTGGCGATCAGACAGCGGCACCGGCTGCCGCTGCCGGATCCCGCACGGCGGACGACGAGCTGGAGCTGGAGCTCGACGATCGGCCGACGTCGTTCCCCGATCCCTTCGAGTCCGTCAATCGCAAGACGCTGTCCTTGAACCAGACCGTCGATCGCTGGGTGGTCGAGCCGGTCGCGGACGCCTACGGCGCCGCGATGCCCGATCTCGCGAAGAAGAGCGTGCGCGATTTCCTCGCGAACCTCGAGTCGCCCGCCATTCTGGTCAACGACATCCTGCAAGGAGAGATGCACAACGCAGCGGTCACCGTCGGACGCTTCGCGGTCAACACGCTGATCGGCTGCGCCGGCTTCTTCGATCCGGCGACCAGCCTCGGCCTCGAGCGCCACTCGGCGGACTTCGGTCAGACGCTCGCACGTACGGGATTCGGCAGCGGGCCGTTCCTGATCGTGCCGCTGCTGGGTCCGACGACCGTACGCGACGGACTGGGAACGATCGTCGACATCGCGCTCCAGCCGGCGATCTACCTGCTCGGCCCGGCGCCGCTGGTGGTCGCGTCGGTCCAGGAGGGCACCGTCGGCCTCACCATGCGCGAGAAGCACGGCGAGGACCTCAAGCGGCTCGAGCAGGCATCGCTCGACTACTACGCCGCGCTGCGCAGCGCCTACTACCAGGACCGCATGGCGAAGCTCGCCGACGACGACGATCGAGTGGTTTCACGCGAGGCCGAGCCGTCGCCGCCCGCGCCCACGGCTGCCGCCGAACCCGCTACTTGACCTTGCCGTCGCGAAGGTCGGCGATCTTCTCGTCGAGGTTCGCCATCAGGGCAGCGAACCCTTGCCGGTCGAGGATCGCGGTGAAGTCCGAGCGCCGCAGCGCGAGCTCGCTGACCGTTCCCTTCAGGTAGACGTCGATGATCTTCCACGTGCCGTCCTGCTGGCGCAGGCGGTAGGCGAGATCGACGTTCTCCTTGCCGGGATCGATGAGACGCGTCCGGACCAGCACCGTGTCCTGCGCCGCCGGCTCGTCACCCAAGGTCTCGAACTTCTGCCCCGAATAGCTGGTGAAGCGGCCGGCGTAGTTCGCGACCATGAAGCGGTGGAACGCCTCGAGCCAGCGCTTCTGATCTTCGGGTGACAGCGTGTCGAAGCTCTTGCCGAGCGACTTGCGACCCATGAAATCGAGGTCGTAGGCGGCGTCGATCACCGGCTCCAGCTTCGTCGCACGCTCTTCGAAGGTCGTCGTCGCGGCGACCTTCATGACGTCGACCATTCCGGTGTGCATGGTCTCGACGACCTTGACCGGAGCCGACGACTCGGCTGCGATCGCTGCACCCGCCAGCAGCAACAGCAGCGTGCCAGTGCCCGCGCCTCGTACCGACCTCCGTGCTCTCACGCCACCTCCCGTGCTCGTCATGCGCTCCGACCTTGACACGAAACCGGCAGGCGCGCACGGGCTTGGACGCTGGTCCGGATCAGGATACGGAGCCGTTCGGATCCCGGCGACGTCAGGCAGCCGAACGAGGTGCTGCGCGCGCTCGCCGTCAAGGAGATCGTATGCGCATCGCAAGCTCGCTCCTCGCAGCCCTCGGCGCGCTGCTCGCGCTGGTGGCGGTCGCGCGCGCCGACACTCCGGCGTCCGCGTGGGATCCGGCGCGCTGGCGCGACGAAGACACCGTCGAGCTGCGCACGACCGCCCCCGGCGACGAGCCGCACTGGTTCAAGGTCTGGCTGGTCGTGCTCGACGGTCAGCTCTACGTGCGTCTCGGCGGCCGCGCGGCGGGACGCTTCGACGGCAACATCACCAAGCCGGTCATCGGCGTGCGCATCGCGGGGCTCGAGTTCGATCGGGTGACGGGTACGGTCGCGCCCGACATGGTCGGCCAGGTCGCCGACGCGATGGCCGACAAGTACTGGAGCGACGTGTTCGTCCGCTTCGTCGATCACCCGCTGACGCTGCGGCTCGCTCCCACGGCCGAGCCCGCGGGTGTCGTGGACGCAGCGCCCGACGGCGGCTCGCCGGACGCGCACTCGACGCGGTAGAGCGCGCTGCCCGCACCTTCGCCGGCGAGCACGTAACCGCGTCCGTCGGACGTGTACGCGATCCCTTCACCCTGACGCTGCGCAGGCGCGGTGACTTCGACGGGCGGCGCGCGGAACACCTCCTCCAGCGAGCGCGCACCTCGCCGCACCAGCTCCCACGCCGAGGTGTAGGTCCGCAGCAGGAGGCGCTCGCCGTCCGGGTGCGCGTCGGCGGCGGTGGTGAAGCGTGCCAGTGCGCCGGGTGCCGGCAACGTCACGATCGGCACCGCGCGGCCTCCGGCCCGGGCACCGAGGCCGTCCAGCCGGTACACCTCGCCGAGCCCGTCGAGCGACTTGGTGATCACGTAGAGGGCCGCGCTGCGCGGGTCGACCACGAGCCCTTCGGCGTCGTGCGATCCGTCGGGATAGCGAAACGAGCGAGCGTCGACGTCGAGCACGCCGCCGTCGAGCGTCTCGGGCTCGACCGCGCGCGCGATCCACACCTCGCGCCGGCGCCGCAGATTGTCGCCGGTATCGGCGAGGTAGATGCAGCTGCGCGAGCCGCCCTTCGCGCAAGGGCCGACCGCGATGTCCTCGGTGTCGCGCGGCCTGAGCCCGCGCAGGGTGAAGCGCGCCCGGACCCGACCGGTCTCGTCGAGCGCGAAGAGTGCGCCGGCGTTGTTCGAGTCGTTGTGCGCCCAGTAGATGCCGGGGTGGCGGCGGCTCGCCGCGATGCCGGACAGCTCGGCGAGGACGGCCGGTACGCTGCCGGTGCGGCGCGCCTCCGGAGACCATCGCGCGCAGGCGCCGCCACGTGCCCCTGCGCGCGGTGCGCAGCACAGGAGCAGCGTCGCGACGACGGCGACGCGCGCTAAGGGGGCAGCGGACGACACGGAAGGCCGATGGTGTCCGTGATCGGTCGTGCCGACAAGTACCGGTTCGCGGCCACGGGCCGTCTGGGACGGCGCCGGTTGCCGTTTCGGACGTCGCCCTCTCGGCGCGTCCTCGTTGACAAGCCTCGAGAGCACGCGCCAATCTCGCCGGATGCTGGACAAGTTCACGAAGCTCACCCCCGAGCTCTACGGCTACGTGCTCGAGCATCGTTCGGAGCGCGATCCGGTGCTCGCGGCGCTGATCGAGGAGACCGGCAAGCTCGGCGGATGGTCGATGATGCAGATCGCACCGGAGCAGGGCGCCTTCCTGACCATGCTTGCGCGCATCATGAACGCGCAGAGCGCGATCGAGGTGGGTACGTTCACCGGTTACTCCGCGATCAGCATCGCGCGCGGACTCGCGCCGGGCGGAAGGCTTCTGTGCTGCGACGTGAGCGAGGAATGGACCGCGATCGCGCGCGACTTCTGGCAGCGCGCCGGCGTGGCGGAGCGGATCCGGCTCGAGATCGCGCCGGCGACGGACACGCTGCGTGCCCTGCCGGAAGGCGAGACCGTCGACCTCGCGTTCATCGACGCCGACAAGGTCAATTACAAGACGTACTACGAGGAGATCCTGAAGCGGCTCAAGCCGAACGGGCTCATCGTGTTCGACAACGTGCTCTGGGGCGGCAGCGTGGTCGACGAGCAGAACCAGAAGGACGACACGGTCGCGATCCGCGCGCTGAACGACTTCGTCGCGTCGGATCCACGCGTCGAATGCGTGATGATCCCGGTCGCCGACGGTCTGCTCTTGACGCGCAAGCGCGCTGCGGGGGAGACGCGATGATCCGCGAAGGAGAGCGCGCGCCCGACTTCACGGCGCCCACGGCGGACGGCGGCACCCTGTCGCTGTCGGACTTCCGCGGCAAGAAGCCGCTCATCCTCTACTTCTATCCGCGCGACAACACGCCGGGCTGCACCAAAGAAGCGTGCAGCTTCCGCGATCACGCCGGCGAGATCGCGGACGCCGGCGCCGCCATCGTCGGCGTCAGCATGGACTCGCAGGACGCGCATCGGAAGTTCATCGCCGACTTCCGGCTGAACTTCCCGCTGCTGTCGGATCGCGACGCGACGATCTGCAAGGCCTACGGCGTGGCGCGCCTCGGCGGTTGGTTCCCACCCAAGCGCGTGACCTTCGTGATCGATCGTGACGGTGTCGTGCGGCGCGTGATCCAGAGCGAGTTCGGCATCGCGAAGCACATCGACGAGGCGCTCGAGACGCTGCGCGGGCTGCCCGCGTGAAGACGCCGCCGCGCCGATCGATCGGTGCTGCGGCCTAGGCGTTCTGCAGCCACTCCACGAAGTCGTCCATCTCGTCGTCCGCGATCGGCCCCGCGTGCTCGCCGAGCCGAGTGTCGCTGCGGAACGCGAGCCGAAGGTGCTTCGGCACGTCGCCGCCGCGCGTGCACAGGTCGGCGAACGTTCCGACCCACAGGATCTGGCACCAGCCCTCGAATGCCGCCGACAACCGGCCGGGATCGAGCCGCCGGGGGTCGCGCGTCGCACCGATCTCGTGCCGCAGCGCGCCCGCGATTCGGGTCGTGTCGCACTCGTCGAACCGCAGCAGCGCGATCTCGGTGTCGAGGAGGAAGGCGATCAGATCCTCCACCGTCGCGAACCACACGGTGGGCGCGAGCGCGCCCGTGCCCGGATCGCCCGCGAGGTACCCGATCGGATGCCGCCGTGGGTCGCGCAGCGCTGCCGCGCGATGCGCGTCGGCCGGGTCGAGATCGGGACGCGCGGTGGCCGGTGGGTCGGTCATGTCCATGTCCGTGAACGTCATGGAAAGCTCTCCTGAACGGCGAGCTTAGCGCACGGCTGTCCCGGGGGCGTCACCCAGATGGATGATGGGTCGAGCGCCGGGTGGTTTGCGCGTCGCAGCCCCGCCGGGCGAGAACCAGCCATGGAGAAGATCGGTCAGTCGAACCGGTTTGCCGGCAAGGTCGCGGTGGTGACGGGAGCCGCGGGCGGGATCGGCCGCGCCACGTGCGAGCGCCTCGCGAGCGAGGGGGCGCGCGTCGTCGCCGTCGACCTGCGCATGCAGGACCTGGGGCCCGCGGTCGCCGCAGTCGCAGCGCTCGGGGTGGAAGCCCTGCCGGTGGTGGCCGACGTCGCGGTCGCGGCGGACGTCGCGCGCTACGTCGAGGAGGGCGTGCGACGGTTCGGCGGCATCGACCTGCTGGTGAACAACGCGGGCATCGAGGGCGTGGTCAAGCCGCTCGAGGAGTATCCCGACGACGTGTTCGACCGCGTCCTCGCGGTGAACGTCCGAGGTGTGTTCCTGGGCCTCAAGCACGCGCACGCGGCGATGAAGGCGCGTGGCGGCGGCGCGATCGTGAACCTGGCCTCGGTCGCGGGAATCACGGGGAACGGCCTCATCGGCGCGTACGTCGCGAGCAAGCACGCCGTGGTCGGCCTCACCCGCGCCGCCGCATCGACTTATCCCGCGGCCGGCATCCGCGTGAACGCGGTGCTGCCGGCACCGGTCGAGACGCGCATGATGCGCTCGCTCGAGGAGGGCTTCCTGCCGGGGCAGCCGGCGGCGCTCAAGCAGATGATGGCGTCGCAGATTCCGCTCGGCCGCTACGCCGAGCCCGCCGAGGTCGCCGGAGTGATCGCGTTCCTGCTGAGCGACGAGGCGCGCTACGTGAACGGCTCGCTGTACACGATCGACGGCGGCATGACGACGTTCTGAGCATGGGGCGGGGCGGCGGGGATCCGTTCCGAGCGCCGGTCCGCGCCTCCTCTCGCGCATGGCTCGACACCACCGTCGCGAGGCGCGGTCGCTGACGCCGGAGAACACGCTTGACACGAGACTTATAGGTCTATAAGTCCAAGCGCCGGAGAGGTGATGCCACACCGGCGGATCGACGTTCAGCAGCATCTCGTGCCGCGGTCGCACGCGGCCTGGCTGCGCGCGCAGGGGATCGCCTGCGCGCGCGATTGTGAGCTGCCGTCGCGGTCGGTCGAGGATCGCTGCGCGTGATGGACGCGCACGACGTCACCCGAATGGAGACCACGATGCCCGACGTCGACGTTCCCGTTCTCATCGTCGGAGGCGGCGGAGCCGGCCTCACGGCGTCGATGCTGCTCGCCAAGCTCGGCGTCGAGACGCTGCTGGTGAGCGCGCTGCCGACGACCTCGATCCTGCCCAAGGCGCACGTGCTGAACCAGCGCGCGATGGAGATCCTCGACGACGCGGGCGTCGCGAACGAGATCTACGCACGCGGCACGCCGCCCGAGAACATGCGCTACACCGCGTTCTACGCGGGCTTCGCCGGTCCGGATCCGGTCTACGGCAAGCGTCTCGCGCGCCTCGAGTGCTGGGGTGCCGGCGGTCTCGACCCGGACTGGGCCTCGGCGAGTCCGTGCCTCACCACGAACCTGCCGCAGATCCGCCTCGAGCCGCTGCTGAAGGCGCACGCCGAGTCGCTCGCGCCGGGGCGCGTGCGCTTCCACCACGAGGTGATCGACCTCGCGCAGGACGCGAGCGGCGTGACCGCGACGGTGCGCGACAAGAACGACGACTCCACGTACACGGTGCGCGCGCGCTACGTGCTCGCCTGCGACGGCGGCCGCACGATCGGCCGCAAGCTCGGCGTCGAGATGGAGGGCGTGCGCGACCTGGTGCGCATCGTGTCGATCTACATGACGGCCGACCTGTCGCGCTGGGCGACGGACGACGACACGCTGATCCGCTGGATCCTGCTGCCCGACGCGGGCCTGTGGGGCACGCTCGTGCCGATGGGGCCGACCCGCTGGGGAAGACACTCGGAGGAGTGGGTCTTCCACCTCAGCTACGAGCACGACGACGCGCGCGCGATGGACGACGGCTACGCGATCGCTCGGATGAAGGAAGTGCTCGGCGTTCCGGATCTGGACGCGCAGGTCCACGTCGTGAGCCGCTGGTCGATCGAGGGCATCCTCGCGAGCCGCTTCCGGGTCGGACGCGTGCTCTTCGTCGGCGACGCGGCACACCGCCACCCACCGACCGGCGGGCTCGGGCTCACCAGCGCCATCCACGACGCGCAGAACGTCTGCTGGAAGGTGGCCGCGGTCCTCGCCGGTCATGCCGGGGACGGCCTGCTGGACAGCTACGAGCCGGAGCGCCGTGCGTCGGATGGGCGCAACGTCCAGCGCTCGCTCGAGAACGCGATGAACCACACCGTCATCGGACAGACGCTCGGCCTGAACCCGTCGAGCGACGTCGACGCGAACCTCGCGGTGCTGCGCCGTGCGCTCGGCGACGGCCCGGAGGGAGCGGAAGGACGCCGCAGCGCGCTCGCGCTGTTCGCGACGCAGTCCATGGAGTTCCGCGAGCACGCGATCGAGTTCGGCTATCGCTACCAGTCGTCCGCGGTGGTCCCCGACGGGACGCCGGAGCCGCCGGCGCTCGACGACGTGCGCGTGTACGTGCCGAGCACGCGGCCCGGCGTACCGCTGCCGCACGCCGAGCTCGAGGATCGCGACGGCGCGCGCCTCGCGATCAAGGACGTCGTGCGCCCCGGCCGCTTCCTGCTGATCGCCGGCGAGGACGGACAGGCGTGGATCGACGCGGCGCGGAGCATCGCGCGCGACGCCGCTCTGCCGATCGACGCGATCCGCATCGGTCACCTCGACGGCGACTATCGCGACCCGCGCTGCGCTTGGCTGCGACGCCGCCAGTTCGGCCGCGACGGCGCGGTCCTGGTGCGCCCGGACCGCTTCGTCGCGTGGCGCAGCCTCGGCGCCGTCGCGCAGCCGCGTCGCGTGCTGTCGTCCGCGTTGGCGCAGATCCTCGATCGCGCCGTCGCGTGACCGATGGTGCGCGCGTCGAGGAGGTCGTGCGCGAGGCGTCGCCGAAACGACACGCGAGGTTGTTCGCGTGCGGCGGCATGGTAGCCCGGCGCACGTGCCCGCTTCGCGCAGGACCAGCCGCAAGCCCGCGACGTCGCGCCGCTCGGCGCCCGCGCCGGCCGAGAAGGACGGCCGCGAGCGCATCCTGGCGGTGGCGATCCGCTCGTTCTCCGAGCAGGGCTACGAGGGCACCACGACCGCCGGCATCGCGCGTGAGGTCGGCGTCACGCAGCCGCTCGTGCACCACCACTTCGGCTCCAAGGAAGCGCTGTGGCGGGCCGCGGTGGACGAGCTCTTCGCCGACGTCGGGCCGCTCACCACGGGCGTCGGCGACACGCCGGAGGAGCAGCTCCTCGACGGGGCGGAGCGCTTCGTGCGCTTCGTCTCGGCGCGGCCGGAGGTGACGCGCGTCATCGCACGCGAGGGGGCGGCGCCGAGTCCGCGGCTGACCTACCTCGTCGACCGCTACCTTCGCCCGGCATTCGGCACCGTGGTCGAGGCGCTCCGTGCAGGGCAGCGCAGCGGCGCGTTCTCTGCCGAGTTCCGTCCCGAGCTGGTCCTGATGCTCATGCTCGGCGCGGGCAGCCATCCGTTCGACGTCACGGCGCTGATGCGGGAGAGCCTCGGCATTGACGCGACCAGCGTGCGCACGCGGGACGAGGTCATCGACCTGCTGCGCGCCATGCTGTCGCGCGGGCTGTTCCGGAACCGCAAGGGTCGCTGACGCCGCGTCGCGTCGTCGGTCGGCCGATTGCCCTTGCGCGCGGGCCGGTCGCTGCGCGATGGTACCCCGATTCGCGCCAACCGTAGGAGGAGCAACCCAGCCATGGCCGAGAACGTCAATCAGCCCCTCGTGGGCAAGGAGGGGCCGCCGTCGACGGTCCACGTCGACAAGTCGCGCATCCGTCAGTTCGCCAAGGCGGTCGGCCTGACCGATCCCGTCTACTACGACGAGGCCGCGGCCAAGGCCGCCGGCTATCCGAGCCTGATCGCCCCGCCGACCCTGCCGATCGCGATCGGCCAGGACAACGAGCCCGGCGGCGGGTCGATGCCCGCCGTCAAGTACGACGTGCGCAAGCTGCTGCACGAGGGCACGGAGATCATCTATGACCGGCCGATCTTCGCGGGCGACGTGCTGACCTCGAAGGGCATGCTGAAGTCGATCGCGACCCGCGAGGGCAAGAACGGCGTGCGCACCATCTACACGATGGAGAGCGCGTTCTACGACCAGCAGGGCAAGCGCGTGTGCGCTCTCCTGCTGCGCATCTCGGAGGGACAGTGACCATGGCGGCCAAGTGGGAGAGCGTCAACGTCGGCGACGAGCTGCCGAAGTACGTCCACGAGAAGGTCACCCGCACGGACCTCGTCAAGTATGCGGGCGCGTCCGGCGACTACAACCCGATGCACCACGACGAGACGCTGGCGAAGGCGGTCGGCCTGCCGTCCGTGTTCGCACACGGCATGTTCTCGATGGGCCTGCTGTCGAACGTGCTGGTCGCGTTCGGCGGCGCGGGCAGCGTCAAGCGCTTCGACGTGCAGTTCCGCGCCATCACCTGGCCGGACGACCCGGTCACCTGCACCGGGAAGGTCACGGCGAAGCGGGAAGAGGGCGGTCAGAAGCTGGTCGACGTCGAGCTGCAGTGCGAGACCAAGCCCGGCACCAAGTCGATCATCGGCAGCGCGACGCTCGCGCTCTGACGTTCCACGCGGCGCGCGAGGCTCCGGCCGACGGAGCCTCGCGCACCTGAATCCACGCGACGGCGCCGCGTCGACCCGCGCGCGCGGCTGCGGGTCACTCGCCGCCGAACACGTCGCACAGCGCCGCGGCGCAGCTCGTGCCCTCGCCCTGCGGCGTGCCGAGCTTGGCCTTGCAGCTCCGGCAGTCGATGCCGGTGCGGTGCTCGACGACGCGCTTGCCGAGCGCACCGATGCGCGTCGCGGTGCCGCAAACGTCGCCCTCGACTCCGCCGCTGCCGACGACGCGGGCGCAGTGCACCAGCTCGCCGGCGAGCGCCGCCGCGCACTCGCTGCAGTCGTCGACGTGCGCGGTGCGCACGATCGGGCAGGCGAGCGAGGGATTCGGCGCGCAGATGCGGACGTTTCCTTCCTCGCGTGACGCGATTCCGCAGGTGCTGCGTGCCCCGTCTCGGATGATGGTGCGCACCTCGGAGCTGCTCAGGCCCGCCGTCCGCGCGGCGGTGCGAGCGGCGCGCGTCAAGCACGACACGTACTGCCCGTGGCTGCGCCACGGTCCGCCGGTGCTCGGACCGGCACAGGGGCAGGCGCTCGCCAGCGTCTCGTTCGCGCTGGCCGCGGCGTCCGCCGCGTGGGCGGACGCCGCAGGAGCAACGGCGACGAGGAGCGCCAGGAGGGATGCCGGTCGCAGGAGAGAGCGTCGGGTCGAGCTGCGGTGATGGGTGGGGTCGATGAGGGAACGAACGAACGCGAACGGCATGCGGCGTCCGTTCAGCAAGCGCGGGGCCGTCCGACCGCACGCCTTTTCGGGCTGCCGCACCCGTCGGGGGAAGCGCAACCGCGCAACGGCGCCGCGAACGCACGCGCGACTGCGCGACACGCGCGCATGCCATGCCGGTCGCGCCCGCGCGTCCGCCGTGCGCACTGCGTACCGTGCAGCGCGCTTCGTTGCGCGCGCTGCATGCGGCTCAGCGCGCTCCGCTACGCTTCTTTCCGGGCGAAGTGCTCGCGGCACCGGCGACCGCACGCGCGATCTCGTCGCTGAGCGCGCCCGCGGCGCGGCTCATCGCCGCCACGACGTCCTCGACGCCCTGGCCGTTCACCGTTTCGACGAGGGCCGCGTCGTGATCGAGCAGCACGACGCCGCGCTCCGGATCGCGCACGCTCCAGCGTGCGTTCAGCTCGACCGTGCCGCCGGGCGTCAGCTCGAAGCGCGACACCTCGATCGCGACCGCGAGATCGGGCTGGTTCACGAGCGGCCACGGGAACGTCCGCAACGGCACGCCGGGCAGACGCAGGCGCAGGTTCTGCTCGACCGTCGTCTTGAAGCCCGCGCCGAGCGGCTCCGCCCAGAGGTCCGTGCGCGACTCTTCGAGGCGGTTGGCGTCGATGCGTCGCACGATGCCGCGTCGATCGAGGTAGCCGGGCAGATCGACGGGTCCGAAGCCGAGCACGGTGCCCGGCGGGACGACCTGCATGCCGTCGGCCGGCGTCGTGCTCAGCACGAAGAGCCTGGGCGGCTCGGTGCGCACGCCGAGCAGGTACGAGCAGCCGGTGACCAGCGACAGCGCCGCCGCGGCGAGCAGCAGCGCCCGTGCGCGGAGCAGGTAGGGCGGGGACGGACGCATCGGCTTCTCCCGGATCGTTCGCACGTTGCGGATCATTGGCCGCGGCCGAAGATGACCTGGTTCGGGTTCTGGTCGAGCGAGTTCGCGAGCTCGCGGATCGAGCGCGCCGCCGACTCGAGCTCGCGCAGCGTGCGCGACACGTCGTAGGTGAACGGCGAGTCGTGCTGCAGCAGGTTGCCCAGCTCGGCGGTCACGCGGTCGATCTTGGTGAGCGAGTCCTTGACGCTCTTGCCGAGGTCCTGCACGTCGCGCGCGAGCGGGTCGACGCGCGCATCGACGCGGTTCGCGAGCTGCCGCACGCTCTCCAGGGTCTCGTTGAGCTGGCGCGTGACGTCCTGCGTCTGGCGATCGGCGACCAGATCGCGCAGCCCGTTCATGGTCTCGTGGATCGAGTCGAAGAGACCCTGCCAGTCGAGCGCCTGCATCTTCTTGAAGATGTCGTTCGCGGTCTGCGCGACCTGCTCGACGCGCGACGGCACGGTCGGGATCTGCTGGTAGCCGAAGGTATCCGGCAGGAGCTTCGCCGGTGGGGCGTCGGTCTCGTAGTTGAGCGAGACGAACAGCAGCCCGGTGAGCAGGCTCTGCGAGGCGAGCGTGCCGCGCAGTCCATTGTCGATCGCCTGGCTGACCTCCTGCTCCGTGAAGGTCGCGGTCCGTCCGCTGAGGCTACGGATGCGGGTCTCGTCGAGGCCGATGAGCACCGCGATGCGCGGGCGCAGGACCTCGTCGCCGGGAACCAGCAGGATCTGCTCGACGCTGCCGATCTGTACGCCCTTGAACTTGACGGGCGCTCCGACGACGAGCCCGTCGACGGAGTCCTCGAAGTACAGCACGAAGCGGTAGACGGTGCTGAAGAACGACATCGAGCCGAGCACCACGATCGCCCCGGCGACGAGCGCCAGCGCTCCGATGACGAACGCCCCGATCAACGTGGGGCTGACGCGTTTGCTCATGCCGGTTGCTCCACGGGCTCGGCGCTGCGGGTGAGGAAGCGCCGGACTTTCTCTTCGGGACAGTGCTCGACGAGGTCCTTGGGATTGCCGCGCGCGATCATGCGGCGCGTGTCGGCATCGAGGAACACCGAGTCGTCGGCGATGGTGAAGATGCTCGCGAGCTCGTGCGTCACGACGACCACCGTCGCGCCGAGGCTGTCGCGCAGCGCCAGGATCAGGTCGTCGAGCAGCCGCGAGCTGATCGGGTCGAGGCCCGCCGACGGCTCGTCGAAGAACAGGATGTCGGGATCGAGGGCCATCGCGCGCGCGAGGCCGGCGCGCTTGCGCATGCCGCCCGAGATCTGCGACGGGTAGTAGTCCTCGAAGCCCTTGAGCCCGACCAGCGCCAGCTTCAGGCACGCGACCTCGCGGATCTCGCGCGCCGAGAGCTTGGTGTACTCGCCGAGCGGCAGGGCGACGTTCTCGGCGAGCGTCATCGAGCTCCACAGCGCGCCCTGCTGGTAGAGCACGCCCATGCGGCGCAGCAGCTCGTCGCGGTGCTCGGGATCGGCGTGCGTGAAGCTGTCGCCGTCGTACAGGATCTCGCCGGCGGCCGGCTCGTGCAGGCCGATCATGTGGCGCAGCAGGCTGCTCTTGCCGCAGCCGCTGCCGCCCATGATGACGAACACGTTGCCGCGCTTGACGTCGAACGTCAGGCCGCGCATCAGGACGAAATCGCCGTAGGCCATCGTCACGTCGCGCACCGAAATGCGTGCATTGCCGCTCGCTTCGCTGCGCGTCGCCACCGTCAGATCCCGAGGATGTCGAACAGCACGGTGAAGACCGCGTCCGCGACGATGATCGACACGATTCCCGACACGACGGCGGAGGTCGCGGCGTCGCCGACCGCGCTCGAGCTGCCCTCGCACTGCATGCCGCGCAGGCAGCCGAACACCGCGACCAGCGCGCCGAAGAAGACGCTCATGATGAGCCCGGGCAGGCAGTCCATGAGATCGATCGCGTTGACCGTCTGGTTCCAGTACTGCGACAGCGAGATGCCGAGGATCGACGTGCCGACGACGAAGCCGCCGACGATGCCGAGCACGTCGGCGTAGATGCAGAGCAGCGGCATCATCAGGACCAGCGCGAGGAAGCGGGGCAGGACGAGGAAGTCGAGCGGCGGGATGCCCATCGTGGTGAGCGCGTCGATCTCTTCGTTGACCTTCATCGCGCCGAGCTGGGCGGCGAACGCGGCCCCGGTGCGTCCGGCCATGATGATCGCCGCCATCAGCGCGCCCATCTGACGCACCATCGCGAGCCCGACCAGATCCGCGACGTAGATCTGCGCGCCGAACTGCTTGAGCTGCACGGCGCCGACGAAGGCGAGGATCACGCCGACCAGGAAGCTGATCAGGGTGACGATCGGGAGTGCGGCCGCACCGGTGTCCTGCAGGAACACCGCGAGGTCGACGCCGCGAAAGCGCGCGCGTCCGGTGACGAGCCGTCCGATTGCTTGGGTGAGGCGTCCGACGAAGGTCACGACCTCGCGTCCGCCTGCGAGCAGCGCGATCGCGGCGAGACCGGTGCGCGCGAGCAATCCGTCGCGCTTCTTCGCGCCGTCCGATCCGGTGCGCGACGGGACGGCGTGCGCCAGGTCGAGCAGACGCGTCACTCCCTCGGGCAAGGCACCGCGCTCGACGGTGACCTCGCGCTCGGCCGCCGCATTCTCCAGCCGATCGAGGAACGCGAGGAGGCTCGTGTCCCAGGCGCCGAGGCCGCCCGCATCGAAGCGCAGCGCGCGCGGCCGCGTGCCGCGCAGCTGCTCCGCGACCGGATCGACTGCCGGCGTCGTGCCGCCGAGGCGCCACGCCCCGGCCAGCCGGACGACCATCGCTCCGTCGCGGTCGCGCGTGACGTCGGCGCTCGCTGGCGCTGCGTCGCCCGCCGTGTCGCGAGCAGGATTTGCTCTGGATGTCACGGTGCCTGCTCGCTCGCGCCTGTCTTACCGGGAAAATGCCGCGCGACAAAGACGCGCGCCGCGACCGTGCTCGCTTGTGGCCCGCCGACGCGGTGGGTAAGCGCGCTCGATGCGTCGTCGCTCGCTGCTCGTCTCGTGCGTCGTGCTGGCCGTGCTGGAGGGGTCGTCGTTGCGCGCGTCCTCCGTCGCCGCGGCGCCTGCCGCGTCGCCCGCGCCACCACCCGGCATGGTGCTGGTGCCGGCCGGCGAGTTCTGGATGGGCACCGAGGAGCCGTCGATGACCGATGCGCGCCCGCTGCATCGCGTCTGGGTCGACGCGTTCTGGATGGACCGCACCGAGGTCACCAACGAGCAGTTCCAGCGCTTCGTCGACGCGACCAAGCACGTCACGGTGGCGGAGCGTCCGCTCGACCCCGAGGACTTCCCCGGCGTGCCGCCGGAGGCTCTGAAGCCGGGCTCGATCGTGTTCACGCCGCCCGACGCGCCCGTACCGCTGCAGGATCACCTGGCCTGGTGGAGCTACGTGCCCGGCGCGAGCTGGCGCCACCCCGAAGGGCCGCAGAGCGACGTCAAGAACCGCCCGCTGCACCCGGTGGTGCACGTCGCATACGAGGACGCCGCCGCGTACTGCGCCTGGGCCGGCAAGCGGCTGCCGACGGAAGCGGAGTTCGAGCGCGCCGCGCGCGGCGGCCTCGACCGCAAGAAGTACGACTGGGGCGACGAGCTGCGTCCCGGCGGCAAGCCGCAGGCGAACACCTGGCAGGGGCACTTCCCGAACGAGAACAGCAAGGAGGACGGCTACGTCGGCACGGCTCCGGTGGCGTCGTATCCGGCGAACCCGTTCGGCCTCTACGACCTCGCCGGCAACGTCTGGGAGTGGTGCTCCGACTGGTATCGCCCCGACACCTACGCGAAGGACGCCGCCGCGGGCGAGGTGACGAGGAACCCGCAGGGCCCGGCCGACAGCTTCGATCCGCAGGAGCCGGGCGTCGCGAAGCGCGTGCATCGCGGCGGGTCGTACCTGTGCAGCGACCAGTACTGCTCGCGCTACGTCCCCGGCGGGCGTGGAAAAGGCGCCATCGACAGCGGCACCACGCATCTCGGCTTCCGCTGCGTGCGCGGCGGCGGCGACGCGCCCCACGCGTCGCCGCCGCCGAACGGTGCTGCCGCGGCAGCGAAGACGGGCGGCTGAGCGGACCGCGCTACCAGTTGACCTTGCGCGCGAGGCTGCGCAGCACACCGGGCGCGATCGACGACAGCGGCTTGACGCTGATCTTCGGATCTTTGACGGGCCCGCGCACGGTGAAGTCGATCGCGATCACGCCATCGCCGCCGCCGAACAGACCGCCGATCAACGGTACCTTCGAGGCGACGGTGTTGAGCCCGTAGAACGACGGCACGAGCGTGCCGTCGAGCGCGACGTCGTTCTTGACGGTGTCGATCGAGCCGTTCCACACCAGGCGTACCGACGGCCCGTCGGCGACGCCGTCCTTGAAGCTCACGCCGCTCGCGCCGTAGTCGATGTGGCTGGCCAGCGAATCGAAGCTGAGGCCTTGCCCCTGCATCGTGCCGAGCAGACCGTCGAGCGAGGACAGCATCAGCAGCCGGGCCAGCACCGGCGAGTGCGTGAGCTTGAACGTCCGCACCGCGAGGTCGCCCGAGAACGGCAGGCCCTTCGCCTCGAGGTCGACGTTGCCGGTGAACTTGAGCCGCCCGCCCTGCGTCTGCATGTCCGGGATCAGAAGTCCGAGCAGCGTGCTGCCGTCGTTCGAGGTCAGCACGAAGCCGTTGCCGCGCGCGGCCGGCGTGAGGTCCAGCGAGAACTGCGGGCTCGGATCCTTCGGTGCGGCGGGCGGCAAGACGCCGTCGAGGTCGACCGTCGCGAGGCGCGCCGCCCCCGTCCCCAGCGTGGCCTTGCCGTGCGCCGACGCGCCGGGCGACTGGAAGGTGAAGGCGCTGATGGTGGTGATGCGGCTGCCCGCGAGCACCAGGGTCAAGTCGGCGCGCGACGCGGTGCCGGGCTGCTTGACGAGGCGCAGGCTGGGCGCGTCGAGCGTGGCGTCGGTGAGATCGATGCCGACGCTCGCCGAGCCCTTGCCGTCCACGCGCTGCTCGACGTGCGCGATCACGCCGGCCGGACCGGTGAGCCAGGGCCGCAGATCGAAGCCCAGCGCCGCACGTCCCTCCGCGTCGACGGTGCTGCGCACGTCGATGGTCCGTCCCACGCCGCTCTTCGCCCCGAGCGTCTCGCGCCAGGTCACGTCGCACGGCACGCCGGCGAGTGACGCGCTGCCGTCGATCGCCAGCGCATCGCTGCCGACGCGCAGCGCGAGAGCGCCGTTCGACACCGCGAAATCGCCGACCGCGTTCGGGAGGAAGAGGTCGTCGAGCTTCGCCTCGACCGCGACGCCGAGATCGGGCGGGATCGGCGCACCGTCGAGTGGAAAGCCGAGCTTGACGCGCGCCGTGGTCGACCCGGCGACGGTTTGCGGGTCGATGCCGATGCGCTTCGCGTAGCGCAGCGGCTCCGCGTCGACGATGGTCAGCGCGTCGCGGATCGAGCCGCGCGCCTGCGCGTCGATGGCGATCGTGGTGATCTTCTTCTGGAAGCCCGCGATGACGACGGCCGCCGACGGCACGGCCACGTTCGCGACCTTCGCCGAGGTGACCTTGAAGTCGAAGCCGTCGGTCGAGAACGTGGCGCTGCCGTTGACGTCGGTCGCGGGCGGCATGGTGTCGACGTAACGCACCGCGAGGCCGGTGAACGCGAGCTTGCCTTCGAGCTTGCCGAGCGCGAACGCCGGCGGCGACGCGGCCGGGGTCAGCGTCGCGTCGACGCTGACGCTGGTTTCGCGGACGCTGCCGCCGCTGATGTTGTGCGTCACCCAGGTGCGCGCGGACACCGCCGCGGTGGGCGGCCAGTAGCGCGCCAGCTCGTTCGTCGGCAGCCCGGTGATGGTCGCGTCGGCGTGCAGCGCACCCGACTCCTGGCCCGACCAGCGGCCCGTCACGTGGACCTCCGGCGCACCGAGATCGACGGCGAATTGGCTGAGCGAGACCGTGTCCGTCGAGGCGTCGTAGCGCGCGTCGAGATCGATGCGCTCGATCGCGAGCGGATCGCCGAACGGCGCCGGCAGCGCGATGACGCCCCTCGTGGCGCTGCCGGTGAGCGCGATCTCACGCACGACGTCCGCAGCGTCGAGACGCGCGGTGATCTTGCCCGCGAGCGGAAGCCGCAAGTACGACGCGGCCTCGAGCACCGACGCCGCGACCGAACCGGGCGGCGGGTCGAGCACGTGCGCCGTCTGCAGCGCGGCCGCCGGCTCGAGATCGCTGAATGAAAGCTCGACTAGCGTTCCTGTTCCGCCGCTCGCCGTGTCGCGCGTGATCGTTGCCTGGAGCGGGATGTGCTCGCCGCCGATCGCGATCGCGGTCGTGGCGCGGACGTCGAGCGCCGCCCCCTTGCGCGCGACCTCGACCGAGACGGAGTCCGCCTGCGTGGTGAAGCCGCTGTGACGGTCGACCAGCGAGAGGCGCCCGTCACGGATCGCGATGCTGGTGAGAAAGCGCGCGGCCGGGGCGGCGCCGCCGTCCGTGCCGCCCGCCGCGAACAGCTTCGCGAACACCGACTCGCCGCCCGCGTCGGCGGTGCCGCCGCCGAGGCCGAAGTCGATGTTGCCATCGGGCTCGCGCACCAGCGAGAGCTGCGGCGCCGCCAGCTCGATCGCGCGCGGTGCGATCTCGCCGTGCAGCAGCGCGGGCACGCTCAGCTCCAGCGAGAGCGAGCTCACGCCGACCAGCGTCGTGCCGGCTGCGTCGCGGCACGCGACGTCGCGCGCGCGCAGGTCGACGTCGTACCAGCGGTCGGTCCAGACCAGCTCGGTCGCGCCGATCGACACACGGAAGGATCCGTCCGCGGGCTCGAGCGCCCGCGCGACGCGGCTGGTGAGAATATCGAGCGACAGCGGCCCGAGCGACAGGCGGTAGAGCAGGGCGCCCGCGCCCAGGACGATCAGCACGATCAGTCCGAGCACCAGCCACGCGAAGCGCCGCAACCAGCGCCGCCGCGGACGTACCGCCCCTTGCGTCCCCTCGCTCAAGCGATCCCCAGATCGCAGACGACGTGCGTCAATGCCACCGCACACCCGGGAAGCGCGTCAACGCGCTCGCGACACGCCCCCGCAACCTCCCGCTCCGCACGGCCGAAAGCCGAGCCGACCGAAGGGAGCGCGGAGCCACGGGAGGTCAAGCATGGCGACCGTGCGAGGACCGTCCCGCCCCGCACCGCCCCTCTGCGAAGGCAAAGCCGAGCGGCCGACCGAAGGGAGCGCGAGGAGCGCGGGGAGCGCGCCCCGTCAAGCATGGCGACCGTGCGAGGACCGTCCCGCCCCGCACCGCCCCTCTGCGAAGGCAAAGCCGAGCGGCCGACCG
>JAIEPK010000270.1 GCA_019749875.1 Candidatus Binatia bacterium | reverse complement strand
GAGGCGGCGCGCGAGCTCGGCGTGTCGCGCGTCACGCTGTGGCGACGCATGCGCCGCGCCGGCCTTGCGGATGCCGGTGGGCCGGACGTGCCGTGACGTGCGGCGCGGGGCCGCGTCCTGTGCGCCGGCCCGGTCCGGAGCGTGGGCGGCCCGCTCGTCAGGCTCGAATTCGGGTCCAAGCGAGCCGCCAGAGAGACCCGGACCGGCTGCGCAGGCGGTTGCGGCACTCCGGGGAGCCCGGTATCGCAACCGCGTGGGGACGTTGCGCTGGTGTCACCTCGGCCGGGTCGGCTACGACGCGGCACGGGCGCTGCAGAGCCGCCTCGCGAGCGCACGCGCGACGGGCACCACCGGGGATCTCCTGCTGCTGCTCGAGCATCCCGCGGTCCTGACCGTGGGACGCCACGCCGAGATGCCTCCGGCCGCACCGCTGCCGGTGCTGCGCACCGACCGCGGCGGCAAGCTCACGTATCACGGACCGGGCCAACTCGTCGGCTATCCGGTCGTCGCGCTGCGCGCCGCGGGGCGCGGCGTGCGCGGCTTCGTCACCGCGCTCGAAACGGCACTGTGCGACACCGCGGCCGTCTTCGGCGTGGCCGCTCACGTGCGTCCGGGTCTGCCGGGAATCTGGACCGCGAGTGGACGCAAGCTCGCGTCGATCGGGCTCGCGGTGCGCCGCGGCGTGACGTTGCACGGCTGTGCGCTGAACGTCGAGCGGCGAGCGGCTGAAGGCTTCGGCGATCTCGAGCCGTGCGGGCTGTCCGGGGTCCGCACCACCAGCCTGGTCGACGAGGGCGCACGTCCCGATCTCACGCCCGCAGACGTCGCGAGCGTTCTCGCGTCGACGCTCGCGCGCCGCCTCGCCCTCGCGCCGGAGCGCTGCATGCCGGCGGACCTCGAACCCTCTCCCTCGTTTGCCGCCGCGACGCCGGCGCCAGATTCCGATTGCCATGGACATCAGCCGGCTCCTTGAACGTTACACGGGCGGCGATCGGCGCGCGCTCGCGCGCCTGATCACGCTGGTCGAGAACCGCACGCCCGAGGTCCCGGCGATCATGCGCGAGCTGTACCCGCGCGTGGGTCGCGCGATGCTCATCGGCTTGACGGGTCCGCCGGGTGCCGGCAAGTCGACCCTCGGCGACAAGCTGATCGCGGCGTTTCGCGCGCAGGGCAAGACCGTCGCCGTGGTCGCGGTCGATCCCTCGAGTCCGTTCTCCGGTGGCGCCGTGCTCGGCGATCGTGTGCGCATGCAGGAGCACTTCCTCGATCCCGGCGTGTTCATCCGCAGCCTGTCGACGCGTGGCCGGCACGGTGGTCTCGCGCGCGCGACGCGCGAGGTCGTGCACGTCCTCGATGCGTTCGGACACGACGTGGTGATCGTGGAGACGGTCGGGGTCGGCCAGACCGAGCTCGACATCATGGGCCTCGCGCACACCACCGTGGTCGTCCTGGTGCCGGAGGCGGGCGATACCATCCAGGTGATGAAGGCGGGCTTGCTCGAGATCGCCGACGTCTTCGTCGTGAACAAGGCCGACCGCGACGGCGCACGACGGCTCAAGAACGAGCTCGAGGTGATGCTGCACCTGCGTCCGGCCGCGGCGTGGAACGTGCCCGTGCTGCTGACCGAGGCGGTCGCGAACAAGGGCATCGACGATCTGGTGACGCAGATCGTGGCGCACGGCGCGACGCGGCGCGCGTCGCGCACCGCCGAGAACGACGCGCGCGACCGTGTCGTCGAGTGGACGGAGATCCTGCGCGACGAGCTCAGCCAACGGCTCGACCGCGCGCTCGCAGGCAAGTCGTTCACGTCGATCGAGGAGCGGCTGCGCGCGGGTGATCTCGATCCGTACGGCGCCGCGCTCGAGGTGCTCGAGGACCGGGACCGCCTGCGGGTGCTGCTCGGCGGAGCTGGGTGAGCGCGTGCGCGCGGGGCGGCTCCTCTGCGTCGGAGACGTGCACGGCTGTGCGAGCGAGCTGGAGCGTCTGCTCGCCGCGATCGACCCGACCGACGACGACCAGCTCATCTTCCTGGGCGATTACGTCGATCGCGGCAGCGCATCGGCGGCGACGGTGGACGTCCTGTGCGCGCTCGCCGCATGTCGGCCGCGGACGATCTTCCTGCGCGGCAACCACGAGGAGATGTTCCTCGACTTCATCGGCGAGGGCGGCGCCAACAAGCAGGCGTTCTTTCACAACGGCGGTGCGCAGACGCTGGTGAGCTACGGCTGGCCAGCGTCGGATCGCGCTCCGTCGGCGGAGGACGCGCACGCGCTGGTGCCCGAGGAGCACCTGGCGTTCTTTCGGCGCCTGGTGCTCCGGCACGAGGTGGACGGGTTCGCGTTCGTGCATGCGGGGGTGCGTCCGGGCGTGCCGCTCGCGGCGCAGACGCGCGAAGATCTGCTGTGGATTCGCGAGGAGTTCCTGCTCGTCGATCACCGCCTCGACGCAACGGTGGTCTTCGGCCACACGCCATACCGCGACGTCTGGTTCGGCGGGGCGCGCAAGATCGGCCTCGACACCGGGTGCGTGTACGGCGGGCGGTTGTCGTGCCTCGATCTCACGCAGGGGGTGCTGCACCAGGTCGCGCGTGGTCAGAAGGACGCCACCGCCCGCTCCGTGGCGGCCGAGCTCGATCGCGTCCGTTAGGCCAGGTCGCCGTGCGCGCGGTGCGGTGCGTCCCGGAATCGACAAGACGGATCGCCGTTGTTAACGGAGGTGGGCTTCGCGCTGGCGACGTAGCTCAGGTGGTAGAGCAAGGGTCTCATAATCCCTGTGTCGGAAGTTCGAGTCTTCCCGTCGCCACTCCCGCGAGGCCGGCTCGCCGGCCATTCGATGAACGACGCGTACGCGTTCGAGCAGTCGGTCCTGAGCACGATCCGTGCTCACGGCGCGCTCGCGCCCGCTGATCGCGTCCTGGTCGCGGTGTCGGGCGGTGCCGACTCGACCGCCCTCATCAGTGCCCTGGTCGCGCTGCGGGAGAGAGGCGCCGTCGCGGTGGACCTGGCCGTCGCCCACCTGAACCACCGCCTGCGCGCTGCGGCGAGCGAGCGCGACGCGGTGTTCGTCCGCGACCTCGCGAGCCGCCTCGGGCTGCCGTTCTTCCTCGGGGCGTGCGACGAGCTGGCGTCGCTGCGGAGCAATCGCGAGGCGGCGGCGCGTCGCGAGCGGCATGCATTCCTCGCGCGCTGCGCGCAGGAGTGGGGCGCCACGCGGACGGCGCTGGCGCACACGCGCGACGACCAGGCCGAGACGCTGCTGATGCGACTCGCGCGCGGCGCCGGGCCGGCGAGCCTCGCGGGCATGCGCGTCGTCCGTGCCGACGGGCTGGTGCGGCCGCTGCTCGAGCAGTCCCATGGCGCTTGCCTCGCCTACCTGAGGGCGCGCCGGCTCGAGTGGGTCGAGGACGAGAGCAACGCCGACCCGAGCTTCTTCCGCAACCGGGTGCGTCGGCGCCTCCTGCCGCTGCTCGAGGCGGAGCTCGGCGTCGACGTCCGCGCGCGCCTCGCGCGTCTCGCCGACGAGCTGCACCAGGAGAGCGCGCTCGCCGAGCAGCGCATCGACGATCTGCTGCCGGCGGGGCGTCCGGGCGCTGCGTTGCCACTCGACGTCTTGCGGCGCGCGGGGATCGCGGCACCGCGTGTTCTGCATGGATGGCTGGCGCGCGCCGGTGTGCGGGCGGGCTCCCGGCAGATCGCCATGATCCTCGGCGTCGCAGCGGGGGGCGATCCCTCGGGCGAGGTGGTGCTGGGCGGCGGCTTTTGCGTGCGGCGCTGCTACGGCGAGCTCGGCCTTGCACGAACGCACGATCAGGCCGCATGCACAGCGGTGCCGGCGCGGCTCGACATCCCCGGTCGCGCGACGATCCCGGGCTGGGAGCTGCACGCCGAGACGGTGGCGTCGCCTGCTGGAGCGGCTGCGGCGATGCGCGGCACGGCCGGCCGCTCCCTGCTCGATGGCGACCTCGCAAAAGGACCGCTCTGGGTGCGCGGTCCGCGGCCGGGCGACCGCGTGCATCTGTCTTACGGACGGCGCAAGCTTGCCGATATCCTCATCGATGCGAAGATTCCGCGTCACGAAAGGACCACTCTGGCCGTCATTGGCTGCGGCCGGGACGTGCTCTGGGTGCCCGGTGTGGTGCGCAGCGTGATCGCCGATCCGGGCGGGGCGACGCGGGGCTGCGTGATGCTGCGAGCGGAGCGGACGAGTGGGGTCGAGCGACGGGAGAGCAGTGCGGTCGATGACGACGAATGAAGAATCGCCGTCGAACGACGTGGTTTGGATTGCCGCGGTCATTCGGCCGTGGTAAAAAATCCTGTGATTTCGGGTGGAATTTGCAGAGATCAGGCTTGAATCAGTTCTCACGTAACCTCGCGCTGTGGCTGGTTCTCGGCCTCATGTTCCTGCTGCTGTTCCAGATCTTCAACAAGCAGCAGGCACTGGAGCCCGAGCGCGACTACAGCGAGTTCTCGGAAGCTCTCGACAAGGGCGAGATCTCCGAGGTGCTCATCCAGGGCAACGTGATCCGCGGCCGCTTCCAGAGCGGCGAGCGCTTCAGCACGTACGACCCCGGCGACACCCAGCTCATCGAGCGGTTGCGCAACAAGGGCGTCAAGATCCAGGCGAAGCCGGAAGAGGGCGAGCCCTGGTACGTCGTGCTGCTGGTGCAGTGGTTCCCGATGTTGCTCTTGATCGGCGTGTGGGTGTTCTTCATGCGCCAGATGCAGGTCGGTGGCGGCAAGGCGATGTCCTTCGGGAAGAGTCGCGCCAAGCTGCTCACCGAGGCGCAGCAGAAGAACACGTTCGCCGACGTCGCCGGTATCCAGGAAGCGAAGGAAGAGCTCGAAGAGATCATCGCCTTCCTGAAGGACCCGAAGAAGTTCACCAAGCTCGGCGGCCGCATCCCGAAGGGCGTGCTGCTGGTCGGCTCGCCCGGCACCGGCAAGACGCTGCTCGCGCGCGCGATCGCGGGCGAGGCCGGCGTGCCGTTCTTCTCCATCTCGGGCTCCGACTTCGTCGAGATGTTCGTCGGCGTCGGTGCGTCGCGCGTCCGCGACCTGTTCGTTCAGGGCAAGAAGAACGCGCCCTGCATCATCTTCATCGACGAGATCGACGCCGTCGGGCGTCACCGCGGCGCGGGCCTCGGCGGCGGACACGACGAGCGCGAGCAGACGCTCAACCAGCTGCTCGTCGAGATGGACGGCTTCGAGTCGAACGACGGCGTGATCCTGATCGCCGCGACCAACCGTCCCGACGTGCTCGACCCGGCGCTGCTGCGTCCGGGCCGCTTCGATCGCCGCGTCATCGTGCCGCGGCCGGACGTGAAGGGCCGCGAGGGCATCATCCGCGTGCACCTGCGGAAGGTCCCGCTCGGCGACGACGTCGACGTCGCACTTCTCGCGCGCAGCACTCCGGGCTTCTCCGGAGCCGACCTGGAGAACCTCGTCAACGAGGCGGCTCTGCTCGCGGCGCGCAACAACAAGGAGAAGGTCTGCCAGCGCGACTTCGAGCTCGCGAAGGACAAGGTCCTGATGGGCTCCGAGCGGCGCTCGATGATCATCAGCGACGAGGAGAAGCGCAACACCGCGTATCACGAGGCCGGCCACGCGCTGGTCGCGAAGCTGGTGCCGGGCGCGGACCCGGTGCACAAGGTCACGATCATCCCGCGCGGCATGGCGCTCGGCCTCACGCAGCAGGTTCCCACCGAGGACCGCTACTCGGCGAGCCGCACGCGCCTCGAGAACGATCTCGCGATCTTCTTCGGCGGTCGCGCCGCGGAAGAGATCGTCCTCGGACAGGTCACCACCGGTGCCGGCAACGACATCGAGCGCGCGACCGATCTTGCCCGCAAGATGGTCTGCGAGTGGGGCATGAGCGAGAAGCTCGGTCCGATGACGTTCGGCTCGAAGGAGGAGAACATCTTCCTCGGCCGCGACTTCAATCAGGCGAGCGGCTACTCCGAGAGCACCGCGCAGGAGATCGACGCCGAGATCCGGAGCTTCGTGTCGCGCGGCTACGAGCGCGCCCGCAAGCTGCTGACCGACAACATCGAAGCTCTGCACAAGATCGCCCTGGCGCTGCTGGACCGCGAGGTTCTCGACAGCAACGAGATCGACGAGCTCATGCGGTCGTGCCAGGGGAATGGCAGCGGGTCGCTCGCTCCGGCAGCGTCCTGAGGACGCCGAGCGCGACATCAGCCGGGCGCTGACCCGGCCGGACGTGCGCTCGATCCTCGGCATCGAGCGCACCGGGACGCTGGTGATGGGCATCGTGAACGTCACCGGCGACTCGTTCCATGCTCCGAGCCGAGCGGCGGACCTCGACGCCGTGCTCGTGCTGGCGGAGCGTCTGATCGGGGAAGGCGCCGACCTCCTCGACATCGGCGGGGAGTCGACGCGACCCGGTGCGACGCCGGTGTCGGCGGACGACGAGCGTGCCCGCGTCCTTCCCGCGATTCGCGCGCTGCGTGCGCGCGGACACCGACTGCCGATCTCCGTCGATACGTACAAGGCCGAGGTCGCGCGGGCCGCCGTCGACAGCGGTGCGACGCTGGTCAACGACGTGAGCGCCGGCCTCCTGGACGAGGCGATGGCGCCAGAGGTCGCGTCGCTCGCGGTGCCGATCGTCCTCGGCCACCTGCGCGGGACGCCGGCGACGATGAGCGGGCACGCGGAGTACGCCGACGTCATCGCCGACCTTCGCGCCGAGCTCGCCGCGCGTGTCGGTGAGTTCGTCGCGGCGGGCGTCGCGCGCGAGCGCATCCTGATCGATCCGGGCATCGGCTTCGCGAAGGCCGCGCGTGACAGCCTCGCGCTGCTGCGGCGGCTCGACGAGCTGCCGACGGGTGCGCTTGCCGGCCTGCCGCTGGTGGTCGGTGCGTCGCGCAAGCGTTTCGTCGCGCAGGCGATGCGGGATGCCGGCCTCGCGGCCTCTGACGATGCGCACGACCGTCTCGCGGGCTCGCTCGCCGCGGCGGTGCTCGCCGCCGCATGCGGTGCGGCGATCGTGCGCACGCACGACGTCGCCGAGACCCGGCGTGCGCTTGCCATCGCCGATGCGATCCTGCACGAGGCCTGACCGTGCGCGAGGTGATCGAGAACCTGCGTCTCGCCGACGCGGCCGACATCCTGATCGTCACCGTCCTCGTGTACTGGGTGATCAACCTGATCCGCGGCACGCGTGCGGTGCAGATGCTGATCGGTCTGACGGTGGTCGCCGCGATGTTCGGCGCGTCGCAGTACTTCGAGCTCTACACGCTGTCGTGGCTGCTGCGCAGCTTCCTGATCTCGCTGCCGCTGGTGCTGGTGATCATCTTCCAGAACGACATCCGGCGCGCACTGACCCAGGTCGGGCGCGGGCGGATCTTCGGCGGCGAGCGCCGCGACCGCACGCAGGTGATCGAGGAGGTGACGCGCGCGGCGGTGATGCTCGCGTCGCGGCGCATCGGCGCGCTGATCGTGCTCGAGCGTGAGGTCGGCCTCAACGAGTACCTGGAAGCGGGGACCGTGGTCGATGCGCGCGTGAGCCGCGAGCTGCTCACGGCGATCTTCTTGACGCAGTCGCCGATCCACGACGGCGCCGTGATCGTGCGGCGCGGGCGCATCGAGGCCGCCGGCTGCTTCCTGCCGCTGACCTCGAATCCGGTCGTCAGCAAGTCGCTCGGCAGCCGGCACCGGGCGGGCATCGGCATCACCGAGGAGACCGACGCGGCGGTGATCGTCGTCTCGGAGGAGGAAGGGGCGATCTCGCTGGTGCGTGAGGGGCGCATCACGCGCGACGTCGACGCCGCGACCCTGCGCACGACCCTCGCGCAGATCAAGCTGCCATGAAGGTCGTGCAGCGGAAGAAGCGCAGCCGGCGCGGCGCCGGCCCGTGGCAGCGGCTGCTTGCCACGTCGTGGTCGGACGTCGGGACGTGGGCGCTGGCACTCGTGGTCGCGATCGGCCTCTGGCTGCTGGTCAACATGGGCGAGCGTACCAGCGAGCGGACGCTGCGCGTGCGGCTCGAGCCGGAGAACATCCCGGCCGGCATGCTGATCGTCAATCCGATCCCGGAGTACGCCGAGGTGCGCGTCAGCGGCTCGGGGCTCATCCTGTCGAGCATCGATCAGAAGAACCTGCACACCGCGCTCGACCTGTCGGGAACGAAGCCGGGCGTCCTGACCTTTACGCTCGATCCCAAGAACTTCGAGCTGCCGCGCAAGGTCGAGGTGACGCGCATCACGCCGTCGCAGGTGACGTTCCACCTCGACGCGCTGACCAAGCGGAGCCTGCCGGTGCGTCTCGAGCGCTCGGGCGAAGTGCCGCCGGGCCTGCGCCTGAAGGAGCTTTCGCTGGTCCCCGAGAAGGTCGACGTCAGCGGACCCAAATCTCGTCTCGACGCGATGCAGAGCGTGTTCACCGCACCGCTCGATCTCTCGCGCCTGCAGCCCGGCACCCAGCAGGTCGATCTGAGCTTGACGCAGCCGGGCGGGCTGGTGCAGCTCAAGACCCCGGAGATCCGCGTCCGGACGGTGGTCGAGCCGGTGGTCGTCGAGCGCGAGCTCCGCCGCGTGAAGCTCGCGATCCGGGACGCGGCACGGCCGCTCCGTGCCAAACCCGATAGCGTGACGGTGGTGGTGCGTGGACCGGAGATCGACCTGGCGTCGCTCGAGCTATCGCCCGGTGCCGCGTTCGTCGATGGTTCGCTGCTGGAAGGACCGGCTCCGTATCGCGTCAAGCCGCGGGTTGCGTTGCCCGATGGAATGGACGTGGTCCGGATCGAGCCCGCGGAGGTGTTGCTCGAGCCGGCGGCGGAGGAGACGCCTGCGGCGAACGGACGCAGCCGGGAAACGACGGAGAAGAAGCCGTGAGCGAGAAGAAGCAGAGGCGCCTGTTCGGCACCGACGGCGTGCGCGGTGTCGCGAATACCGAGCCGATGAGCTCCGAGACCGCACTGCGCCTCGGTCGCGCCGTGGCGCACGTGTTCCGGCGCAGCCCGCGGCGTCACAAGATCCTGATCGGCAAGGACACCCGCGTGTCCGGCTACATGCTGGAGACCGCCATGGCGTCCGGCATCTGCTCGATGGGCGTGGACGTTCTGCTCGTCGGTCCGATGCCCACCCCCGGGATCGCGTTCCTGACCCGCAGCCTGCGTGCCGACGCCGGCGTCGTGATCTCCGCGTCGCACAACCCCTTCCAGGACAACGGCATCAAGTTCTTCGCCTCGGACGGATTCAAGCTGCCCGACGAGGTCGAGAGCGAGATCGAGGACCTGGTCTTCGCCGACTCCATCGACCACCTGCGACCGACCGCGAGCGAGATCGGCAAGGCGTTCCGCATCGACGACGCGCTCGGGCGCTACAACGTCTTCGTCAAGAATTGTTTCCCGCGGCATCTCACGCTCGACGGCATGAGGATCGTCGTGGACGCGGCGAACGGCGCCGGCTACCGCGTGGCCCCCGAGGTTCTCGAAGAGCTCGGCGCACGCGTCGACACCATCGCCTGCGATCCCGACGGCGAGAACATCAACCGCGACTGCGGCGCTACCCATCCCGAGCAGCTGCAGGCCAAGGTTCGTTCGCTCGGTGCGCACGTCGGTGTGGCGCTCGACGGCGACGCCGACCGCTGCCTGCTGGTCGACGAGCGCGGCGAGCTGGTCGACGGCGACCAGATCCTCGGCATCGCCGCGCGCGAGCTGCAGCGCAGTGGCCAGCTCGCGAGGGACACCGTGGTCGCGACGGTGATGTCGAACCTCGGGCTGGAGGTCGCGCTGCGCGAGATGGGCATCGCGCTCAAGCGCACCCCGGTGGGAGACCGCTACGTCGTCGAGGAGATGGTGCGCGGCGGCTTCAACCTCGGCGGCGAGCAGTCCGGGCACGTGCTGTTCCTCGATCACAACACCACCGGCGACGGGCTCATCACCGCGCTCGCGATCCTGGCGATCGTCGCCGAGACCGGGCGCCCGCTGTCCGAGCTGGCGCGCGTGATGGAACGCTACCCGCAGCTCCTGATCAACGTGCCGGTCCGCGAGCGGCGCGATCTCTCGAGCGAGCCGCGCGTCGCGGCGGCCATCGAGGAGGTCGAGCGCACGCTTGGCGACCGCGGCCGCGTGCTGGTACGTCCGTCCGGAACCGAGGCTCTGATGCGCGTGATGGTGGAGGGGGAGCACGAGGCGGACGTCCGGCGGCACGCCGAGGCCATCGCCGTGGTGATCCGCGAGGTCGCGGGGTGAGGGCTGCCGACGGAGGGCGCCGCGTCCTGCTCGGCGTGAACGTCGACCACGTCGCGACGCTGCGCCAGGCGCGCGGCGTCGACTACCCCGATCCGGTGGAGGCGTCGCGCCTCGCGACCGGCGCCGGTGCGGACGGCATCACGGTGCACCTGCGCGAGGACCGCCGGCACATCCAGGATCGCGACGTCGAGCGCATGCGCGCGGAGCTCGACGTCAAGCTCAACCTCGAGATGGCGGCGACCGAGGAGATGGTCGCGATCGCGCGGCGCATCCGACCCGACGACGTGTGCATCGTGCCGGAGCGTCGCGCCGAGCTGACCACGGAGGGTGGTCTCGCGGTCGCCGGTCACGAGGAGATCCTCGCGCCGCTGGTGCGTGCGCTCGTGGCGGCCGGGATCCGCGTGAGCCTCTTCGTCGATCCGGACCCGCGGCAGATCGCCGCATCGCGCGCGGTCGGGGCGGGCGTCGTGGAGCTGCACACCGGACGCTACTGCGAGGGGCGTGGCGATGCGGTGGCGAGAGAGCTCGACCACCTGACCGTCGCGGCCGAGCAGGCGCACGGGCTCGGTCTGGTCGTCAACGCCGGCCACGGCCTCACGGTGGCGAACGTCGGAGCGATCGCGCGCCTGCCGCATCTGCACGAGCTCAACATCGGGCACGCGATCGTCGCGCGCGCGGTCCTGATCGGCATGGACGCGGCGGTGCGCGAGATGCGCGCGGCGATCGACGCGGGTGTCGCCGCGGGCGCGCACGCATGACGGCTCATCGGCGGTGCTCGGTCACGCACGTGCGGCCGCCACGGCTGCGCGAGCACCGCCGTCGCGCTCGCCAGGATCGCGGGCGTACGGGCGCGACGCCGGTCGTCGTCGCGCAGGGCCGGACGTGAAGCTCGTCACCACCGCTCAGATGCGCGAGCTCGACCGGCGCACGATCGAGCTCGGCACGCCGGGCATCGAGCTGATGGAGCGAGCGGGGCGCGGCATCGCGCGCATCCTGCTCGAGCGCCATCGTGCGGCGTGCAAGCGCGGCGTGCTCGTCGTCGCCGGGCGCGGCAACAACGGCGGCGACGGCTTCGTCGTCGCGCGCCTGCTCGCGAAGCGCGGCATCCGCTGTCGCGTCGTCCTGCTGGGGGAGCGCTCCGCGCTGCGCGGCGACGCCCGGACCAACGCCGATCGCTGGGCGAAGGCGCGCGGGTCGGTGCGCGAGGTCGCGTCGCTCGACGACGCGACCCGCACCGAGCTCGCACGCGAGCTGGCCGGTGCCGGGCTCGTGCTCGACGGAATCTTCGGTTCCGGGCTCGCGCGTCCGGTCGAAGGTCTGGCGTCGGAGGTGATCGCGTCGATCAATGCCGCAAGCGCGGGCGAGAACCGGGCTCGCATGCGGGTCGAGAGGATGCGCGCCCGGAAGGGCAAGCGTGCGGCGGCCGACACCGGGCCGCCGCCGGTCGTCGTGGCGATCGACGTTCCGTCCGGCCTCGACGCCGATACCGGCTTGCCGCTGGGCATCGCCGTTCGCGCGCAGGCGACGATCACGCTCGGCGCGCACAAGCCGGGCCTCGTGCTGCCGTCCGCGCAGGCATACGTCGGCGAGCTGGCGCTGGTCGAGATCGGGCTCGCCGAGGAGGCTCTCGCGTCGGTGGAACCGGCCGGCACTCGCGGCGACGCGGACGAGCTCGCCGCGCTCGTTCCTGGTCGCGACGCGGCGGCGCACAAGGGCAGCAACGGACACTTGCTCATCGTTGCCGGATCGGTCGGCAAGAGCGGTGCCGCGATCCTGTGCGGGCGAGCGGCGCTGCGCGGCGGTGCGGGGCTCGTCACCGTGGCCTGTGCGGCCGAGATCTTGCCGATCGTCGCGTCGAGCATGCCGGAGCTGATGACCGATCCGCTGCCGGAGCGATTCGTCGAGGGCGAATGGCGGGCGCGCCTCGAGGGCAAGGCGGCGCTCGTCGTCGGACCAGGGCTCGGCACCTCGGCGTCGGCGCAGCAGCTGGTGCGCTGGCTCGTGGCACGCGCGGGGGTGCCCATGGTCGTCGACGCCGACGGCCTGAACGCGCTCGCGAGCGACCTCGCGGTGCTGCGCCGGGCGTCGGCGCCCGTCGTGCTGACGCCGCATCCGGGCGAGATGTCGCGCTTGACCGGGCTCGCGACGACGGACGTGCAGGCGCAGCGCATCGAGCACGCGCGAGCGCTCGCGCGCGACACCGGCGCGGTGGTCGTCCTCAAGGGCAGCGGCACGATCGTCGCCGCACCCGACGAGCGCTGGTCGATCAACGCGAGCGGCGGCCCCCTGCTCGGCGTCGGCGGCACCGGCGACGTCCTCGCCGGCCTCGTAGGGAGCCTCCTCGCACAAGGATTGCCGCCGTACGACGCCGCACGGCTCGGCGTTTTCCTGCACGGGCGTGCGGGCGATCTGCTCGCCGTCCAGCTCGGCGACGCCGGGCTGCTCGCCTCGCAGCTCGCCGACGAGCTGCCCGTCGCGCGCCGTACGCTCGCCGCAGGCGACGACACCATCGCGGGCAAGTGACCTCCGCACGTCCGGCGTGGTCGAGACGCCGAACGCAAGGAGACAGTCGTTGTCGGGCCGCTCGCGGCGTCGAGCGTCGGTCGGCCCGATTCCTTGATCGCTGCGGAGGGAACGCATAGACCACGCCATCCGCCCATGCCGCGTGCATGGACCGCGCCGGTGGCTCGGAGCGAACGCGCGCGGCGCGCGGGAGTGTGCAGCGTTGAGCAGCGAGAATCCTGCGATCGTCGTCCGCCTCGAGCGCGCGGTGCCGGAATGCGTCGGTGGACGCGCACGCCATCGCTGGCCGCGGCTCGCCGTCGAATCGCGACCGCTCGGTCCCCTCGCGCCGGGCAGCTTGCGCGTGCGGATGCTGCTCGCCGGCGTGTGCGGCACGGACGTCCACATCCTCCGCGCCGATCCGCGTACCGGCGAGATCGCCTGCTCCGCGCCGCTCGATGTCGGCCCCGAGGGCAGGGTGCTCGGACACGAAGGTGTCGGCCAGGTATGCGAGGTCGGCGAGGGCGTACGAACCTTTGCCGCCGGCGACGTGGTCACGCTCGAGTCGATGATGACCTGCCAGGAGTGCGTCGCGTGCCGGCGCGGCCAGTTCAACCAATGCACGCGGGGACGTCTGATCGGCACCGAGCTCGACGGGTTCTTCCGCGCGCTCGTCGACGTGCCGGCGCGGATTGCGCACGACGTATCCGATCTCGCGCGAACGGCGGAGGGACTGCGCGCCATGGCGTGCGTCGAGCCCGCCGCTTGCGCGCACGTCGCGCTCACGCGCCTCGCGGTCCGCCCCGGCGAGCGTGTCGTCGTCTTCGGCGCCGGGCCGATCGGCCTCTACACCGCCATGCTCTGCCGTGCGGCGTTCGGCGCGGGGGTGGACGTGGTCGAGCCGATCGCGTTGCGACGCGAGGCCGTTCGGCCGTGGGCGGACCGTGTCTGGGACGTCGAGGAGTTCTTCGTCGCGGCATCCGGCGAGCCGTTCGACGTGGTGGTCGAAGCGTCCGGTCAGCTCGACAACGTCGACCGTCTGTTCTCCCGGCTCGCCGCGTGCGCGCGCGTGGGCTTGCTCGCACGCTGTGGTCAAGCACTTCGCATCGAGGCGGTCGATCACCTGATCAGCAACGGCATCTCGATCGTCGGCTCGCGCGGTCACCTCGGCGGGTCGTTTGCGGACGTCCTCGGCCTGTGTCGAGCGGGTCGCCTGCCGCTGCAGCGCAGCGTGACCGGAATGGTCGACGGACTCGACGCCCTGCGGCGCGAGCTGCTGTCGCCCGACCCGATCGAGCACCGGCACGCGAAGATGCTCGCCCGACTGGGCGAGCCGGCGTGACGCACGCGGTGCGGCCCGGCCGCCTCCCGCACCCGGCGGTGGCGCCGCGGCAGGGAGCATCCTTGACGCTCGCCTACGACCAGACCGTGCTCAGGATCGATCTCGACGACGCGCCAGCGGCCGGCTGGCTCGCGGAGTTTCTCGGCCCGTGGTTCGTGCCGGCTACGCGGAGTCCCGACTGGCGCTTGACGGTCGCCGCCGCACGCGGGCTTCGCGAGGCGCGCGCGGCGCGTCGGCCGCGCGACGCTCCGTCGCGCGCGTGTTTCGCTCTCGACCAGCAGGTGGTCGCCCTGCCGGCCTGGACGGAGGACGACGGGATCGTGGTGGACGATGCGGAGCGCTCGTGCACGCTCGTGCTGGGTGACGCGCACGTGCGACTGCTCGCCGACCCGACGACGCGGCGGTGGCGCTTCACGCTGCAATGGCTCTGCCACGAGATCGCGGCGACCAGGCTGCGGCGTACGGCGCTGGATCTGCATGCCGCCGCCGTCGCGACCGCCGGCGCCGCGATCGTGATCGCCGGGGCCAAAGGTGCGGGCAAGACCACGTTGTCCTTCCACCTGCTGCGCTCCGGGGCCTGTCGCTGGATCAGCAACGACCGCGCGTTCCTCGACCGTCACGCTGGGGCGTTCCGCGTACGCGGGATGCCGACGCCGGTCAAGATCCTCGCGCCCACCTTGCGCTCGTTCCCGGAGCTGCGGTGCGCGCTCGCGGCGCTCGAACGGCCGTATCTGCATGCCCTGCACGAGGTCGTCGGTCAGCGCGACGCCGGCGCCGCGCCGTCCGACACGGAGTTCGCGCTGAGCCCGGCGCAGCTCGCGCACCAGCTCGGGATCGTGCCGCTCGACGCAGCACCGCTCGGAGCCGTGGTGTTTCCCGAGATCCGGCCGAAGGTCGCGGGCTTCGCGGTCGAGCGCCTCGCGGCGGCCGATGTCGCCGCTCGATTGTGGCAGAACCAGTACGGCATGGCGTCGGCGCGACGCGAGGCGACGCTGTTCGAGGAGCTCGACGGCGGACGGGTCCTCGCGTCGCACGCGGACGCCGACGCGATCGCCGGGTCCGTTCCGGGATATCGGATCCTGCTGGGCCCGGACGCCTATGACGATCCGCGCTTCGCCGAGCGGCTGCTCGAGCGGGTGTCGACTTGACGGACACGACCGGTGCCGAGGTGCCGCGCGACATCGAGGTCGCGCTCGAGCGGCTCCGCATCCGGGCGCGGCGCATCGAGCTCGTCTCGCCCCTCGGGGAGCGCAAGGGGGTCCGGATCGCCTACCGCGTCGATACCGACGACGGGCGCACCGTCAAGCTGCGGCACTTCGGCAGCGCGTCGACCGCCGAGGCGCACCTGGCGCTGCGCGCCGGGATCGACGACGACTTCGCGCCCGCGTCGACGAGCTGTGGTCCGGTGCTGTTCGAGGCCTGGATCGAGGGCAACGAGTTGATCGCGCACGAGGCCGATCGTCGAGCTGCGGAGGCGGGAGCGCTGCTTGGACGGCTGCACGCGCGTCCGCTGGCGGCGGGCTGCGGCCCGGTGCGTGGTGACACGGCCCGCTGGCGCGCGGCCGCGCAGTCGGACCTCGCGATCCTGCATCGTGCCGGAAGCCTGTCGTCCGCCGAGGTCGCCGGGCTGGAGGCACAGCTCGCGCGGCGTGATCCCGGCAGTGCTCGCACGTCGCTCATCCACAAGGACTTCTGCGCCGAGAACATGGTCGTCGACGGCAGCGGCCGTCTGCGCGTGATCGACAACGAGCAGCTCGAGATCGGGCCGTCGGGGTTCGACCTGGGCCGGACGTTCCACCGCTGGCCGATGTCGGCAGGGGCATGGGTGCGGTTCCTCGGCGGGTACCGATCGACCGCGCCGGAGGTGCCGGAAGCGATCGCGTTCTGGAAGATCGCGGCGACGCTGGTCGGCGCGCGGGTCTTTCTCGAGCGCATGCCGGAGCGCCTCGATGCTGCGCTGGCGTTGCTGCGACGCTTCGTCGCGGGGGTCGACCTCGAGGACGTCACCGGGGCCGAGCCGTGAAGGGCTCCGTGGTGTTCTTCTGCATGCGCGGCGTCGGTCATCTCCAGATGCTGCTGCCGCTCGTCGAGGCGCTGTCCGCGCGCGGGACGGTCGTACACGTGCTGACGCAGCTCGAGCTCCGACCGATGGTCGAGCGTGCCGGCGGTCGCTTCGGCGATCTGTTCGCTCGCCACGCGCTCGACGAGGCCGACGCGACGTCGCTGCCCGTCCCGTGCCGCTTCGTGAGCTTCGCCGGTGCATTCGGCGAACGCATCGCGGAAGACGTCGCGCGGCTCGCGCCGCGACTGATCGTCTACGACACGTTCTCGGTGGTGGCACCGGTCGTCGCACGGCGTCTCGGTGTGCCGTACGTGAACGTCTGTCCGAACCACGCACCCGTGCCCGCGCGGCTGATCGCAGCCCTGCACGAGGATCCACGCGTCGCGATCTCCGCGGCGTGCTGGGAGGCCGTCGGCCGACTGCGCGAGCGACACGGGATGCCCGGTGCGAGCCCGTTCTCCTATGTCGAGGAGCTGAGCCCGCATCTGAACCTGTACTGCGAGCCGAGCGAGTTTCTCGACGGGGAAGATCGAGCCGCGCTCGAGCCGCTCGCCTTCGTCGGCTCGCTGGCGCCGGGGCTACGGCACGAGCCGGACGGCGTGGGATTCTCCGCGCCGCCACGCCGGCTGCGGCTCTACGTCGCCTTCGGCACGGTGATCTGGTGGTACTTCGCAGAGCGCGCGTGCGCGGCTCTCGACGCCGTCGCGCGCGCCTGTACCGAGCTCGATGTCGAGGTCGTGATCGCGCTCGGCGGCCATGCGCTGGATGCCGCGAGGACAGCCGCGCTCGCGCGACCGAACGTCACGGTCCGCACGACCGCCGACCAGTGGACGCTGCTGCAGGAGGCCGACCTCTTCTTGACGCACCATGGTCTCAACTCGACGCACGAGGCGATCTTCCACCGTGTGCCGATGCTCTCGCTTCCGTTCTTCGGCGATCAGCCTGCGCTGGCGCGTCGCTGCCGCGAGCTCGGTCTCGCGGTCCCGCTGGTGGACGACCCCGCGGCGCCGGTCGCGCCGGACATGGTCTGCACGGCGATCGAGCGCGCGGTCATGGAGCGGGCGGCGCTCGCATCTCGCCTCGAAGTCGCGCGTACCTGGGAGCTGCGCACGATCGCCGAGCGTGCGGTGGTCGTCGATCGCCTGCTCGACCTCGCCGGGCGGTCTACTTGACGCACAGCTGCTGCATCAGGTCGGCCATGCTGCGTACGTACGGGACGGACCAGGCGAGCTCTCCCGACACCGGCCGCTCGTAGAGCTTCCGGTACGCGCGGTGCTTCCGCAGCAGCTCGCGCCTGCGAATCGTCGGCCGCACGAACGCCAGCGACGTCTGCGAGGCGAGCGTCCGGTTCATCAGGCTGAGCCGCCGCTCGAGCCGCCGGACGTGCGGGCGATCCGCCGCCGCGAAGCGCGCGCTGGCGACCGTGTGCTTCTGCAGCAGCAGCTCGGTGTCCGGCCGCTTGAGCGCGGCGTAGCTGTTGGTCGCGCACAGCCAGCGCGGCGGCGTCGCGGGAAACAGCGCGCGGCGGAGCAGGAAGAGCCGGTGCCCGAAGTCGATCGGTACCTCGAGGAAACTGCTCGTCCAGAAGTAGCCGATCGCCTCCCGATCGTGTGCGCCCGCGAGCGCGTGCGCGAGGTCGGGCGCGAACCAGTCGTCGTCGTCCACCGGGGCGACCAGCGCTCCGTCGGGGATCTCCTCCCACGGAGCCACCACCGCGCCCTCGACCCGCGACAGGTTGAGCCGCGCGATCTCCCGGACCTGGTGGCGAAAGAGGTGGTAGGGCAGGGTGAACGTCTCGTTCCAGACCGCGACCTTGGCCGCGAACGCCGGGTCGAGCTGCGCGCGGAAGGCCTGCTCGTCCGCCCAGCTCGCAGTCGCTCTGACCCAGAGATAGAGCACGGGGCGATGTCGATAGCCGACTACGTCGCGATCGCGAAGCAGATCGGTTTCGGTCGGGCGGAGTCGGTGGTCGGGGCACTCGCCGCACTCCCCGGTTCTGCCGAGACCGTCGCCGATACGCTGCGCTCGCACCATCTGCTCGGCTTCGCCCAGCGCGCCGTGCGAGAGGCCGACGCGCAGGCCCGCGTCGCGCCGGAGCTGTGCGCCGCGCTCGCGAGCCGTCGTCCGATCCAGCGGGCTGCGCCCGAAGCTCTGCTCCGGACGTTCGAGGAGGTCCGTCGCACGCTCGCGGCAGCCGGGATCGAGGCGCTGCTGCTGAAGGGGCTCTGGCTGGCGCAGCGCCTGTACGGCGGCATCGATCGGCGGCCGCAGTTCGACGTCGACGTGCTGGTACGGCGCCGCGAGCTGCGCCGTGCAGCGCGCGTTCTCGGCCGAGCGGGATTCGCGCCGCAGGCGTACGATCTGCACTCGCGCACGGTCATCCGCGACGATCTCAAGGTCGACCTGCACGGGTCGCTGCGCTGGGCGCCGGCGTACCGGCTCGAGGAGGACGTGCTCTGGACGCAGCGCCGCGAGGTCTCGATCGCGGGCGTCGTCGTGCCGACGCTGTCGGACGAGCACACACTGCTGCTGCTCGTCCTCGCAGCGTTCGAGGATCTGGGCCAGGGAACGACCAATCTGAAGCAGCTTCTCGACCTGGCTCTGCTGGTACGCGAGCTCGACTCCACGAGCGACTGGAAGGCGCTTCTCGAACGCCGCACGCAGGAGAACCTCCTCGCGGTGTCGGTGAACGTCTTCGCGGTGATCCTCGACGTCTTCGAGATGCACGACGCGGCTCCGCGTCTGACGGCGGCGCTGACGCCGCACGCTGGCTGCATCCGCCACCCGGATCGCACCTCGGCCTTGACGCTGCTCGGAGCCGCGCCGAAGAGCGCCGCGAGCCTGCGCTGGTACGCGCGCGTGTACCCCGGCTCGATGGTGCACTGGCTGGCGTGGTTCTGGGCGAGCGGCTTCCCGGCGAATCTGCGTCAGGTGGGCGGCACGTGGCTGTCGCAGGCGGTCGCGGTCGGTGCCGAGACTCTGCGCGCGCGACGCGACGCCTGACCCAGCATCGTGGCGACGATGGTCGCGCGCGGTCCGACCGAGGCGGTCGCAGGCGGTTCGCGAGCGGGGGCGCGCACCCGACGCCGCCGGGCAGAGCGCTCGCGGCGGTGCTGCGTCCTGCGTCGGCGCCGGTCGTCCCGACGCGGCATCCCGGAGAGTCGGGGGATCGCAGCTCAGCTCGGCGGACACTCCGGCAGCATGTCGTCCACGACGATGCCCGGGGTCGGGTCGATCACCGCCGACGGCGACAGCGACAGCTCGCCGGAGCGCGACGTCAGCTCGACGCACGAGCCGCTCAGGGTGTAGGGGCAGGGACCTTCGTCGGCGAGCAGCCGGGCCGTGGACGCGATCGACTGGCGCGCGGCGGCGATCGTGAGCTGCCCGTCGCCGGTGCCGCGCAGGGTGCGGAGGTCGATGGTCCCGCCGATGGCCGCGCTGCAGCCGTCGGCCTGGAAGAAGCCGGACTGCACGACCCCGCGTGACGACACGGTGCCGGTGACGAGCAGCGGATTGCCCGTCAAGTAGACGTCGGCCGCCGACCTGCCCGACGCGTCGAGGGATCCGGCGATGGTCAGCGACGCGGCGCTGCGGATCTGGATCGAGCCGCCGTGCGCGAACTGGCGCCGGCTGCCGGACGTGTCGATGCGCCCGGTCACGCGCGCCGGCCCGCCGGCATTGATGCTGAATGGACCGCCGCTGCCACCGCGCGTCGTCAAGCGCACGTCCGCGGACACGTCGACCGAGCCTTCGCCGTCGATCTGCACGTCTCCGCCGATCCCCTGCCAGCCGCGGGCGCGCGCGGAGATCGACGCCGCGACGTCGACGTTCCCCTGCGCGTAGAGAAACATGCCGCCACCGATGCCTCCGTAACCCTCGTACTGACCGGTCCCGTCCGCGCGCAGCCGCGCCGTGCTGGTGATCGTCAGGTCGCCCGGGATGGCCCCCATCCAGATCGCGAAATCCGATGCTTGCGCGCCGCCGCTCGCGTCGACCGATCCGGAGACCTCGATGGCGGCGCCGCGCAGGTCGATCTCGCCACCCTCGCAGTCGTGGCCGGCGGTCCGGGCGCGGAGCCGATTCTCGACGCGGAGCGTACCCGAACCGGCGTCGAGCAGGATCAGGCCGCCGTCGCCGCAGTCCTCGCCCGTGCCGCCGTCGGCCGAGATCCGGCCCGTGGCGAGCGTCGCGCCGTTGGCGGCAATGGTGATCTCTCCGCCGCCTCCGTTGCCGTCGGCGACGATCGCCGGGGCGTTGCCCTGCATGACGAACGGGCCGGTGAGCTCGACGACGACCGATCCCGCGAAGTCGAGCTGGCTGCCCGGCAGCTCGATCCGACCGCCGTCGAGCACCAGGCCCGCTGCGGCGAGGCGGAAGTCGCCGCCGACCACCGCGGTGCGGAGCGTGCCGGCGAGGCGGACGTCGCGACCCGCGAAGTCGAGAACGCATCCGCTCGGGACGTCCCACGCTCCCTGGATCAGGCACTCGCCCGCGGCGCCGCACGGGAAGTCCGCGGCGGAGCAGGCCGTCGCTGCACGCGCGACGGGTGTGCCGAGGAGAGCAGCGGCGAGCACGACGGCGAGCAGGGCGCCGCACAGTGGGAGGAGCGGACGTCGACGGTGCTTCATGCGGCGCGAACCGTAGGCCGGATGGCGCCGCAGGTCTAGCCAGAACTGGCAGAGCGTCTGCCAACCGTTGGGCGCACGCGAGGCGCGTCACGACTCGGCGAGGCTGCCCGCGCCTCTGCGCGAGGCGCATCCGCGAGTGCGGCGCTGCCGACGCGGGCACTCGGCCCGCGTCGGCGAGGTCGCTCACGCCATGCGATGCAACGCGCAGAGCTTGTTGCCCGACGGGTCTCGCAGGTAAGCGAGGTACATCTTGCCGAGGTTGCCCTCTCGGACGCCCGGCGGCTCCTCGCACGTCGTTCCGCCGTTGGCGACTCCGGCCGCGTGCCACGCGTTCACCGTCGCGGGATCGGCGACGGCGAAGCCGATCGTGCCGCCGTTGGCGGACGAGGCCGGCGCGCCGTCGATCGGCCTGGTGACGGCAAAGGCGACGCCGGCGGGCGACAGGTAGAAGACGCGCCGGTCGTCGTCGATGAAGCCGGGTCCGATGCCGAGCGTGCCGAGCACGGCGTCGTAGAACTTCTTCGATGCTTCGAGATCGTTGGTGCCGACCATGACGTGACTGAACATCGCAGCTTCCTCCGTGGCGACCGGCATGGATCGAGACGCCCGCCGGTGAAGGGCGCGATGGGTCTTGCATCGGGTTCGCGGTGATTCAATCGGACGGGCCGTGCATGGACTCCGCCCCGGGCGTCGTCCGGCGTCGCTTCCGCCCGGCGGCGAGGATCGGATCTCCCTCGCAAGTCCCTTTCGCCGCTCGTAGTTCTCGCGACCGCGGTCGATGCAGCACCGCCGACCGGCTGTTATGTTGGCCGGACGGTGAAGCTCACGACCCACAGCGAGGCCGAGACCGAGGCGCTCGGCGAGCGTCTCGCCGCCTGCGCCGACCCCGGCACGGTGATCGGCCTCGTCGGACCGCTCGGCGCGGGCAAGACCGCGCTGGTGCGCGGCCTCGCGCGGGGGCTGGGCGTCCCGGAAGGGGTCGTGCACAGCCCGACGTTTCTCACCGCGACCGAGTACGAGGGCCGTGTGCCGCTGGTGCACGTCGACCTGTACCGGCACGAGGACCGCCTGCCGCACCCCGACTGGCTCGCCGAGATGCTCGATGGCGCTGGCATCGCGGTCGTCGAGTGGTTCGAGCGGCTCGGCGACGGTGCGCCATCGGACGTGCTGCGCATCGAGATCCGCTACGGCGCGCCCGCGAGCGACGACCGGGTGCTCGAGCTGACAGGTCAAGGCCCGTGCGCGCGCGGCGTCCTCGAACGGCTCGGCAGCGAGCGGGAGATCGCGGCATGACGAAGCCGCTGGTGGTTCAGAAGTTCGGCGGCACGTCGGTCGGCACCGTCGAGCGCATTCAAGAGGTCGCGCGCCGCGTGTCGGAGTGCGCCAAGGACAGCCGGCTGATCGTCGTCGTGTCCGCGATGTCGGGCGAGACCGATCGCCTGCTGAAGCTCGCGCGTGCGCTGTCGCCCGATCCGCTGCCGCGCGAGAGCGACGTGGTGGTCGCGAGCGGCGAGCAGGTGACCTCGGCGCTGCTGTCGATCGCGCTCGACGCGCGCGGCTGCCCGGCGCAGTCGTTTCTCGGCCACCAGATCTGCATCCACACCGACAGCGCGCACACCAAGGCCCGCATCCGCTCGATCGACCGCGAGCGCATGGACGCCGCACTCGACGCGGGACGGGTGGTCGTGGTCGCGGGCTTTCAGGGCGTCGACGACAACGGCAACATCACGACGCTCGGCCGCGGCGGCTCGGACACCACGGCGGTCGCGCTCGCCGCCGCGACCAATGCCGATGCGTGCGAGATCTACACCGACGTCGACGGCGTCTACACGACGGATCCGCGCATCGTGCCGCACGCGCACAAGCTGGAGCGCATCTCCTACGACGAGATGCTCGAGCTCGCGAGCCTCGGCGCCAAGGTTCTGCAGATCCGCTCGGTCGAGTTCGCCAAGCGCTACAAGGTTCGTGTGCACGTGCGTTCCAGCTTCAATTCAGAGCCCGGAACGTGGGTCGTGCCCGAGGAGTCGAACATGGAGGACGTCACCGTCGCCGGCGTCGCGTTCGATCGCGACCAGGCCAAGATCACCCTCACCGACGTGCCCGACCGTCCGGGGCTCGCGGCGAAGATCTTCTCGCCGATCGCGGCGAAGGGCATCGTGGTCGACATGATCATCCAGAACACGGGTGCCGCCGGGAAGACGGACATGACCTTCACCGTGCCGCGGCTCGAGGTCGAGCACGCGCTGAAGATCGTGCGCGACATCGCGCGCGAGATCGGTGCGGGCGATGCGCGCTCCGAGGGCGACATCACCAAGGTCTCGGTGGTCGGGCTCGGCATGCGCAGCCACGCCGGCGTCGCGGCGCGGATCTTCGAGACGCTCGCGCACGAGGGCATCAACATCCAGATGATCTCGACCTCCGAGATCAAGGTGTCCGTCGTGATCGACGCCAAGTACACCGAGCTTGCGGTGCGCGTGCTGCACGACGCGTTCCTCGGCGAGGGCAAGGAGGCGCTCGCATGAAGCGCATCCAGATCTACGACACCACGCTGCGCGACGGCTGCCAGGGCGAGGAGATCGCCTTGACGGTCGACGCGAAGCTCGCCGTCGCCGAGCGTCTCGACGCCTTCGGCGTGCACTACATCGAGGGCGGCTGGCCGGGGTCGAACCCGCGCGATGCGGCATTCTTCGGCCCGGCGATGAAGCTCGGCCTGAAGAACGCGAAGATCGTCGCGTTCGGCTCGACGCGGCGCCCCGGCAACACCGCCGCCGCCGACGAGAACCTGAAGATGATCCTCGATGCCGGCACGCCGGCCGCGTGCATCGTCGGCAAGACGTGGGACCTGCACGTGCGCGAGGAGCTGCGCATCTCGCGCGAGGCGAACCTCGAGCTGATCCACGACTCGGTGAGCTATCTCAAGAAGCGGCTCGACGAGGTGATCCTCGACGCGGAGCACTTCTTCGACGGCTGGGCGGCGAACCCGGAGTTCACGCTCGAGTGCCTGAAGGTCGCGGCCGACGCGGGCGCCACGCTGATCTGCCTGTGCGACACGCGCGGCGGCAGCATGCCGACGCAGATCACCGCCGGCGTGAAGGCCGCGCAGGGAACCGTCGGCATCCCGCTCGGCATCCACTGCCACAACGATTCGGAGCTGGCGGTCGCGAACTCGCTCGCCGCGGTCGAGGCGGGCTGCGTCCAGGTGCAGGGCACGATCAACGGCGTCGGCGAGCGCTGCGGCAACGCGAACCTGATCTCGATCATCGCGAACCTGCAGCTGAAGCTCGGCTACCAGTGCGTCAAGCAGGACAAGCTGCGCGGGCTCACCGAGCTGTCGCACTACGTCGACGAGCTCGCGAACCGTGAGCCGCTGAAGAGCCAGGCGTACGTCGGGCAGAGCGCCTTCGCGCACAAGGCCGGGCTGCACGCGTCGGCCGTCCGCAAGCACGCGTCGACCTACGAGCACGTCGACCCGACGCTGGTCGGCAACCACCAGCGCGTGCTGGTGTCGGATCAGGCGGGACGCTCGAACCTGCTGCACAAGGCGAAGGAGCTCGGCATCGAGCCCGAGGTCATCGAGCCGAAGGTCAAGTCGCTGCTCGCCGAGATCAAGCGCCTCGAGCACCAGGGCTTCCAGTTCGAGGGCGCCGACGCGTCGTTCGAGCTGCTGCTGCAGAAGGCGATCAACGGCGAGCGCGTGCGCAACTTCGAGCTGGTCGGCTTCCGCGTGATCGACGAGAAGCGCAACGAGAACGAGGTCCCGATCGCCGAGGCGACGATCATGGTGAAGGGCCCCGACGGCACCGTCGAGCACACCGCGGCGATCGGCAACGGTCCGGTGAACGCGCTCGACGTGGCGTTGCGCAAGGCGCTGGTCCGCTTCTTCCCGTCGATCGAGCGCGTCAAGCTGGTCGACTACAAGGTCCGCGTGCTCGAGGGTGGCGAGGGCACCAAGGGTGTGGTGCGCGTGCTGATCGAGTCGCAGGACGACAAGGCACACTGGACCACGGTCGGCGTGTCGCACAACGTGATCGAGGCGAGCTGGCAGGCGCTGGTCGACTCGATCGACTACAAGCTGTACCGGGACGGCAAGAAGCGCCGCGCCGCACGCCCGCAGGCGACGGTCACGAGCGGCGCCGCCTGAAGGACGCCGGCGAGACGATGTCCTTCTGGGCGAGAATCCGCGAGGACGTCCTGGTCGCCTTCGAGCGCGACCCGGCGGCGCGCTCGGTGGTCGAGGTATTCCTCTGCTACCCGGGGATCCACGCGCTGCTGCTGCACCGCGTGGCGCACGGGCTGTGGCGCCGCGGCTTCTGCTTGACGGCGCGGGTCGTCTCGGCCTGGTCGCGCTTCCTGACCGGCATCGAGATCCATCCCGGCGCGGAGTTCGGGCGGCGCTGCTTCATCGACCACGGCATGGGTGTCGTGGTCGGCGAGACCGCGGTGGTCGGCAACGACGTGCTGATCTACCAGGGCGTGAGCCTCGGCGGCACGAGCCTCACCAAGGGCAAGCGCCACCCGACGATCGAGGACTACTGCGTGATCGGCCTCGGTGCGACGGTGCTCGGCCCGATCACGGTCGGACGGCACAGCCGGGTCGGTGCGGGCTCGGTCGTGGTGCAGAACGTGCCGCCGCACTCGACGGTGGTCGGCGTTCCCGGACGCGTGGTGAGCGAGCACGCCAAGCACTCGGAGACCGGTGCGCCGCTCCTGAACCTCGAGCACGGCGAGCTGCCGGATCCGGTGGTGCGCACGCTCAACGCGATGGCGGCGCAGATCCACCGCCTCGAGCAGGACGTGGCGCGGATGCGTGGCGACGGCGCGCCCGACCCGGCGAACGCGCCGGGCACGGGCCCGTCCGACGGGACGACCGTGCACGCCGACCACGCGACCGAGGACGCCGCGACCGGCGATCCGTCGCCCGCGCCGTCCGCCGGGAAGTGAGACTGCACGCGTGAACCTCGACCACAACGCCGGTGGCCGCGTGCGCCGCGAGGTGATCGACGCGGTGACGACGTGGCTGCGTGCCGACCACGCGAATCCGTCGAGCGTGCACGCGGCGGGACGGCGTGCCCGCGAGGCGGTGGAAGCGGCGCGCGACGCGGTCGCGGCGCTGGTCGGTGCACGAGCGTCCGAGGTCGTGTTCACCAGCGGCGGCACCGAGGCGAACAATCTGGCGATCCGCGGGATCGCGCAGCCGGGCACGCACGTGGTCTCGACGTCGATCGAGCACGCGTCGATCCTGCGCCCGCTCGACGCCGCGCGCGCGGCGGGATGCACGGTGACGCTCGTCGCGCCCGCACCCGACGGGACGATCGCCGCGCACCAGGTGTCCGAGGCGCTCCGCGACGAGACGCGGCTCGTCAGCATCGGCTGGGCGAACGGCGAGATCGGTACGGTGCAGCCGCTGGCCGAGATCGCGGCCACGATCCGCGCGCACGGCGACGCGAGCACCGCGGCGCCGCGCGTGGACGGCGACGTCGCGCCAGCGACGCGCCGCGGGCAGCCGCGTCGCGTGCTGCTGCACAGCGACGCCGTGCAGGCAGCCGGCGCCTGCGCGGTCGACCTGCGGCAGGTCGACGTCGATCTGCTGACGCTGTCCGGCCACAAGCTCGGCGCGCTGCCCGGTGTGGGCGCACTGGTGATCCGCGACGCTGCGGCGATCGTGCCGCAGATCCTCGGTGGACCGCACGAGCGCCAGCGCCGCGCCGGCACCGAGAACGTCCCGGGCATCGTCGGCTTCGGGGTCGCGGCACGGCTCGCACGTGCGGAGCGCGACGGCCGCGATGCGCACCTCCGTCAGGTCCGCGCCGCGCTGCTCGGCGCGCTCGCACAGCACGCGTCGCCGCTCGTCGTGCACGGCATGCGCGACGGCGGCCTCGCGGGCACGCTGTCGGTCGCGTTCCCCGGCGTGCGCGCGGACGCGCTGGTGATCGCGCTCGACCTCCAGGGCATCGCGGCCGCGACCGGACCCGCATGCGCCGCGGGGGCGGCCGAGCCGTCGCACGTGCTGCGCGCGATCGGCTGTGACGACGAGACCGCGCGCGCGACATTGCGGCTCTCGTTCGGGACCGATCTGACGCTCGCGGACGCCGAGCGTGCCGCGCACGTGATCGCGCGCTGC
>JAIEPK010000140.1 GCA_019749875.1 Candidatus Binatia bacterium | reverse complement strand
CCAGCGCCTCCTGCAAGGCCTCGGGCGAGGCGTCGTAGCCGATGACGCGGCCCACCAGACCTCGCTGCCGCAGCCCCAGCGCCAGCGAGCCACCGATCAGGCCCACGCCCGCGATCACCGCCACCCCAAACATGGGTTGCGGAGGTGCCTTGACTTCCTTCTTCATACCGTCCCTGAGGTCATCAGGGGAAAAGGTAGCACGGGGCTGGGGCAGGATTTGGCGCAGGTCGGCGTATGCTGGAGAGAAGATGACGATCATTCGCGGCACAGTCAAAAATGGTCAACTGGTCTTCGGGCCGGAGGTGACCGAACAGCTCGGACTGCACGAGGGTGACGCTGTAGAAGTACCAGGAGCGGTGCTGGCGGCAGGCCGGTTGACCGAGAATCCGTTCGCGGCCTGGATCGGCAGTCTGCCGCCCCTGCCAGATGGAATGGACGCCGTTCGCCTGGCCCGTGAGCTGCGTGACGACGAGGAAGCGAAACGGCAACCGGACGGCGCTGAATCCCGGCAGGTAGCGGAACAGCAGCGCGTACGGTGACCACCACTCCCGGCCGAAGAGCGGCACGCTCGGCCCGGCCGCGAGCACCAGTCCGGTCGCCACGGCGACGACGCCGAGGACGAGCGCGTAGGCGCTGCCGCGTCGCCACGACACCAGCAGCGCGACGGCGGCGAGCCCGTATCCGACCGGGCCAGGGCCGAGCGAGGTCAAGTATGCATGGATGCGGTCGAAGGTCGCGAACGGCGCGAGCATCAGGTCGATGCCCGCGCTGTTGCCCGAGGGCACGAGGCCCAGCCGCTGCAGCTGGAGGTACGGCAAGCTCGCCAGCGCCGCGGGCGCGCCGCCGGCAACCAGCGCCAGGCCGAGACCGACGCCGCGCCGGCGATCGAGCCGATCGCGCCAGCGCGCGAGGGCGAACGGCAGGTACGCGCCGTAGAAGAGCACGATCGCATACGCGAGATAGAACGAGCTCAGCAGCTGCATCGCGACGACGACCGACAGCGCGAGCGCGTCTCGCGTGCGTCCTCGCTCGAGCCAGCGCTCGGTGCAGAGCAGTGCGAGCGGGATCCAGAAGGTTCCCAGCTGATGCAGATGATACAGGTTCACGTAGCGCGCGCCGTGGAATGCGAACATCGCACCGGCGACGAACGCGGCCGGTGCCGCGACGAAGCGCCGCGCGAGCGCGTAGGTCGCGAGCGCGCACAGCGGGAACGTCAGCAGGATCACGACGTTCGCCGCGAGCACCGGATTCCCCGTCAAGAGCCAGGTCGGCGCGAACAGCGGCACGTAGCCGAGAAAGTGCTCCGAGAATGCGAGCGAGAGCGGTGCCGGATGGAAGACGTTCGCGTCGAACAGATGCAGCGGACGGGTGAGCAGGGCGTGCGTGTCCCAGGTGAGCGCCCAGGTGATCAAGGAGAGATCGGCGGCGACGAGCTTGGTCGTGTCGGCGGGACAGATCGCATGATCGGAGACCCGCAGCGGCAAGGGCCAGAGCCACCACAGCGTCAAGAGAACATATGCCGCCACCACCAGGAGCGTCGTGCGTCTCGACGCCGGACCCGCGTCGGCCGCTTCGACGCGAGCGACCTCTTCCTCGGTCACCGCTTCACGCCTCACCGACGGAGTCCCAGCGAACCTCCCAGAACTCCGGCAGCGGGGGACGGAGCTCGAAGTGTCCGCCGAAGCACTCGAAGCTCGGCCGATGCGTCAGCCGGTCGTGCAGCAGCCGCAGGTACTCTTGCAGGTCCTGGCCGGCCGCGGGCTGCCCGATGTCGAGGCGCTTCTCCTGGCCGCACTTCTTGCACCGCACGTCGATTTTCACGGGTAGCGCACCCACTCCAGGCAGAGCCCCTGCGGCGGCGCGGGGGCGGGCGCGATGCGCCGATCGCGAGCTGCCAGCAGCGCCGGCACGGTGGTCACGGGGAGTCGCCCGCGACCGATGTCGACCAGAGTGCCGACGATGTTGCGCACCATGTGCCGGGCGAACGAGTTCGCCTCGATGACGTACTCGATCAGCTCGTCACGACGACGCAGCTCGCTCCGCGTGACCGTGCGAACGCTCGCTCGCGGCACGTCGTCGGCCCCCTGGAAGCTCGCGAAGTCGTGCTCGCCGACCAGCACGGCGGCCGCCTCGGCCATCGCAGCGCCGTCGAGCGGATCACGCACGTGCCACGCACGCGTGCGCTCGAAGGGGGAGCGCACCTCCGCGTTCCAGATGCGGTAGCGGTACCCGCGCTGCACGGCATCGTGCCGTGGGTCGAAGCCGGTCTCGGCGATGTCCAGCGTGCGCAGCACGACGTCCTCCGGCAGAACGGCATTCACCGAACGCAGCACCCGTGCAAGATCGGAAGACCCTGCGCGTCCGCTCGGGGCCGACGCGGACGTCAGCTCGATGCCGGCGTCGAAGGCGATCACCTGGCCGCGCGCATGGACGCCGGCGTCGGTGCGACCCGCCGCGACGATACGCACCGGCTCGCGCAGCACGATGCCGAGCGCGCTCTCGAGCACCTGCTGCACCGTCGCTCCCGACGGCTGCGCCTGCCAGCCCTGATAGGCGGTGCCATCGTAGGCCACGATCGCGCGGTAGCGCATCGCGTCCCGCCGCCCGCCTCAGCGCAGTTCGCGCAGTGCGATCTCGAGCGTCGCGACGAGGCTCAGGCTCGTCCCCTTGCGCAGCTCGTCGAACGCGACCCAGAACGCGACGCCGTGGGCGTCCGAGCGGATGCGGGCGACGTGCACGGCCTCGGAGCCGCCCACCTCGACCGGACCCGGCCCTTCGTCGTGCCGCAGATCGTGCGCACGCTCCTCGACCGGCTCCTCGTCCTCCTCGTCGCGCGGCTCGTCGTCGTACGCGTCGTCGGCGAGCGCGTCGAGCGACGGCTCGCCCGCGCCGTCGACGTCGCTCGCGGCGCGCGGCTCGGGGAGCAGGATGCCCCTGCCCTCGCGCAGCAGCCGCTCTGCTTCCTCGGTCTCGAGCGGACGCTCGAGCTCGACCCACACCGCCTGCGCGGCACCGGCGAAGACCGGCACGCGCACGACCGTCGCGACCACGTCGATCGCATCACCGAAGAGGCCGGTGACCTCGCGCACCAGACGCTCCTCGTCGTGCGACGCACCGTCGCCGTCGATCGCCGCCGCCTGCGGCCGTGCGTTGAAGGCGAGCTGCTCGGGAAACTCGTCGTTGGCGAGCCCCCGCCCCTGCATGAGGCGCACCGACTGCTGCGACAGCGCGTCCATCGCCTCGCGGCCGTGCATCGCGGCCGAATCGAAGACCGTGGTCACGACGCGCTTGACGCCGGCCGCGTCGTGCAGCGGCGCGAGCGCGACCGCGAGACCGACTGCGTGCGGGCCCGGCACCGCGAGAATGCGCTTCTCGCCGAGCTCCCCGATGCGCTCGGCATTGACCTCCGGCAGCACCAGCGGCGCGCCGGCGGAGCGCGAAAACGGCGTCGCGTCGATCACGACCGCGCCGGCCTGATGCGCCTCGTGGACGAGCAGCCGCGCGAGCGTCCCGTCGCCCACGAAGATCGCGACGTCGACGGTGCCGAGGCTGCCGCGCGCGGCCTGCTCGACGCGCACGTCGTAGCCCGCCGCCTCGATGCCCTCGCCGGCGAGCGATTCGTCGCCGAGCACGCGCAGCCCGGAGAGGTCGAAGCCCCGGTCGGCGAGCACGTCGATCAGGTCGCTCACGACCTCCGAGCTGCCGCCGACGATCGCGATGCGCGTCATGTCAAGCACCTGCCTCGAGCTCGGCGCGCACCGCCGCACCCATCTCCTGGGTCGAGATCGACTGCTCGCCCTTCTGCGCGAGGTCGGCGGTGCGAAGTCCCTTGCCGAGGACGCGATCGACCGCCGCCTCGACCGCCTTCGCCGCGGCTTCCTGGGCGAGCGAGAAGCGCAGCAGGAGGGCCGCCGAGAGGATCGCCGCGAGCGGGTTCGCGAGGCCCTTGCCGGCGATGTCGGGGGCGCTGCCGTGGATCGGCTCGTAGAGGCCGAAGATCGCGCTCACGCCGCCGACGTCCTTGCGGCGCGAGCCGAGCGACGCGGACGGCAGCAGTCCCATCGAGCCGGGCAGCATCGCCGCCTCGTCGGTGAGGATGTCGCCGAACATGTTCTCGGTCACGATCACGTCGAAGTCGCGCGGGCGGCGGATCAGATGCATCGCCATCGCGTCGACCAGCACGTCCTCGTAGGCGACGTCCTGGTTCTTCTCGGCGACCTCGTGCGCGACCTCGCGCCACAGGCGCGACGAGCTCAGCACGTTGGCCTTGTCGACCGAGGTCACCTTCTTCTTGCGACCGCGGGCGAGGTCGAAGGCCGCCTGCACGACGCGGCGGACCTCCTCCTCGTTGTAGATCAGCGTGTCGACCGCCTCGCGACCCGCCGGGCCCTTGCGGCGCTCGCTCGGCTTGCCGAAGTAGATGCCGCCGGTGAGCTCGCGGATGACCAGGATGTCGACGCCGCGCACGATCTCGGGCTTGAGCGTCGACGTGTCGAGCAGCGCCTCGACCGCCTTCACCGGACGCAGGTTCGCGAACAGCCCCAGTGCTTGACGGATACCGAGCAGCGCCTGCTCCGGACGGACCGTGGACTTCGGATCGTCCCACTTCGGGCCGCCGACCGCGCCGAGCAGCACCGCATCCGCGCCCTCGGCGAGACGCAGCGTCGCGTCGGGCAGCGGCTTGCCGGTGTCGTCGATGGCGCGGCCGCCGATGATGGCCTCGTCCATGTCGAGTGCGAGGTCGAAGCGCGCAGCGACCGTGCGGAGGCACGCGACCGCCTCGGTCGTGACCTCCGGACCGATGCCGTCACCAGGAAGGATTGCCAGCTTGAAGTGCATCACGCGTCCTCGAAGAGTTCAGGGTCCGTGCTCGGAATCGACCGGGCGGTAGGTGCGCAGGTACTCGAGCTTGTTGACCGCCGCCAGATAGGCGAGCGCGCTCGCCATGATGATGTCGGTGTGCGCGCCCTGCCCGATCGCGACGGTGTCGCCGTCGCGCAGCAGGCACGAGACTTCTCCCTGCGCGTCGGTGCCGCCGGTGATCGCCTTGACGGCGTAGCGGTCGAGCTGGGGCGCGCGTCCACCGAACTTTTCGACCACCTGCGCGAGTGCGGCATAGGTCGCGTCGACCACGCCGGCGCCGGTCGCCGTGGCCTCGGTCTCGCGCTCGCCGATGCGGACCTTCAACCGCGCCTGCGGCGTGCCGGCCGTGGTCGACGAGGCCTCGAGCGACAGCAGCTCGTAGCTGTTCGGCACGCGCGTCGATTCCTCGGCGACGATCGCGACCAGATCCTCGTCGTAGACGTTCTTCTTGCGGTCGGCGAGCGCCTTGAACGCCGCGAAGGCTTTGTTGACGTCCAGCTCGGGCTGGAACAGGCCGAGCGACTTCAGGCGGTCGACGAAGGCCGCGCGCCCCGAGTGCTTGCCCAGCACCAGGCTGTTCGACGGTCGCCCGATCTTCTCGGGCTTCATGATCTCGTAGTTGAGCTTGTTCTTGAGAACGCCGTCCTGATGGATGCCGGCCTCGTGCGCGAACGCGTTCTCGCCGACGACCGGCTTGTTGATCGGCACGGCGATGCCGGTGACCTGCGTCAGGAGCCGGCTCGCGCGGTAGATCTGCTCGGTGCGGATGTTGGTCGCGACGCCGAAGTAGTCGCGGCGCGTGTCGAGCGCCATGACGACCTCTTCCATCGAGGTATTGCCGGCGCGCTCGCCGATACCGTTGATCGTGCACTCGACCTGTCGGGCGCCGCCACGCACCGCGGCCAGCGAGTTCGCGACCGCCATGCCCAGGTCGTTGTGGCAGTGCGTGCTCCACGTCACGCGGTCGCCGCCGGGAACATTCTTCGCAAGGAACGCGAACAGCTCCTGCAGCTGCTCGGGGATCGCGTAGCCGGTGGTGTCGGGCACGTTGCAGACCGTCGCGCCCATGCGGATCGCCTCGCCGAACACCTGCGCCAGATAGTCGCGGTCGCTGCGCGAGGCGTCCTCGGCCGAGAACTCGACGTGTCCGACGTGCTTCTTCGCGAGGTCGACGGCCCAGCCCGCGGCCTCCAGGACCTGCTCACGGCTCATCATGAGCTTGTGCTTCAGGTGGATGTCGGAGGTCGCGATGAAGACGTGGATGCCCGGATGCTTGGCCTTCTCCACCGCGCGCGCGGCGCGCACGATGTCGGCCTCCTTGGTGCGTGCGAGGCTCAGCACCACGGGGCTCGCGACCGCCGCCGCCACCGCCTGCACGGCCGCGAAGTCACCGTCGCTCGACGCCGCGAAGCCCGCCTCGATGACGTCGACGCCGAGCTCCTCGAGCTGACGCGCGATGGCCAGCTTCTCCTCGACGTTCATCGTCGCGCCGGGCGACTGCTCGCCGTCGCGCAGCGTCGTGTCGAAGATCCGGACGACGTCCGTCGCCCTGCCTTGCTCGTCGGTCTCTTCCATGTTCGATCCTTTCCCGCCGCGATCGACCGACGACCACCGGGAGCTCGCTCAACCCACCTCGACGCCGACCTCTAGACATGACAACGCCACGGGGCTTTTGCGAGCGCCCGTGGCGGATCGGCGGAGCGGCGTGCGTCCCTCTCGGGGATGCAGCTACGCGGCCGGCGCCAGGGGCGCGCATCTAAGGGAGAGTCCCGCGTGAGCGGACCCTAGACCGGCCTGGCGTCGAACCGAGTTCATCACCGGTTCGGATAGGCGTGTGGCGCGCGTGTGTCAAGGATCGGCGCGGTCGCTCGCTTGCCGGCTTTGGGGGATCTTGGTATCGCAGCCTTTGGCCGGACCGGCCATTCGTTGGGCACCCCGCGGCCGCTCGAACGGGCCCCCGTGGTGGGTGCCGTGCAACGGTTTCCCGAGCCACAAGGAGCGAGAATGAAGGTTCGATGGACAGGAGGGGTACGTCGGCTGGCGATGGCGGCTCTGGCCGCCGCGGTTCTCGTGCCAGGCGCCGCGCATGCCCAGGGCAAGATCACCGGAAAGGTGTCGCTGTCCGGCGCTGCGCCGACGGCGCCGAAGCTCAAGATGGACGCGGATCCGGTCTGTGCCGCGGCGCATCCGGACGGTGCGGCCGCCGAAGACCTCATCGTCGGCAGCGGCGGCGGCGTCGAGTACGTGTTCGTGTACTTGAAGGAAGGCGTGAAGGGCACGTTCCCCGCCAAGACCGATCCGGCGGTCATCGACCAGAAGGGCTGCCTGTACGGGCCCCGCGTGGTCGGACTTCAGGTCGGCCAGCCGCTCAAGTTCACCAACAGCGACCAGACGCTGCACAACGTGCACGGCATGCCGAAGGTGAACGCACCGTGGAACTTCGCGATGCCGAAGTTCGTGAAGCAGAAGGAGAACAAGGACCTGACCAAGCCCGAGGTCATGATCCACGTGAAGTGCGACGTGCATCCGTGGATGTCGGGCTACGTCGGCGTGCTCGAGCACCCGTTCTTCGCGGTCACCGACAAGGACGGCAACTTCACCATCGAGGGCGTGCCGCCGGGCGAGTACACCGTCGAGGCGTGGCAGGAGAAGCTCGGCGCCCAGACCGCCAAGGTCAAGGTCGACGCCGGCGCCCCGGCGAAACAGGACTTCACCTTCAAGCCGTCCTGACGCGGAGATTCCACTGATCTGCAACGAGTTCCACTGAGCCTCTCGTGCAAGCCACGCTGTTCTGGCTGACCGGCGGCGCGTTCTTCGCGCTGCAGCTCGGGATGCTGCTCTACCTGCTGTACGCAAACCCGCGTGACGGGCTTGCGGCTCCCGAGGAGCGCCGGCGCCGCGTCGAGATCATCTGGACGCTGGTGCCGGCCTCCCTCCTGCTTGCCGTGATCTGCATGGTGAGCGGGCTCACCGGGTCGGCCGCGACGCGTTCGCACGCGTGCGGCGATCCTTCGCGCGTCGTCGCACTGCACGGCCCCGACGCGGCGCGCGTTCACCGCGACGCCGCGAGGTAGCCGCGTGGAGCGAAGCGTCGCGCTCGCCACGCCGGTGTCCCGGATCGCCGACTACGCCGAGCTGACCAAGCCGCGCATCACGCTGATGGTCGTGCTCACGACCGCGGCGGGATACTACCTCGGCGCGGACGGCAGCCTCGACCTGGTGGTGCTGCTGCACGCGCTGCTCGGGACGGGTGTCATCGCGTCGGCGGCGAGCGCGCTCAATCAGGTTCTGGAGCGCGACTCTGACGCGCGCATGCTGCGCACGCGTCATCGCCCGCTGCCGGCGGGGCGCATGGAGGTTCCGGCCGCGCTGGGCTTCGGCCTCGTCCTCATGGTGCTCGGGACGCTCTACCTCGCGGTCGCGGTGAACGTCCTGACGGCGGTCGTCGGCTTCGCGACGCTCGCCCTCTACGTCGGCGTCTACACGCCGATGAAGCGGCGCTCGTCGCTCTGCACCATCGTCGGTGCGGTCCCCGGCGCGTTGCCACCGGTCATGGGTTGGACTGCTGCGACCGGCGCGCTCAGCGCCGAGGCGTGGGTCCTGTTCGGGGTCCTCTTCTTCTGGCAGCTGCCGCACTTCCTCGCCATCGCCTGGAACTACCGCGAAGACTACGCGCGCGGCGGGCAGCCGATGCTGTCGGTCGAAGATCCACGGGGCGGCAGCACGGCGCGGCAGATCGTTCTCTACTGCATGGCGCTGCTGCCGGTGAGCCTCGCGCCCTCGCTCCTGAGCCTCACCGGATCGCTCTACTTCTACGGCGCGCTCGCTCTCGGCATCGCATATCTGGCGGCGGGCCTGCACGCAGCGCGCGAGCGCTCGCATGCGTCGGCGGGTCTGCTGCTGCGCGTCTCGGTGATCTACCTGCCCGCACTCCTCGGACTGATGACGTTCGACAAGGTCGTGCCATGACGGTCGCTTCGGTTCCTTCGGGTGAGGCCGACGACATCCTCGTCGTCGACGGCCTGCGCCACAGCTACGGCGAGACGCTCGCCATCCAGGATCTCTCGTTCCGCATGCAGCGCGGCGAGATCTTCGGCCTGCTGGGGCCGAACGGCGGCGGCAAGACCACGCTGTTCCGCATCCTGTCGACGCTGCTCGCGCCGACCGCGGGACGCGCGTCGATCGGTGGCCACGACGTCGTGCGCGAGCCGCAGGAGGTGCGCCGCCAGATCGGCGTCGTCTTCCAGGCGCCGAGCCTCGACGTCAAGCTCACCGTGCGCGAGAACATGGTCCACCAGGGCCATCTCTACGGACTGCACGGTGCGGCGCTCGACGCGCGCATCGACGAGATGCTCGGCCGGGTCGCGATGCGCGAACGAGCCGACGCGCGCGTCGAGACGCTGTCGGGCGGCATGCGACGCCGCGTCGACCTCGCGAAGGGGCTCCTGCACCGCCCTGCCCTCGTGCTGCTCGACGAGCCGACCACCGGTCTCGACCCCGGCGCGCGCCTCGACCTCTGGAGCTACGTCAGCGACGCGCGCAAGCGCGACGGCCTCTCTGTGCTCATCACGACGCATCTCATGGAAGACGCCGAGCGCTGCGACCGGCTGCTGATCGTCGAGCGCGGACGGATCGTCGCGCTCGGCACGCCGGACGCGCTGCGCGAGAGCGTCGGCGGCGACGTGATCGTCGCACGGACGCGCGATCCCGAGGCGCTCGCCGTCGCGGTGCGTGAGCGCTTCGGCGAGGACGCGAGCGTCGTCGACGGTGCGCTGCGGGTGCGGCGCGCGCGCGGCCCCGAGTTCGTGCCGCAGCTGTTCGACGCCTTCCCCGGCCAGATCGAGGCGGTGAGCGTCGGCAAGCCCACGCTCGAGGACGTCTTCATCCAGTACACCGGGCACCGACTCTGGGACGGTGAGGCCTGAGCGTGCGCGAGCGCCCGATTCGAGCGATGGTGGAACCATGATGGACACGTTGATCCGCCCGACGATGACGCTGTGGCAGCGGGAGATCATCCGCTTCTACCGGCAGCGCAGCCGGATCGTCGGCGCGCTGGCGACGCCGATCCTCTTCTGGCTGCTGCTCGGCTCGGGCTTCGCGGGGACCTTCCACTCCGGCAGCGAGTCGGGCGGTGTCGGCTACGCGGAGTACTTCTACCCCGGCACGATGATCATGGTGGTGCTCTTCACCGCGATCTTCTCGACCATCTCGGTGATCGAGGACCGCAAGGAAGGCTTTCTGCAGGCGGTTCTGGTCGCCCCGGTCGCACGCTCGACCGTGGTGCTCGGAAAGATCCTCGGCGGCACCACGCTGGCCCTCGGACAGGCGCTTCTGCTGCTCGCCGCAGCACCGTTCCTGGGACTCCGCCTCGGAGTCGGAGACCTGGTGCTGATCGTCGCGATCCTCTTCGTGGTCGCGTTTGCACTCACCACGCTCGGCTTTCTGATCGCATGGAAGATGGAGTCGACACAGGGCTTCCACGCCATCATGAACCTGGTGCTGATCCCGATGTGGCTGCTGTCGGGCGCATTCTTCCCGGCGTCGGGTGCATCGGGCTGGCTGCGCGCGGTCATGTTCGTGAACCCGCTCACCTACGGGGTCGCAGCACTGCGGCGCAGCCTCTACGCGGGCACGGTCTCGGTCGGACCCGACGTGCCGACGCTCGCCATCTCGATCTTCGTGACGTGCGGCTTCGCCGTCCTGACGTTTCTCGCCGCCCGCTCGCTCGCGTCGCGCCCGCTGGACATCGGACTGGCGTGAGCTCCATCGCCTCGCAGGCCAGCGCCGGCAGAGCTCTGACGCGGCGAAGCAGCGCCGGGCGCACGGGCCTCGTGCTCGGCGCCCTCCTCGTGCTCGCCGCCGCCGGCTCGTTGTGGCTCGCCGCCAGGGCGCAGACCGCGACCGAGGATTTGCCGGTGCTCGCGGCGGTGCCGGACTTCACGCTGACCGAAGCGTCCGGACGGACCGTGACGCGACAGGATCTCGCAGGTCACCCGTACGTCGTCGATCTGGTCTTCACGCACTGTGGCGGGATCTGTCCGACGATGTCGGCGGCGATGTCGCGCCTGGTGGGCAGCACGTCGACTCTTCCCGACCTGCGTTTCGTCTCGATCAGCGTGGACCCGAAGAACGACACGCCCGAGGTTCTCACTGCCTACGCCGAGCGCTTCCAGGCCGATCGCACGCGCTGGCTCTTCCTCACCGGCGACGAGAAGGCGATCCGCGAGCTCGCGATCGGGGGCTTGAAGCAGCCGCTCGCGGACGGCGACCCCGCGCAGGGCGAAGATGCGATCCTGCACAGCCAGCGCTTCGTGCTGGTCGATGCCCAGTCGCAGGTGCGCGGCACCTACGACGTTCGTGACCCCGAAGCGATGCTCCGCTTGCGCAGCGATCTCGAGCGTCTGAACGCGTCCGCCCGGGGCTGAGCCGAGACCGTCCCGATCAGCGCGGAACGGCGGCGCGCTGCGCGTCGCGCTCCTGGAGACGCGCCTCCTGCCGCCGCATGGCGCGGTAGATCGCGATGCCGGCGCCGATCACCAGCGCGGGCGGCAGCGCCAGCATCAGGATCGTGCCGAACAGGAAGCCCGCGTTCCAGTCGTCGTTCCCGCCGCCGAAGCACACGGTGCACGCGTGCCCCACGTCGGCGCGCGCCAGCACGGCGAGCGCGCTCGCGATCACCGTGCGCACGATGCCTCTTGCCTGGATGCGAGGCACGACCGACTCAATGCGCGGCCGGCGCTGCCGGCGCGTCCGCCGCCTCCGGCGGATAGTGCATGTGCTCGGCGTGCGCCTCGAGGTCGTGCAGCGCGCGTCGCGCCGCCTCCTCGGCCGGATGGATGCCGATGTCGGGCAGCACGAAGACGATCAGGATGAGCACGAGGACGCAGCACACCGCGACCGAGTAGTTGATCAGGTGACCCTCGCCGCGCAGGTGCATGAAGAAGGACGCGATCAGGAAGACCTTGATCGCGGCGATCACCAGCGCGATCACCACACCGGCCGCGTGCGGCAGGTTCAGGTACGCGACGCCGACCGTCATCAACGTCAAGACGGCGAGGCTCGCGAAGATGATCAGGTACGTCCGCACCTCGGCCGACTTGTCGACCGGGGCGTGCTTGCCCGCTGCTCCGTGCGAGGAACCCTTGGCGCTCATCTCAACTCCTCCCGCTCAGAGCAGGTAAAGGATCGGGAACAGGATGACCCAGACCAGATCGACGAAGTGCCAGTACAGTCCGGCGCACTCGACGCGGTCGTGCGAGTCCGGCGTGAAGTCGCCGCGCGTTCCCGCCCAGAGGATGTAGGCCATGAGAAACAGTCCGCCGGTCACGTGGATCACGTGGAGGCCGGTCAGCGTGTAGTAGAACGATCCGAACAGGTTGCTCGAGATCGTGATGCCCTCTTCCCACTTGTGGTGGTACTCGTAGGCCTTGACGCACAGGAAGATGAGGCCGCCGCCGATCGTGCACAGGATCCAGCGCTGGAACTTGGCGATGTTCCCTTCCTGGATCGCGGCGAGCGCGAGCACCATGGTCACCGAGCTCGTGATCAGCGCGAACGTGTTGAAGGTCGCGAGCGGCACGCCCATCATCGAGCGCGGCGGGACCGCGAGGTGCGCACTGCCGCTGCGCAGAATGACGTAGGCGCTGATCAGTCCGCCGAACAGCATGATCTCGGACGCGAGGAAGGCCCACGTGCCCAGCTTGGCGTGGGAGATCCCGGTGTTGGTCTCGGCAATCGTGCTCAATTTCGCACTCCCGTTTGGTCCCGGCCCGTTGCGTTCCGGTCAGAGTGAGGTGGCGCGCGCCACCTTCAGGCGGCCTCGTCCTGCGGCCAGTAGTCCGTCTTGTGACCGGGCACGCTGTACTCGTACGGCCCGCGGAACACTTCGGGCTCGGTCGCGAAGTTGCCGTGCGGCGGCGGCGACGGGCACGCCCACTCCAGCGTCGTCGCGTTCCACGGATTCTCGCCGGCGGCCTCGCCGCTGCGCAGGCTCCAGAAGAAGTTGATGATGAACGGGATCTGTCCGACGAAGAGCGTCGCGGCCGCGATGCCGATGATCAGGCTCCAGCCCTGCACCGGCAGGTTGTGCGACTGCTCGACCGGAACCGCGAGCCGGCGCTGCATGCCGTACATGCCCTGGATGAGCATCGGGAAGAACACGAAGTTCATCGGGATGACCGTCATCCAAAAATGGATCTTGCCGAGCTTCTCGCTCATGCGACGGCCGAACATCTTCGGGTACCAGTAGTAGGTGCCGCCGAGCAGAGCGATCAGGCTTCCGGGCGCGACGACGTAGTGGAAGTGCCCGATGACGTAGTACGTGTCGTGCAGGTGCAGGTCGGTCGGCGCGAAACCGAGCGGCAGACCGGTCAGGCCGCCGATCGCGAACATCGGCAGGAACGCGAGCGCGAACAGCATCGGCGTGTTGAAGCGGATCGACGCGCCGCGCAGGCTCATCAGCAGGCACGTGAGGATCGCGACCGCGGGCACCGAGATCGTCAAGGTCGTGGTGACGAAGAGGCTCGCGAGACTGGTGCGCATGCCCGACAAGAACATGTGGTGCGCCCACACGATGAAGCTCAGCACGCCGATCAGCAGCATCGAGCCGACGAGCTCCCGATATCCGAACAGTGGCTTGCGGGTGTTGGTGGCGATGATCTCCGCGATGATCCCCATCGGCGGCAGCAGCAGGACGTACACCTCGGGATGCGCGAGGAACCAGAACAGATGCTGCCAGAGGATCGGATTGCCGCCGCCGGCGCGCGGGAAGACGGTCGAGCCGTAGATCAGGTCCTTCGGGATGTAGAAGCTGGTGCCCGCGACACGGTCGAGGAGCTGCAGGATCGCGCCCGCCTCGAGCACCGGAAACGCCAGCAGCAGGAGCACGGCGGTGACGAGCTGTGCCCAGCAGAACACCGGCAGGCGGCCCATCGTCAGCCCCTTCGCGCGCATGTTCAGCATCGTCACGATGAAGTTGATCGCGCCGAAGAGCGACGAGGTGATGATGATCACCATGCCGATCAGCCAGTACGTCTGACCGGCCGGAGCGACGACGGAGAGCGGAGCGTACGACGTCCAGCCCGACTGCGGCGCACCGCCCGGTGCGAGGAAGCTCGCCAGCAGGACGATGCCACCAACGAGGAACGTCCAGTACGAGGCCATGTTGAGGCGCGGGAACGCCATGTCCGGCGCGCCGATCTGCAGCGGCATCACGTAGTTGCCGAACGCCGCGACGCCGAGTGGCACGATACCGAGGAACACCATGATGGTCCCGTGCATGGCACCGAGCTGGTTGTAGAAGACGGGATCCATGAACCCGTAGGGCATGCTCTCGGGGAACAGCCAGTTCAGGAAGCTCCGGATCAAGCTCAACTTCTCCGGATCGAAGTCGTCCGGCGGCGTCGGGATCGCGAGCTGCCAGCGCATCAGCAGCATCATCGAGAACCCGATCAGCAGGAAGACGAGCGACGTGACCAGGTACTGGATCCCGATGACCTTGTGGTCCACCGAGAAGACGTACTTCCAGATGAAGCCTTGGGGCTCGGCGTGCGCGTGCGCGCCGGCGTGGCCGTGTGCGTCTGTCACCGAATCTCTCCTGGGTTGCGTCTGCCGGGGACCGGGGCGGGATGGGTGTTCTGGCCGCTGCCGAGCCGATCGCTCACGAGTGCGAATCGACGGCGGGAATGACGGGCCGTGCGTCGGCGGTGCCGGTGTCACTCGGGGAAGCGTCGGCGACCTGCTGCTTCTTCCACTCCTCGAACTCGCTCTCGGTCTCGATGGTCACCTGGCCGACCATCTTCGTGTGTCCGAGGCCGCAGAGCTGCGCGCAGCCGATCTCGAACTTGCCGGCGACCGTCGGCTCGAACCAGAGCACGGTCTCCATGCCGGGAACGATGTCCTGCTTGTTGCGGAAGTTCACGACCTGAAAATCGTGGATCACGTCCTTCGAGGTCATCCCGAGGATGGTCGGCTTGCCGAGCGGGACGTGGAGCTGATTGATCGTGACGATGTCGTCCTTCGACGCCGGATCGTCGGGGTCGAGGCCGATCGCGTTCTCGGCGGTCACCAGCGCCGCGGAGCGGCGGCCGAACTGCCCGTCGGGTCCGGGATACTGGAAGTTCCACGCGAACTGCTGCGCGATGAGCTTGACGTTCAGCGACTCCGCGGGCGGCGGCGTCGACTTCTTGACCGCGCCCCAGATCGGAACCTCGAACGCCAGGATCAGCCAGATCTCGAACGCGAGCACGAGTCCCGCGGGAAGGAACGACGCCGACTCGCCGGGGTTCGTGTAGCTTGCCCGATGCCCGTCACGGGCGCGGTACTTCACCAGGAAGACGACGAAGAGCGCGACGCCGATCACGTACAGCGCGACCATCACCACGTGCAGCAGGATCAGCAGGAAATCGATGTCACCCGCGTAGCTCGAGGCTGCCGGCTGCGGCAGGCCCCAATGGAATCCCCATTCTTCGCGCATAGACTCGTCCCGGTCTCCGTGAACGACGGTTGATTGCAGCAGCAGAAGCCTTTTTTGGCGGAGGGAGTCAAGGCGTCTCCGCCGAAAATTGCGGCATGCCGTCGCGCGAGGATTCGTCCACGCGCGGCGCATCACGGACGCCGCCGGAGCGTGCGCGAGCGCGAGTGCGAAGGGGGATTCGGGACGCGCCGTCCGGCGACGGCGCGCGCTGCGTCAGGCGCTCGTGGCGTCGTCGGCGCGCGCCTCGCCTGCCCCGCGGATGCGGCGACGGCGCGCGAGTCGCATCACCAGCTGCGTCGGACCGGACGCCACGTAGGTGAGGATCCCCAGGAAGAACAGGATCTGCGGCTGCGCGACCACCAGCATCACCAGCACGATCATGCCGACTACCGCGTAGAACGGCATCCGCGCACGCAGGTCGATGTCCTTGAAGCTGTAGTAGCGGACGTTGCTCACCATCAGCAGCGCGAGACCGTAGACGAGGAGCAGCAGCACCAGGTGCTTGTTGGTCGCGCCCTCGCCGCCGAAGAAGTAGTACAGCAGGACGGTCGCGGCGATCATGTCGGCCGCGGCCGGAATGGGCAGCCCGACGAAGGTCCGCTTCTCGGCATGGCTCGACTGGACGTTGAAGCGCGCCAGGCGCAGCGCACCGCACGCGACGAACAGCGACGTCGCGAGCCAACCCCACGCTCCCCATGGCTCGAGCGCCCAGCGATACGCGAGTACGCCCGGCGCGACGCCGAAGGCGACGAGATCGGCGAGCGAATCGTACTCGACACCGAACTGGCTGGTGGTGTTGGTGAGGCGCGCGATGCGGCCGTCGAGGCCGTCGCAGATGTGCGCCGCACAGATCGCGATCGCGGCGGTGAGGAAGTCGCCGTGGCTGCTCTTGATGATGGCGTAGACGCCGAGGAAGAGTCCCGCGGTCGTGAACAGGTTGGGCAGGATGTAGACGCCCTTTTGCAGGGACGCGCGCCGATCGGCACCGCCGCGCAGCAGCCGGATCCGCCCACGATGCACATCGCGCATCCGCCGCCGTGGCATCATCGCATCACTCCGAGAACGGTCTCGCCCGCCGTCACGCGATCCCCCAGCTTCACGCGCAGCTCGACGTCGCCCGGAACGTAGACGTCGACCCGCGATCCCAGCTTGATCATGCCCACGCGCTCGCCACGCCTGCAACGCGTACCCGCGCCGACCCGGCACACGATGCGGCGCGCGAGAAAGCCCGCGATCTGCACGAACACCAGGCTGCGCCCCTCGTCGCTGCGCATCACGATCGCGTTCTGCTCGTTGTCCAGCGATGCCTTCTCCGCCCAGGCCGCGAAGTACTTGCCGGGGTTGTAGTGCACCGCCGTGACCTCACCATCGACCGGTGCCCGGTTCACGTGCACGTTCATCGGCGACATGAAGATGCTGATCTTCGCCGACCGGCTTTTCAGGAAGCGCGGCTCGTCGACGTCGGGCTCGACGATGATGATCTCACCGTCGGCAGGAGAAACGATCAGCCCTTCGCCGGGCGGTGCCGTGCGCTCCGGGTCGCGGAAGAAGTTCAGGAAGAACCCCGTCCCGACGATCGCCAGCAGCGTGGTGAGCTGCAGCACGGACGACAGCCACCCGCTCGTCAGCCAGGCCAGCAAGCCGGCGACGACGGCGGCTGCGAGGCAGCCGCCGATCAGCGGGTAGCCGTCCCGCGCGAGCGGGATGCGTGTCTCCGCCACGCTAGTTGCGCGACTTGTCGACCAGGCGACGCGACTGCATCCAAGGCATCAGGCCACGCAGCTTTGCGCCGACCTCCTCGATCGGATGGTGCTCGCCCTCTTTGCGCAGCTCGCGGAAGTGCGGCGAGCCGCAGCGGTACTCGGTCATCCACTCGTCGGCGAACTTGCCCGTCTGGATCTCCTTCAGGATCTCCTTCATGGCCGCGCGGGCTTCCGGCCCGATGATGCGCTTGCCGCGCGTCATGTCGCCGTACTCGGCGGTGTTGCTGATCGAGTAGCGCATGTTCGCGATGCCGCCCTCGTAGATCAGGTCGACGATCAGCTTCACCTCGTGCAGGCACTCGAAGTAGGCCATCTCGGGGCTGTAGCCGGCCTCGACCAGCGTCTCGTAGCCGGCCCGGATGAGCTCGGTGAGACCACCGCACAGCACGCTCTGCTCGCCGAACAGATCGGTCTCGGTCTCCTCGCGGAACGTCGTCTCGATGACCGCCGCGCGGCCGCCGCCGATCGCGCTCGCGTACGCGAGCGCCACGTCCTTGGTGTTCCCCGACGGATCCTGGCCGACGGCGATCAGACACGGCACGCCGCGTCCACCTTGATACTCGCTGCGCACGAGATGGCCGGGGCCCTTCGGCGCGACCATGAACACGTTCACGTCCGCGGGCGGGACGATCTTCTTGAAGTGGAAGTTGAAGCCGTGACCGAAGGCGAGGTAGCCGCCCTTCTTCAGGCCCGGCTTGACCTCCGCCTCGTAGATCTCGGAGCCCATCTCGTCCGGGACGAGCATCATCACGATGTCGGCCCACGCCGCCGCGTCCGCAGTCTCGCGCACGTCGAGGCCGGCCGCCTTCGCCTTCTCCCACGACGGGCTCGTCTTGCGCAGCCCGACGCAGACCTCGATCCCGCTGTCGCGCAGATTCTGCGCGTGCGCGTGCCCCTGGCTGCCGTATCCGATGACGGCGACCTTCTTGCCCTTGAGCAGCGCCGGGTTCGCGTCCTTGTCCGTGTAGATGTTCAGTCCCATTCCTGTTCCCTCGATTCAGACGAAATCGGCTTCGGAGCCTTCGCGGGCGAGACGACCTTCTTGACCCTCCGGGTCCGGCGCGGGCGCTTCATCGGCGGCTGCGGCGAGCACCGGCGAGCCTCGGAACATCGCGACCACACCGGTGCGGACGACCTCGCGGATCCCGAACGGACGCAGCAGCTTGATGAACGCGCCGATCTTGTCCTCGGTGCCGGTCACCTCGACGACGTACGACTCGCTGGAGACGTCGACGACCTTGCCGCGAAAGATGTTGACGACGCTCAGCACCTCGCCACGCGTCTTCGCGTCGGCGGTGACCTTGACCAGCACCAGCTCGCGCTCGACGTGATCGACGGTGCTGAAGTCGCTGACCTTGATGACGTTGACCAGCTTGTTCAGGTGCTTGTTGATCTGCTCGAGCACCCGGTCGTCGCCACTGGTCACCAGCGTGATGCGCGAAACCGTCGGATCGGTGGTGGGCGCGACGCACAGGCTCTCGATGTTGAACCCGCGGCCGCTGAACAGTCCGGCGATCCTCGCAAGGACGCCGAACTCGTTCTCCACCAGGACGGAGATGATGTGGCGCATCCCCGCCGTTTAACCGTTGCTCCCCAGAAAATCGACTCCCGGGAAGGCCCGTTCGCGCCCCCTTTCGGTGGCGGCGAGCGCCTCCGCGCGCCAAGCGCGCGGCCGACCGAAGGTAGCGCGGGGAGTGGGGCCCCGTCGGGCTCCGCCCAACGGGGCGAGGGGGCGCGTGCCCTCTCGTTGGAATAGCCGGGCCCCGTTGGGCTCCGCCCAACGGGGCGAGGGGGCGCGTGCCCCTTGTGGAAATCAGTGCGCCGCAGCTTCGCTGCGGTGCCGGCCGAGAATCTCCATGATGCGATCCTTGCCGGCCAGCTTCAGCTTCTGAAGCCGCTTGCGCTCGATCTCCTCGTCCGCGGAAAGGTGCGCCTTGGCGTTGAGTCGAGCGAGCTCTTCCTTGAAGCGTTCGTGTTCGAGGTAGTGGTCCCGAAGCTCGGTATCCCGTTCCATCAAGGACTCGATCAACTCCTCGTCACGCTTCTCCATTGAGATCCTCCTGGAAGCCGCTCGCGGCGCGGCTTCCTTTCGCCGAACCATCGACGGCCCGAAGGGCCCCGCCGTTTAGTTCTAGGCGCGCACGAAACGGATTGTCAACGCGACGACGGGCCCGCGCCGCGCCGGTCGCGCATGATCTCCGCCTCCGATGCGCGCGCGTAGCGCGGGACGAGGGCCGCGCGATCGTCGGCGCCGCGCGCCGCAAAGCGTCCGGCGCCCACGCGCGCCACGGCAGCACCGCTCGGAGGCCACCGATCGAGCGGCAGCACCGTTGCTCGAGCGTCGAGAGGCCGCGCGATCTCCTCCGGGTAGCGCGCCGCACCGTCGCCGAGCAGCATCACGCGGGTCACCGCGCCGGCCGCTGCGAGCGCCTCGGAGAAGCGCGCCGGCGCGAGCGCGGCGTCGTCGCTCATGCGCTCGAGCCGAGGCGCCGGATCCCGCCATACCGGCTCGCGAACCCGAAACGCCGCCCCGTACACCTCGCCTTTGCGTGCATCGAGACACGCGGCGACCAACGTCCCCACCGGCGCATCGACGACGCCCCCCCCGCTCCGCGATACCAGGCTCGTCGCAAGCGCCTCGAGGGTCGGCACCCCGACCAGCGACGCCGCCCCCCCCAGTACGAGCCCCTTCGCCGTCGCCAGCGCGACGCGCAGCCCGGTGAACGAGCCCGGGCCGATCGAGACCGCGATGACCGCGACGTCGTCCAGCGTCGTGCCAGCCTGCTCCAGGCACTGGTCGATCATCGGCAGGAGCTCCGTCCCGTGCCCCAGCCCGGTGTCGCGCGACACCTCGCCGAGCACGTCACAGCCGTCGGCGATCCGTCCAGGCTCCGGGTGCGGCGTCGCGCAGCCGTCGAGCGCGGCTCGCACCAAGCCGACGCTACCGACCCGCGTCGCGGTGTCGATGCCGAGGAAGATCAACGCTCCGTCGTCGCGCGAGAGAAGCGCTCAACCGACCAGGAGGCGATGCACGTCGTTGTAGAGCGCGAAGCCCATCAGCGAGATCAGCAGGAACATGCCGACCTGCTGCGCGATCTCGCGGTGCCGAATCTCCATCGGGTGGCCGAGGATCTTCTCCACGCCCATGAATACCAGGTGTCCGCCGTCGAGGATCGGGATCGGCAGCAGGTTCAGCACGCCGAGATTCACGCTCAGCAGCGCCATGAAGAAGGCCAGTGCAGCGAAGCCGTTGTGCGCCTGCTTGCCGGCCTCGGTCATGATGGTGAGTGGGCCGCCCACGGTCGACGTCGAGACGACGCCCTGGAAGAGCTTCACGAGCGTCATGACCGTGAGGTAGCAGAGCTCACCCGTGCGCTGGATGCCGAGCCATACGGCGACGATCGGATTGCTGCGCTCCATGACGAAGTTGCTCGACTGCTCGACACCGATCACGTAGATCGGCGTCGTCTCGCCAAAGATCGTCTTGCCGTCGGTGCGCTGGGGCGTGACGCTGACGTCCCATTGCTTGTCGGCGCGCTTGACGGCGAGCTGCACCGGCTTCCCGTCGCTCGCGCGGATCGCGCTCGAAAGCTCCTCCCAGCGGGAGATCGGCGCTCCGTTCACCGCGACGATCTCGTCGCCGCTCTGCAGCCCGGCCTGCGCGGCCGGCATGCCGTCGCTGACCTTGCCGACGGTCGACGTGAGGACCGGGACGCCGGTTGCGAACAGGATCGAGAGCAGCAGTGCCGCGAAGATCAGGTTTCCGAGCGGCCCCGCGACGACGATGAACGCCCGCGCCCAGAGCGGCTTCACCGCGAAAGAGTTCGGCTGCGCCGCGAGCACGGGATCGGGCTCGCTGCCGTCGTCCTCCTGGCCGATCATCTTGACGAAGCCGCCGAGCGGGATCGCCGCAAGGCAGTACTCGGTCTCACCCACACGTCGCGAGAAGATCGTGGGGCCGAAGCCGAGCGAGAACTTCAGCACGCCGACCCCGACGCGCTTGCAGGCGAGGAAGTGTCCGAGCTCGTGGACGAAGATCAGGAGCCCGAGCACGACGATCGCCGCAACGACGCTTGTCACCATAAGGGAGAATCTCCAGCCCGACCCGATCCCGACTCGAGATCGCCGCCGATCAGGCGTTCACATAGTACGCGAACACGAACGGCAAGACGAGGCTGTCAATGCGGTCGAGAACCCCGCCGTGGCCCGGGATGATCCAGCCCGAGTCCTTCGCACCGTAGGCGCGCTTCAGTGCCGACTCGATCAGATCACCCGCCTGGGCGAGGATCGAGAACGCGAGCGCGAGGAAGAGCAGCTCCTCCAGGCGTTCGCCATGCGGTGGCAGCACGACCCAGGCGAACACGGCCAGCACGACGCTGCCCATGAGCCCGCCGATCGAGCCCTCGACCGTCTTGTTCGGGCTGACCCGCGGCATCAGCTTGGTACGGCCGGCGTAGCGTCCCGCGAAGTAGGCACCGGTATCCGACCCCATTGCGCAGGCGATGGCGAAGAAGACCCAGCGCTCGCCGCCCGGCAGCATGCGGAGCGACACCACGTGCGGCAGGAGGAATCCGACGTACAGGGCAGCCACCATGCCGTTCGCGAAGCGCCCCACTGCGCCGGGGAGATCCGGATCGAAGAGCGACAAGAAGAGGCCGCCGGCGAACGTCGCGAACAGCACCGCCCCGAGCGCGGCAGGCCGACCCGACACCACGGCCGCCGCGAACGCGAGCCCCGCGACGATGGACAGCACGCGGGGCAGCCGGTGGTCCGGCAGAGCCATGGTCGCGAACTCCCCGAGCCCGATCGCCGTGAAGCCGACGATCACGCCGGCAAACACCCAAGGGGCGCTCCCCAGCACCAGCCAGATGAGGAGGGGAATCGCGACCGCTGCGGTCGCGAGCCTAGTTCGCAGCACGCAGGCGGGCCTGATCCCCGCGACCACCCACGACCCGGCCGAAGCGCCGCTCGCGCGCCTGGAACTGCCGCAGCGCTTCGAGAAACTCGGCCTCGCGGAAATCCGGCCAGAGCGTGTCGGTGATGTAGATCTCGGTATACGCGACCTGCCACAGCAGGAAGTTCGACAGGCGGACCTCACCGCTGGTGCGGATCAGCAGGTCCGGATCGGGGATCCCCGCCGTACCGAGGCTCTGCGCGATGGTCGCTTCGCTGATGTCGTCGGGATCGAGCTCGCCGTGCTGGACCTGCTTCGCGATCGTGCGCACCGCCGCCGCGATCTCCTCGCGCGCACTGTACGAGAGTGCCAGCGTGACGGTGAGGCCCTTGTTCTTGCGCGTCGTCTCGACGCTGACCTTGAGCGCCTTCTGCACGTCCGCGGGCAGCTTCTTCACGTTGCCGATCACCAGCAGCCGCACGTCGTTCTTCATCATGCGGTCGAGCTCGGTGGTGAGATAGCGCTTCAACAGGCGCATCAGCGCCTTCACCTCCGCGGCGGGCCGGCCCCAGTTCTCTTCGGAGAAGGCGTACAGCGACAGGTACTCGATGCCGATCTCGCGCGACATCTCGACGATGGCCTTGACCGAGTCCTTGCCGCGACGGTGGCCGTAGATGCGCTCGAAGCCACGGCCCTGCGCCCAGCGGCCGTTGCCGTCCATGATGATGGCGACGTGACGCGGAAGACGGGCGGGATCGATGCCCTGGATCGCGAGGCTCGTGCGGCTGGATTTGACCATCATCGCCACCTCACACCACCATGATCTCTTCTTCCTTGGACTTCAGCGTGTGGTCGATGCGCTCGATGCCCTCGTTCGTGAGCGACTGGACCTTCTCTTGCGCATGCCGGGCGTCGTCCTCGGTGACCTGCTTCTCCTTCTGCAGCTCCTTGATCATCTCGTTCGCGTCGCGGCGATGGTTGCGCATCGACACGCGGAAGTCTTCGGCGATCTTCTTCACGTGCTTGACCAGGTCGCGGCGGCGCTCCTCGGTCAGCTCGGGGATCGGGATGCGGATGAGCTTGCCGTCGTTCATCGGGTTCAGGCCGAGGTCCGAGCCCTTGATGGCGCGCTCGATCTCGCCCATCGCCCCCTTGTCGTACGGCGTGATCACGATCAGGCGCGGCTCGGGAACGTTGATGGTCGCGAGCGAGTTCAGGTGCGTGCGGGCGCCGTAGTACTCGACCATGATGCCGTCGAGCAGGCTCGCCGACGCACGCCCGGTCCGCACGCGCGCGAATTCCTTCTTGAGCTTGGTCGCGGTCTCGTCGATCTCGCGACGCAGATCCTGCAGGACCTCGTCGATCACTCTCCACCGCCTCCGCGCACGACCGTACCGATCGGCTCACCGAGCATCGCACGTTTCAGGTTGCCGGCCTCCAGCATGTTGAAGACGAGGACCGGCAGCTCGTTGTCCATGCACAAGGAGATCGCCGTCGAGTCCATGACCTTTAGCTTCTGACTCAGGACATCGAGGTAGGTCAACTCGCGATAGCGCACCGCATTCGGGTTGAGCATGGGATCGGAGTCGTAGACGCCGTCGACCTTGGTCGCCTTGCAGACGATCTCGGCACCGATCTCGACGGCCCTGAGCCCCGCGGCGGTATCGGTCGTGAAGAACGGGTTGCCAGTTCCGGCGGCAAAGATGATGACTCGCCCCTTCTCGAGGTGACGCGTCGCCCGCCGCCTGATGTACGGCTCCGCGACTTCCTTCATCTCGAGGGCGGACAGGACGCGGGTCTGCACGCCGTGTCGCTCGATGGCCGCCTGCAACGCGAGGCTGTTCATCATCGTCGCGAGCATGCCCATGTAGTCCGCAGTGGCGCGCTCGATGCCGTGCGTCGCGCCGGCGATGCCACGGAAGATGTTGCCGCCGCCGATGACGACGGCCAGCTCGACCCCGAGCTCGTGGACCTCGTGGATCTCGCTCGCGAGACGGGTCAGGATCGCGTCGTCGATGCCGTAGCCTGCGTCTCCGGCGAGTGCCTCGCCGCTCAGCTTCAGCAGAACCCGGCGATAGGCAAGCGTGCGCGCCACCGGGAACCTTCCGTCCTCAGGCCTCGCCCGAGGATTCGCCGAGTTGCAGCCGTACGAAGCGCGAGATCTCGATCGGAGCACCGGCCGTCTTGGCGGTCGCCTGGACGAGCTTGCCGACCGTGGTCGACGGGTCGCGGATGAACTCCTGCTCGACGAGGCAGATCTCGGCGAAGAACTTCTCGACCTTGCCCTGGACGATGCGCTCGATGACCTGCGCCGGCTTGCCGGACGTCGCCGCCTGGGCCGCGTAGATCTCGCGCTCGCGCTCGACGTCGGCCGCCGAGACCTCCTCGCGCTTCACGTGGCGCGGGTTCGCCGCCGCGATCTGCATGGCGACGTCGCGCAACACCTTCTCGACCTCGGCCGCCGCAGCGCCGGTCGCGCCCGACTTGGCCTCGACCAGGACGCCGATCTTCCCGCCCGCATGGACGTACGACCCGATCGCGCCAGCGCCTGCCGGCACCGAGAACCGCGCGACGCGACGGAGCACGAGGCTCTCGCCCATCGACGCGATCGACTCGGCGACCACGTCTGCGACCGGCTTGCCACCGTCGACCTTGATCGCGTTGAGGTCGAGGTCGGACGCGGCCTTGAGGCCGTCGATCTCGGTACGACCGGCGAAGGCGCCGAGCAGCTGACCCGCGAGCTCCTGGAACTGCGGCGTCTTGGCGACGAAGTCGGTCTCGCAGTTGAGCTCGATCATGACGCCTTCGGTCGGGCTCACGAGACGGGCGAGGATCACGCCCTCCGCTGCGACCTTGCCGGCGCGCTTGGCCGCGGTCGCGAGCCCCTTCTCACGCAGGTAGCGGATCGCGCCCTCGAAGTCGCCGCCGGACGAGTCCAGCGCCGCCTTGCAATCCATCATGCCGGCGCCGGTCTTCTCGCGCAGCTCTTTCACCTGTGCCGCTGTGACTGCCAACTGTCTTGACCTCGATGCGATGCCGCGACCGTGAGGCCGCGACGTGTTGATCCCGAGAACGAGAGAGCGTTGCGGGTGCCGACCGCCGCCCGCCGAACGAGCTCAGGCGCCTGCCGGAGCCTCGTCGAGCGATGCCGCACGCTCCTGGTCGGAGCCGCCGTCGTCACCCTGCCCGCGCAGCCGCTCCTCGTACTCCTGCCGTCCCTCGATGATCGCGTCGGCGATCGACGAGCAGAACAGGCGGATGGCGCGGATCGCGTCGTCGTTGCCCGGGATCTTGTAATCGACGACCTCGGGATCGCAGTTGGTGTCGACCACCGCGACGACCGGGATGCCGAGCTTGTTGGCCTCTTTGACCGCGATCTCTTCCTTCTTCGGGTCGATCACGAAGATCGCGTCGGGCAGCTTGCGCATGTTCTTGATGCCGCCCAGCGAGATGAGGAGCTTGTCGCGCTCGCGCGAGTAGTTGAGCAGCTCCTTCTTCGTGTAGCGGCTCGACAGGACGGGATCGTCGATCATCTCTTCCAGCTTCTTCAGGCGGTCGATCGACGCCTTGATGGTCTGGAAGTTGGTGAGCATGCCGCCGAGCCAGCGATTGTTCACGTAGAACTGGCCGCAGCGCTCGGCCTCCTCGCGGATCGGGTCCTGGGCCTGCTTCTTGGTGCCGACGAAGAGGATGACGCCGCCCGATGCCGCGAGCTCGCGGACCTGCTGGTAGACGTCGCGGAACATCTTCACCGTCTGCTGGAGATCGATGATGTAGATGCCGTTGCGCGCGCCGAAGATGTAGCGCTTCATCTTCGGGTTCCAGCGGCTCGTCTGGTGTCCGAAGTGGACGCCCGCCTCCAGCAGCTGTTTCATCGTCGGTTCAGGCATGTCTTCCTTCCTCGAAGCCGCCGCTCGCGCCCTCACGCACGACCGGGACGCTTCCCGCCGGGTTCAACCGGAGGTGGCTACCAGAGCCCCCACCGTGGCGCAATGTTGTAACGAGGGGGCACGCGCCCCCTCGCTCCACGCAGCAGAGCTGCGCGGAGCCTCACTCCCCGCGCTCCCTTCGGTCGGCCGCGCGCGGTGCGCGCGGAGGGCACTCCCCCGCGCTCCCTTCGGTCGGCCGCGCGCGGGGGGCACTCCCCCGCGCTCCCGTCGGTCGGGCGCGCGCGGGGCGCGCGGGCGCCGGCG
>JAIEPK010000196.1 GCA_019749875.1 Candidatus Binatia bacterium | reverse complement strand
CGGGCGCAGCTGATTGGTCTCAACTGCGCCGGATGATGACGCCTTCTTCACTTTTCCACCAACTTCACGACACTACCCGCTCGATCCCCGGCAATCCGAAGGCCAGCAGGTGCGCTCGTTCCAGCTCGCGATCGAACGGCTGTCGGCGCGACCGGACCTCGCGACCATTCTGATCCACAAGCCCGGTCCGCTCTCCGACGAGACGCCGGCCCGGAGGCTCGCTCTGGCGGAGGTCTATCGGCGTGGGCTTGCAGAGGTGGGTGCCTTGCTCGCAGGCGTGATGACGGGGCCCACATGATCGAGATCCAGGCGTTCCGTGCCGTCGACTTTCATTGCCACCTCGACCTCTACCCGGACCACGCGGCGGCGATAGCTGCGGCCGAAGCGGCGGGCGTCTATACCCTCACGGTCACGACCACGCCGAAGGCATGGCCCCGCAATCGAGATCTCACGCTGGAGACACGCTTCGTCCGCGCGGCGCTCGGGCTACATCCGCAGCTCGTCGCAGACCGGTCTCATGAGGTCCGCGAGTGGGAGCGACATCTGCCGGAGGCTCGCTACATCGGCGAAGTCGGTTTGGACGCCGGACCACGCTTCTACAAATCGCTGGACGAACAGAAGCGCGTCTTTCGGACTGTGCTGGAGCGCTGCGCCGAGTCAGGTGACAAAGTGCTCACGGTCCACAGCATCCGTAGCGCGGCAGCGGTCCTGGACATGATTGAGGCGCATCTCCCGCGCGGCCGCGGCAAGGTGGTCATGCACTGGTTCACCGGTAGCCGCGCGGAAGCTCTTCGAGCGGCCGCACTCGGCTGCTATTTCTCCATCAATGCGGAGATGGCGCTCGGCGAACGCGGGCGGGCGCTGATCGCAGATCTACCGATCGAGCGGCTTTTGACTGAGACCGACGGCCCATTCACGCAGACGCAGGGTCGGCCTACGCGCCCATCCGATGTGTACCTCGCACTGGAGGCCGTCGGCCGCATACGCAAGATGTCCGTTGAGCTGCTGGGTGATTCTGTTCGCAACAACCTGAAGGCCTTACTCGCGCCGGCTCCCGCCGCCACGGCAGAGCGAGAGGGGTTGGCATGATCAAGTTCACCGTCGGCGGAAAGTCGGCGACCAGAGGAACTCGGCGACGCGTTGACGAAGACCGTCGTGATCAAATGGCACAGGCAGTGAGGGGTTGGTTGAGCGCCATCCGCCGGCCCGATACGGGCGAGTTCCGACAGTGGTCGTGAGTGGCGAGACGTTGGAGACACTCTCATTTGTCGTCGAAGGTTCGCGCGAATTGTTGGCTCTGGTACGGGACCGGCTCAGCCCCCGACCCTACCCGAACAGCCTTCCCACAAACTTCTCGAACTCGATGTTGACCTTCGTGACGATGTCGTCGGATCCTCGCGTCAAGCCGAACCCCGCACCTACGTTGTACTCGAGCCCATAGGGCAGCCGCCCCCCCGGAGCATCGGCATGATGTAGTGCTGCTGATCTTCCAGCGGGTCGACGTCGTCGATCAATCCGATCCCGCCGTAGAACTCGACTCCTGGAGAGATCGACCGGAACAGGTCGTAGTAGATCCCGGCGGCGTAGCCGAATCGCGATCGGCTTGAACTCGAGCTCGAGCTCCGTGCCGTCGAACCGCGGGACTTTGTGCGTGTTCCGGCCCAAGCCGATTGCCGATTCCGGCGCGAGCCGATCACTGAGGTAGGAGCCGAGCGCCGCATCGTCATCGAGCTCGGCCGCAAGCGGCTAGCCGAATTCCGCGACGGTCTCGCGCGCCACATAATCGCCGAGGATCGACCTCGCGATTTGCAACTGCGCCCGATCACTCCGATCAAGGTCGAAGCGGCCCGTGTCCATCCGCTCCGGACGAAGCCTCGTGTAGTTCGTCTGCTCGCTGATCCCGAGGTCCGTCGCGAGCGAGCCGATCGCTCGTCCTGCTGCAACTAGCTCCAGCATCGGGCGGCGAAATTCCGCCGGATATCCTCGTCTTCCCATGCCGTCCCCCATCGGACGAGAGCATCAGAATCGTTGGAGCGAGGCACCACAGCCCGCACCGTCAATGTGCCATTACGGTCGCGTCCGGCTCCGGCACGACCCGGCCCGCGCGCATCGACCCGTGCCAGCGCCACAGCGCGAACACGACCGGGTAGACCAGCAGCTCGAGCGCGAACGACGTCGCGAGTCCGCCGACCATCGGTGCCGCGATGCGCTTCATCACGTCGGCGCCGGTGCCGTGCGACCACATGATCGGCAGCAGGCCGAGGAACGCGGCCATCACCGTCATCATCTTCGGCCGCACGCGCTTAACGGCGCCGTGCACGACGGCCTCCTCCAGATCCGCGCGCGTGCGCATCCGTCCGGCGCGCACCGCGTCGTCGTACGACAGGTCGAGGAAGAGCAGCATGAACACCCCGGTCTCGGCGTCCAGTCCCATGAGCGCGATCATGCCGACCCAAACTGCGACGGAAAGGTTGTAGCCCAGCGCCCACAGCAGCCACACCGCGCCGACCAGCGAGAACGGCACCGCGAGCAGCACGATCGCCGTCTTCACGCCGGACTTCGTGTTCAGGTAGAGCAGCACCGCGATCAGGAAGAGCGTCAGCGGCAGCACGACCTTGAGGCGCTCGCGGACGCGGATCATGTTCTCGTACTGCCCGCTCCAGGCGAGGTGGTAGCCCTTCGGCAGCTGGACCTTCTCGGCGACGAGCTGCTTCGCCTCGGCGACCCACGAGCCGACGTCGCGCCCCACCATGTCCACGTAGACGTAGCCCGCGAGCTGGCCGTTCTCGTTGCGGATCATCGCCGGCCCCTCGACGAAGCGCAGGTCGGCGATCTGCGCCATCGGGATCTGCGCACCCGACGGCGTCGGCACGAGCACGCGCTTGAGCGAGTCGATGTCGTCGCGGAAGTCCCGTCCGTAGCGGACGTTCACCGGACGCCGCTCGCGGCCGGAGATCGCGGTGGTCACGTTCTCGCCGCCGATCGCGGACAGCACGATCATCTGCGCGTCCGCGACCGTCAGGCCGTAGCGTGCGAGGTCGTCACGGCGCAGCTCGAAGTCGAGGTACGAGCCGCCCGCGGTGCGCTCGGCGAGCACGTTGCGCGTGCCCGGGATCTCGCGCAGCAAGCTCTCGAGATGCTCGCCGATGGACTGCACGACGCTCAGGTCGGGCCCCATCACCTTGATGCCGATCGGAGTGCGCACGCCGGTCGACAGCATGTCGATGCGGTTCTTGATCGGCTGCGTCCAGATGTTCGGGATGCCGGGCAGGCGGAGCTTCGCGTCCATCTCGTCCTGCAGCTCCGCGAACGTGAGGTGCTCGGGCTCGAAGAACGATGCGACCCAGCGCACCGGCGCCGACCGGTTCGAGTACCAGCGCTCGCGGTGCCGCCACTCGCTCTCGGGCTTCAGGACGACCGTCGTCTCGACCATCGAGAACGGCGCGGGGTCGGTCGGCGAGTCGGCGCGTCCGGCCTTGCCGAACACGCTCTCGACTTCCGGAAAGCTCTTGAGGATGCGGTCCTGGATCTGCAAGACGCGCTGGGCCTCGCTCACCGACATGCCCGGCAGCGCGGTCGGCATGTAGAGGAACGCGCCCTCCTCCAGCGGCGGCATGAACTCGTTGCCGAGCCGCAGGTAGATCGGCACCGTCGAGGCGACCAGCGCCGCCGCCGCGAGCAGCGTGAGCGCCGAGTGGCGCAGCACGAAGCGGCACACCGGCTCGTAGACGCGAAACAGCACGCGGCTGATCGGGTGGCGCTCCTCGGGGAAGTACGTCCCGATCGTCACGACGTCGAACAGCCTTGCGACGAAGCGCGGCCGGAAGGCCCACGGCTCCATGCGCGTGAAGGTCATGCGCAGCGCGGGGTCGAGCGTGATCGCGAGCAGCGCCGCGATCGCCATGGCGAGGTTCTTCGAGTACGCGAGCGGCTTGAAGAGCCGCCCCTCCTGATCGACCAGCGTGAAGATCGGCAGGAACGCGACCGCGATCACCAGCAGGGAGAAGAAGACCGACGGCCCGACCTCCAGCAGAGCGCGCAGACGAACCTCGTGGAAATCGCCCTTGCGGCCTCCGGCGATCCACTCCTCGAGCCGTTTGTACGCGTTCTCGACCTCGACGATCGCGCCGTCGACCAGCACGCCGATCGAGATCGCGATGCCGGCGAGCGACATGATGTTCGACGACAGCCCCAGGAAGTACATCGGAACGAACGCGAGCAGGACCGCGACGGGAATGGTGATGATCGGCACCAGAGCCGACGGCACGTGCCAGAGAAAGAGCAGGATCACGCCGCTCACGATGACGATCTCCTCCAGCAGCGAGTGCCGGAGCGTGTCGATCGCGCGCTCGATGAGCGTCGAGCGGTCGTACGTCGTGACGATCTCGACGCCGTCGGGCAACGACGGCTTCAGATCGTCCAGGCGCTGGCGCACGCGATCGATGACCGCGAGAGCGTTCTCGCCCTGCCGCATGACGACGACGCCGCCAACGACGTCGCCCTCGCCGTCGAAGTCGGCCACGCCGCGCCGCATCTCGGGGCCCAGGGTGACGTTTGCCACATGCTTGACGAGCACCGGCGTACCGCTCGCAGGGTCCGTGGCGACGACGAGGTTCTCGATGTCCTCGATCGAGCGCACGTAGCCGCGCCCGCGCACCATGAACTCCGTTCCCGCGATCTCGAGCAGCCGTCCACCGACCTCCTCGTTGCCCTGCTTTACCACCTCGACGAGCCGCGTGAGCGGGATCTTGTACGCCAGCAGATGTGCCGGGTCGGCGTTCACCTGGTACTGCTTGACGAAGCCGCCGACCGCCGCGACCTCGGCGACGCCGGGGACCGACTGCAGCTCGTAGCGCAGGTACCAGTCCTGGAGGCTGCGCAGGTCGGCGAGTGACTGGCGTCCGCTGCGGTCGACGAGCGCGTACTGGTAGACCCAGCCGACGCTGGTCGCGTCGGGCCCGATCTCGGTCTTCACGCCCTCGGGCAGCCGCGCGAGGATCTTGCTCAGGTACTCGAGCACGCGCGACCGCGCCCAGTAGAGGTCGGTGCCGTCCTCGAAGATGACGTACACGTAGGAGTACCCGAAGTCCGACAGGCCACGCACCGCCTTGATGCGCGGCGCGCCGAGGAGTGCCGTGACGATCGGGTACGTCACCTGGTCCTCGATGACGTCGGGACTCCGATCCCAGCGCGAGTAGACGATGACCTGCGTGTCGGAAAGGTCGGGAATCGCGTCGAGCGGAATGTTTCGCATCGTCCAGACCGCGGCGAGCACCGCGACGCCCGTCAGCAGGAGGACGAGGAGGCGATTCCGCGCGCTGAACTCGATGATGCGCTGGACCATGACGGCTCTCAGTGGTGATGCGCGCTCGGCGCGGCCGCACCCGCCGAGCCACCGCTCTCGCCCACCTGGCCCTGGAACGCGGCCAACGCCGAGCGGATCTTCGACTCGGAGTCGATCAGGAAGTTCGCCGACGTCACGACCTCGTCCCCGGCGTCGAGCCCGGCCAGCACCTCGATCCATTCACCGGCCCTGCGGCCGAGCTGCACCTCGCGCGGCGTGAAGCTGCCGGCGCCACGCACGACGAAGACGATGCGGCGATCACCCGAATCGAGCACCGCGTCGCGCGGCACCGCGATCATCTCACCGAGTGGCGCCTCGATGTGTACTTCGACGAGGCTCTCAGGGCGAAGCGTGGCACCGTCGGTCGACACCAGCGCGCGCACGCGAACCGTCCGCGTGGTCGCGTCGAGGATCGGATCGACGCCGACGACACGCCCCTTGAACGTGCGTCCGGGGTAGCTCTGACTCGCGATCCGGACCGTCTGGCCGGGCGAGACGATCGAGGCTTCGTGCTCGAAAACTTGCGCGTACACCCACGCCGACGTACCCGGCAGCAGGAGCTCGATCGGATCGCTGCCGCTCGCCGCGAGATCGCGGATCAGCGCCTCCGACAAGCCCTGCTGGCGAAGCTTCAGTCTCGCACCACGAAGGATCGCGTCAGATCCCGCCCGTCCTTCCAGGGCCGTTCCCCGGACCGCCCCCTGCGCGCGCATCGCCTCGCGGTACTCGACCAGTGCCTGGTAGAGCGCGGGATCGTAGGCGATTCGGCCGGGGGCATGGAGCTCCAAATCGAGCCGACGCTGCTCCACAGTACCACGCTTCACACCGATCAGCTGCTGGCGCTCGGGGGTGAGCGAGAACGGCGCCCGGCCGTGTACAGCGTCGGTCGGAGCTCCCGGACCCGCGCCCGCGTGATTCGCCATTCCGGCGGGAGCGGCCGTGGCTCCCGCTTCATCATGCACGTGAGACGTCGTGTCGTTCGCGTCGGCGGCCCGGTCTTCGGGATCGACGCGCATCAGCGACATGCCGCAGATGGGACAATCGCCAGGTTCTGTGCGGATGATCTGCGGGTGCATCGCGCATTGGTAGAGGGTCTTTGCTTCCGGAACTGCCGAGAATTCGTCGGCCGGAGCGCGCCCGACGTTGTTGATCGCAGCAAGCACAAGGCCTGCGGAAAGGATCGCACCCATCAACGCCACCAACGATCGCTTGATCATCGGAACTCCCCCGACGACGCGAATGCGGCCCGACTCATGCTCGTCGCCATCCGGCAGTCGCCATCCGACCTTCCGCGGGTCATCCGTATCCTTCAACCAACGGGCGCGAGCAGATCTGTCGCGCACGATGGAGAATACGTAGACGGCGCCGCTTCGTAACGGCCAAGCGCACATTCTTCGGACCGCGAGCCGCTCGTGATGACGGGCGAGACTCTCCGAAGCGGACAGCGAGACTCCCACGACGTCCATCAGGAGAGCGCATAAGGGCGACAGATTCGCCGCGTTTCTCGGCGAATCGGTTGAAACGGCCACGATTTTCGGCGGCCGAGCGCGCGTACCGGAAGGTCGACGTGCTCACGGAGGGCACAACCGAGCATTTGTCACGGGTATCGCGGCAGATGCTGGTTCCATCGTTACGCAGATCGCCATCGTACGTATTCCAAAGAGAACACCTCTCTCAAAAGAGAGCGGCGCCTGGAAATGCATCGGTGGCGTCCGGGGGACTGCGGGCAAGAGCTCGCGCTCCACTCGAACTTGGCTGCGGAAGCAGCCGGGCTTCCTCTCAGGTGAGAGACACAGCAGGAGGCAGTTGCAATGAGACGATTCCGATTGACGCTAGCGATCGCAGGTCTTGTGTTCCTTGCGATGTCCGTACCCGCTCTCCGGGCCCAGGATTCGGCGCCCATGGACCATGCGGCGATGGCGGCCGGCTACGATCAGGAGGCCAAGGACGCGCGGCAAAAGGCCGCGAGTCACGAGCTGATGCTCAGCCGCTACAAGAGCATTCCCCTGTTCCCGCGGGGCAACTCGGTCAACAAGGAGCAGATGGTCGCGCACTGCCAGAAAATGGTCAATTCCTACAAGGACACTGCCCGGCAGGCGAACGCCCTCGCGACGGCTCACCGCCAGATGGCCACCAAGTAGCCGACGTTCGTGGCGGCGCCCGTCTGCGGACGGGTCAACGTGTACTTGCTGCCCGATCCCCCGGCGTCACCACAGCCGCAGGATCGCTTTCGTTGGCACCTCCGACCACGACAATCGCCACCGTGCGCGCCCCACTCGGAACCCCGATGCATCCAGAGACTCCTCGAAATGTGTGAGTACCGAGCGTTACGCGTTGCGATTTCAATCGTAGTCACCGAAGAAAGGGGCGTGACAGAGCCCGCGACGGACGAGGTACTCATGGCGGCCTATCAAGCAGGCAACCAAGCGGCGTTCACCGAGTTGTACGAGCGGTACGGGGGGGGCGTTTACGGGTTGCTCGCCCGGAGAGCGGCAAACCGGGCACTCGCCGACGACCTCTACCAGGAGGTGTTCCTCCGCGTGCATCGCGCGCGTCACACCTACGACCGCGCGCGGCCGTTTCGCGCATGGCTGTTCGGAATCGTGCACAACCTGCTCATCGACAGCCACCGGGAGCAGGAACGCATGCCTCGCATCCGGGTGGTCGAGCAGGCACCGTCGGAAGGATCGAACGATGTCGATGTCCAGATCGTGGCGTCGTCGAGCTCGACCGAAGACGAGGCAATCAGACGCGAGGCCGCGCGAGCGCTCGATCATGCCGTCCGAGCGCTGGCACCCGACGAAGCGACGGTGCTCGTGCTCGCACGGATCGAAGGCCTGTCGTACGACGACATCGCATTCGTCATCGGCCGATCCGCAACGGCCACCAAGCAGCTCGCGTACCGCGCCCTCAAGCGCGTGCGAGCCGAATTGACCGCCGCCGGTCACGGAGAAGGATCGTGAAGCAGGCGTCCTGCAGCGAGTATCGCGCGCAGCTCGTCGAGTCGCTCGACGAGCGCGCGAACGGCTACCCCGAGGCACTCGAGGCCCATCTCCGCGAGTGCGCGGATTGCGGCGCGACGACCGAGGACATCCGCGAGGCTTGGCGGATGCTCGGCGAGCTGCCGCCGGCCGTTCCGTCTCCCTCTGTGACCGCGAGGGTGCGCGACTCGGTGCTGGCCCTCATGGAAGCCGAGGTGGAGGGTACACGCCGCCGGCGGTGGCTCGAAGCCGCGCGCGTACCTCTCGCGGTGCTGTCGAGCCTGCTGGTCACGGCCGCGACGCTGTCGCTTCTCGGCGGGCTCGTCTGGGGCAGTGCGCTGCCGCGCGGGCATTTATTCTTCTGTGCCGCCATCTACACCGGGCTGCTCGTCGCAGCCTTCTCCTGGATCTACAGCGCGACCTGCGTGGAAGGCGTTCACCTGGACACCGCGGCGCGGATCGGCGTGATTGCGCTTGCGATCACGATCGCGGCCACGACGGTTTGCCCCGAGTTCCACGTGCTCATGTGGTGGGATCGATCGGTGGTCGGAGGGCTGCTGTCCCACGTGCTGGGGGATGGTGGCAGCTCGCTCATGTTCGGATTCGGCTACGGGCTTTTCCCCGGCTTCCTTGCCGCGCTCTTTGGGGGCCAGATGGCGGCGGAGCGACCCGTGGCGAACGGCGTGGTCGCGGCTGTGGTTGTCTTCCTCCTCGCGACGCCGGTGATGTTCCTGCAGACGGCACCGTTCACCTCGGGGGTCATCGCGAGCTGGCTCGCCGGGACCGCCGTTGGAACGTTGTGCGGCGTATTCGGCGCACAACAGGTACGGCGTCGGGTCGACGCACCTGCCGCAATATGACGACGCCCTCGGTCCGATATGCCGGTCGTTCCCGGCAAAGCGGGCGCTGGTGCGGATTGCGGTGATGGGGTCGCGATCGGTATTGAGGATCCGCGCAAGGTCGGGGTTCGTCGCCGATTCCGCTGTTACGCAGCGTGCCCGTGCACGTATTCGAGACATGAGAGCTGCGCGCAGCAGCCTGGGATCATCCACGAGGGAGGGGGATGTTATGCTCCGTCGCATCACTGCAATCTTGGTCGCCGTCCTTCTGGCAGCCGCCTCCGGCATTCCGGTCGGAGCCGGCGAGACACCTCCGACCGCGAGCGATCACGCCGCCCTGGCGGCGATGTACTCGAGCGAAGCCAAGGCGCTCCGGCAGAAAGTCGCCGATCACGAGCTCATGCTCCATCGGTACGAGAACGCAGCGACGTCCGCCAAAGGAATCCCGTTCCCCAAGGCAACGCTCGTCCAGCATTGTCGGAAGCTGGTCGCCTCGTACAAGGAGGCGGCGTCGAACGCCGAGGCGCTGGCGAAGATGGAGGAGGAGCTGGCTCAGGCCAAGCCCGCGAGCAAGTGATGCTCGATCTACGTTTCACACGACCTTGGCTGCCAGAGGGCAGCTTGAGTTCAGCAATCAACCTCTCATGGTGAGAGGCGGAGGGAGGAGGCAGTTGTCATGAGACGTTCCCGTTTGATGTTGGCACTCGCAGCGTTCGCGTTCCTCGCGGTCGCAGTCCCTGCGCTGCGCGCACAGGACTCGGCGCCCATGGACCATGCGGCCATGGCTGCGAGCTACGATCAGGAGGCCAAGGACGCGCAGGCGAAGGTTGCGAGCCACGAGCTGATGCTCAGCCGCTACAAGAACATGCCGATGCTTCCGAAGGGTAGTCCGATGGGTATGGAGCAGATGGTTCCGCACTGTCAGAAGCTCGTCGATTCCTACAAGGAAGCCGCGAAGCAGGCGAGCGATCTCGCGAAGGCACACCGCGAGATGGCCGCCGCAGCGAAGTAGTCGATCTCGGTCGCGTCGCCCGTCGTTCGGACCGGGCGACGCGACTCGATCGCTCCCGTCACCCGGCCTCAGCGAGGCCGGGTGACGATTTTCCGCAACTCGAGCACGACGAGCGGCATCGCACCCACGACAACCCAGACGAGACACTGCGCGAGCGTGATCGGCTCCGCACCGAAGAGGTGCTCGAGAACCGGCGTGTGGTGAATCGCGAGCTGCAGCGCGAAGCTGACGGCGACCACCAGGAACAGCCGCAGGTTCGACAGCAGGCCGACCTCGAGGATCGTGCGCGTCTCGCTGCGCGCTCCGAACGAGCGCAGCAGCTCGGCGATTACGAGCACCGAGAACGCGGCATTGCGTGCGTCGGGAAGATCGCCGTCCACGCGCAGCTCATACGCGCACACCGCGAGCGTACACGCCGCAGTGAGCAGCCCGGTGATCGCGAGACGAACGAGGAACGGCCGATCGATCAGCTCTGCGCTGGGCTTTCGCGGTGGTCGTGAGAGCACGTCCGGGTCGATCGGATCGGTTGCGAGCGCCAACGCCGGCAGACCGTCCGTGACCAGGTTGATCCACAGCAGCTGGATCGGCAGCAGCGGCAGCGGCCACCCGACGAGCACCGCGACCAGCATGACGGCGAGCTCGCCCGCATTGCCGGCGAGAAGGTAGCCGAGGGTCTTCGCGATGTTGTCGTAGATGCCGCGACCCTCCTCGATGGCCGCCACGATGGACGCGAAGTTGTCGTCGGTGACCACCATGTCCGCCGCCTGCTTCGTGACCTCCGTTCCCGAGACGCCCATCGCGATGCCGATCGACGCCTCCTTCAACGCCGGCGCGTCGTTGACCCCGTCGCCGGTCATCGCAACGACCGCGCCCTGCGCCTTCCAGGCGCGCACGATGCGCAGCTTGTCCTCGGCGGTCACGCGCGCGTAGGCGGCCGTCGTGCGGACCCTGCCCGCGAGCTGCGCATCGTCCATGCGGGCGAGCTCGGCACCGACGATCACCTCTTCTCCGGTTTCGAGGATGCCGAGCTCGCGCGCGATCGACCGTGCGGTATCGGGATGGTCTCCAGTGATCATGACGACGCGGATGCCCGCTCGCCGGCAGCGCGCGATCGCGTCCCGCGCCTCGGCCCGCGGCGGGTCCTGCAGGCCGACGAGGCCGAGAAACGTCAACCCCTGCTCGACGTCGTCGTCGGCCGCGGTCGGATCTGCGGACGCTTCCTGGAGTTGCCGCTCGGCGAGCGCCAGCACACGGAGCGCGTCGTTGGCCAGCAGGGCGCAAGTCACGTCGACGCGTGCTCGCTCGGCATCCGTCATCGGCACGATCCCGGCCGCCGTCCGGACGTGGCTGCAGCGCGTGAGGACGACCTCGGGAGCCCCTTTCACGAACGCCCACGATTGTCCTTCGAACGTGCGAACGACGGTCATGCGCTTGCGGTCCGAGTCGAACGGGATGCTGCGCAAGCGCGGCATGTCGACGTCGAGCTGCTTCGCCGTGACGCCACCCTTCGCGGCCACGACGAGGAGCGCGCCCTCGGTCGGGTCGCCGACAACCCTGGTGCCGCTCTCGCGCGCTTCGAGGATGGCGTCGTTGCAGGCCGCCGCGGCACGCAGGAGACGGAGCAGCGGCTCGTCGGCCAACGGCGCCACCTCGGCGTCGTGGCCGAAGAGGACACCGTCGGTCGTGTATCCCTCGCCCGTCACGCCGAACACGCGTTCGGCGGTAACCACCTTGCGCGCCGTCATCTGACCGACGGTGAGAGTCCCGGTCTTGTCGGTGCAGATCACCTGCGCACAGCCGAGCGTCTCGACCGCGGGCAGGCGTCGGATGAGCGCGTTACGTCGCACCATGCGCGAGACGCCGAGCGCCAGCGCAACCGTGACGATCGCGGGGAGACCTTCGGGGATTGCCGCGACGGCGAGGCTCACGGCCGAGAGGAAGAGCTCGAAGGTCGGCAGCCCGCGTGCGACGCCGAGGATGAACACCAGCACGACGATCGCCGCGCACGCCCAGAGCAGGCGGCGGGCGACCTGGTCGAGGCGCCGCTTGAGCGGCGTGTCGCCGCCCGACGCCGTCTCGAGCAGGCCGGCGATGCGACCGACCTCGGTCTCCATGCCGGTGGCGACGACGACGGCCCGCCCGGTCCCGCTCGTCACGCTGGTGCCGAGGAACACCATGCTGCGGCGGTCGGCGAGCGGTGTTTCGACGCCGCTCACCGCGGCGTTCTTCTCGACCGGTTCGGACTCGCCGGTCAGCGGTGCCTCGTTGGTCCGCAGCACGGACGCGTCAACCAGCCGCGCATCGGCCGCAACCAGATCTCCCGCGTCGATGAGGAGCAGGTCGCCCCGTACGATGTCACGACTCGCGACGACTTCTGCCCGAGCGTCGCGGACTACCCGCGCACGCGGTGCGGCCATTCGCGCGAGCGCGGCGACCGCCTGCTCGGCGCGGTACTCCTGGAAGAACCCGATGACGGCGTTGAGGATGACGATGGCGACGATCGCGCCGCCGTCGATGACCTCGCCGAGAGCAATCGAGATCCCGGCGGCGCCGATCAGAATCCACACCACCAGGCTCTGGAACTGTCCTGCGAGGATCGCGAGCCGCGACGCGCCCTCGGCCTGGCGCAGCTCGTTCGCTCCGTCCGTGACCAGCCGCGACCGCGCCGTATCCCCCGAAAGCCCGTCCGTTAGGCTCGTCCCGAGCTGTCGCGCCACCTCGTCCGCTGGCGTCGCATGCCACGCCGTCGGCACCATCGAGTCGCCGGAAGTCTGCATCACGCTTCCGTTGCCATGCGCGCTTCCGCACGCAGGCCACGTTCACGCCAGATGACGTAGAGCGCCGGGATCACGGCAAGCGTGAGCAGCGTCAACGACAAGAGGCCGCCCCACAGCGGCGCCGCGATCCGCTTCGCGACGTCGGAGCCGACCCCGGTATCGAACATCACCGGTACGAGGCCGAAGATGTTCATCGCGACCGTCATCAGGAGCGGGCGGACGCGAAGTGCAGCCGACTCGAGTGCCATGTCGATCAGATCGCTCGGCGAGCGCAGACGGCCTTCGGCCTTCCAGCGCGCGAAGCCCTCGTCGAGGTAGATCACCATGATCGACGCCGTCTCTGCCGCGATGCCGAGCAGGCCGACCATGCCGACCCACACCGCGACCGACGTGTTGAAGCCGAGCGCGTAGAGGAGCCAGACCGAGCCCATCGCGGCGCACGGCAGCGAGAACATCACGAGCAGCGCCTGGGTGAGGCCGCCGAAGTTGACGTAGAGGATCCCCAGGATCAGCGCGATGGTGAGCGGCACCACGATGCGCATGCGTGCCTGCATGCGCTCGAGGAACTCGTACTGCCCGGTCCACTTGAGGAAGTAGCCCGGCGGCATCGTCAGCTCGCGCCGCACGGCCTCCTTCGCGGCATCGACGTAGCCACCGAGATCGCGGCTGACGGTGTCGACGTAGACCCAGCCGGTCAGCATCCCGCCCTCGTTCTTGATCATCGGTGGTCCCATGACGGGCACGATCTTGCCGAGCTGACCGAGGCGGACATGCGCCACACGCGCGCCGCCCATCGCGTCCGCCGCCGGCGCCGCGCGAGCCGGCATTGCCTCGCCCGACGAGCCCTCGTCCGCGCGCTGCGGCGCGATCGGCACGAGCACGTCCGCCAGGGTCTCCGGCGTGTCGCGCAGAGCACGCGGGTAGCGGACGTTGATCCGGTAGCGCTCGCGCCCCTCCACGGTGGTGTCGAGGTCCATGCCGCCGATCGCGGTCTCGACGACGTTCATCACGTCCATCAGCCTGAGCCCGTAGCGGGCGATCGCACGCCGGTCCGGGATGAAGTCGATGAAAAAGCCGCCCATCTCCCGCTCGGCATAGACGGACCGCGTGCCGGGCACGCGGCGCAGCACCTGCTCGAGCTCCTCTCCAATGCGCGCGATCTCGTGCAGGTCGGCGCCGAAGATCTTGACGCCGACCTGCGTGCGGATCCCCGTCGTCAGCATGTCGACGCGCGCCTTGATCGGCATCGTCCACGCGTTCTGGATGCCCGGCATCGCGACCGCCTCGTCCATCTCGCGCGTCAGCCGCTCGACCGTCATTCCGGCGCGCCATTCGTCCTGCGGCTTGAGCACGACGACCGTCTCGAACATCGACAGCGGTGCCGGGTCAGTCGGCGTCTCGGCTCGGCCCGCCTTGCCGAACACCGTCGCAACCTCGGGGAACTCTCGCAGCCGCCGGTCCTGCTCCTGCAGGCGCCGCCGCGCCTCCTCGATCGAGATGCCCGGCACCGTGATCGGCATGAACAGCAGCGACCCCTCGTACAGCGGCGGCATGAACTCGGAGCCGAGTCGGAAGAACGGGATCAGCGTGAGCGCGATCGCGAGCACCGTGCTCACGACCAGCGCGCGGCGGTGAACGAGACAGAAGCGCAGCAGAGGTCGGTAGACCGCGATGCACGCACGGTTGATCGGATTCGACGCCTCGGGCCGGATGCGTCCACGGACCAGCAGCACCATGAGCGCGGGCACGAGCGTCACCGACAGCACCGCTGCGAACGCCATCGCGAGCGTCTTCGTGTACGCGAGCGGTGCAAAGAGGCGGCCCTCCTGCGCCTGCAGCGTGAACACCGGCAGGAACGCCACGGTGAGCACCAGCAGAGAGCCGAAGATGGGTGGCCCGAGCTCCTTCGCGGAGTCGATGACGATCTCGGTGCGATCGTCATCAGGCCCCGCCCGCTCGAGACGCTTGTGCGCGTTCTCGACCAGCACGACCGCCGCGTCCACCATGTCACCGATCGCAATGATGATCCCGGCGAGCGACATGATGTTGGTCGTGATGCCCATGTAGGCCATCGGGATGAACGCGAGCACGACCGCGATCGGCAGCGTGATCGCCGGCACGAGAGCCGAGCGCACGTGGAACAGGAACAGCACGACGACCAGGCAGACGATGATCATCACCTGGACGAGGTTCTCGGTGAGCGTCCGCACCGACGCGTGAATCAGGTCCGAGCGGTCGTAGGTGGTCACGATGCGCACGCCGGGTGGCAGTGCTGGTTTGATCTCCTCGAGCTTCGCCTTGACGCGCTCGATGACGTCGAGCGCGTTCTCGCCGACGCGCATCACCACGATCGCTCCGGCCGTCTCGCCGAGCCCGTCGAGCTCGGCGAGGCCACGACGGATGTTGCCCCCCACCTGGATGTTCGCGAGGTCGCCGAGCGTCACCGGTGTCCCGGCAGAGTCGGTCGTGGCGACGATCGACGCCAGGTCGTCGACGCTCTGCACGTAGCCGCGGCCGCGGATCGCGTACTCGTGCTCGGCGAGCTCGACGACGCGCCCGCCGACGTCGCCGTTCGACATGCGTACCGCCGCCGCAATGTCGGCGATCGAGACGCCGTAAGCCTGCAACCGGACCGGATCGAGCTCGATCTGGTACTGCTTCTCGTAGCCGCCGACACTCGCCACCTCTGCGACGCCGGGTACGGCCGAGATCCAGTAGCGGAGATACCAGTCCTGGAAGGTGCGCAGCTGCTGCAGGTCGTGTTGTCCCGTGTCGTCGACCAGCGCGTACTCGAAGACCCAGCCGAGACCGGTCGCGTCGGGACCGAGCTGGGGTGCGACGCCGGGCGGCAGCTTGCCCTGCAGCTTGACCAGGTTCTCGAGCACGCGGCTCCGCGCCCAGTAGATGTCGGTACCGTCCTCGAAGACGATGTAGACGAACGACATGCCGAACATCGTGAAGCCGCGTACGACCTTGACGCGCGGTGCGGCGAGGAACGTCGTGACGATCGGATACGTCACCTGGTCCTCGACAAGGTTCGGGCTGCGACCCATCCACTCGGTGAAGACGATGACCTGCGTGTCGGAGAGATCCGGCAGCGCGTCGAGCGGTGTCGCGCGGATCGCCCACACTCCCCAGACGAGCAGCAGGCCGACGACGAGGAAGACGATGCCGCGTCGTCGTGCGCTCAGGTCGATGAGGCGTTCGACCATGACGCTTCAGTGCCCCCCGTGCCCCTGGCCCGGCGCCGAGGCACGCAGTCGACTCTCGGAGTCGAGGAGGAACTGTGCGCTCACGACGACCCGCTCGCCAGATGCGAGGCCCGAGCGAACCTCGTACTCGTTCCCGACCTTTCTCCCGAGCTGGACGACGCGAGGTGCGTAGCGGCCCGGCCCCGTCTCGACGAACACGACGTCGCGATCCCCGGTGCGAATCACCGCCTCGATCGGCACGGCGATCCCGTCGCCCAGTGCGATGTCGAGCTCGACCGTCGCATACTGACCGGGCCTGAGCGCGCCGTCTGCGTTGTCGACGTCGAAGCGGACGCGCAACGTCCGCGTCGACGTCGCGAGCAGCGGGTTCACGAAAGAGACCTTCGCCCGGCGCTCGGTCGACGGCTCGGACTGGAGGCGGATGGTCGCCTCCTGCCCCTCGTGCACGAGATCGATGTCGTTCTCGAACACGTCTGCCCAGATCCACACCCGCGAAAGATCCGCGACGGTGTAGAGCTCCATCTCCGGCGTGACGTACATTCCCTGGTAGACCGGCTTCATGGTCACGGTGCCGCGGATCGGCGTGTGCAGCGTGATCGACTGCTGCTGCGACCGGCTGCGTGCGAGCTCCTGCACCTGTGCCTCGCTCAGCCCCCAGTAGAACAGCCGCGTTCGAGACGACTCGAAGAGCGCGCGTGCATCCGGGCTGGAATGACCGCTGCGATCGTCCAGCGCCGCGCGCGCGAGCAGGTACTCGCGCTGCGCCGAGACGATCTCCGGGCTGTAGATCGACACGATCGGGTCGCCGGCCGCCACGTGCGCGCCGGTGAAGTCGACGTAGAGCTTCTCGATCCAGCCCGAGACGCGCGTCTAGATCTTCCGCACCTGGCGCTCGTCCGGCGCCACCACTGCGACCGCGCGGATGCTGCGCACGAGCGCACCTCGGCGAACCTCCGCAGTCCGGACGCCGAGCGCCTGCACGCGCTCGGCGTCGACGTCGACCGCGGTCATGCCGGGCGGCAGCTTCCCCTGCTCACCGTGCGGCGGCGCCGGCACGGGCCCGGCATTGGCGTCACGTTCGCCGGTGGATGCCGCGTCCGGTGCATGTCCCGTGTGCTGAGCGAGTGCCAGGCGGCCCGGCGCAAGGGCCACGAGCAGAGCGACGGTAACGATTCCTCGCGGGCAAATCATCGGTCGCTCTCCAGGACCTTGCCGAGCGGCGTCTCGCCGATCATCGACGCGATCTCGGCGTGCGTGCGGCCGAGGTTGCCCAGCTCCTCCGCCTCGCGCATGCGGTACTCGATCAGAGAGATGAAGGCGTTGAGCACGGTCATGAAGTCGACCCGCCCGACACTGTACGATGTGCGTGCCGACGCCAGCGTCAGCTCCGCCTGCGGAATCAGCTGGCTCGCATAGAGGTCGACCACGCGACGCGAGGCGTCTGCCATCGCGTGCAGCTCGCGCAGCTTCGCCTCGAGTGAGATCTGCACGTTGCGCTGCAAGTGCTCTGCCGAGATCCGGTTCAGGTCGGCCTCGGCGAGCGCCGGCTGCTGGCGACGCCAGAAGTAGAGTGGAACCTTCACGGCAACGCCGACCTCCCACTCCGGCTCGAGCCGCGCCTTGTTGCTGTAGGCGCCCATCACCGCGAAGTCCGGGTAGAACTCGCGGTGGGCGAGGTCGACCGTCGCTTCCGCGCGCAGCACGTCCTCGCGCGCGGCCTTCACGTCGGGCGCTTGCTCGGACAGCCTGGTCTGGAGCGCGGCGAACGGCTCGAGCCTGGGCACCGTGATCGGCCACGTCGTGTGCGGAATGGTAGTATCGGCTGGCCGGTTCAGGATCGCATTCAGTGCTGACTCCGCAGCGATTCGCTTCTGCGCCGTAAGCGTGAGACGCGCGTCGAGTTGCAACCCTTCCTGAGTCGCGCGCAGAACGTCCGGCTGCGCTGCGACGCCGACCGCGTAGCTGGTCGACGCCTGGTCGGCAATTAGCCGCAGCGTGTCCCGGCCATCGTGCAGGAGCGCGATCGTGCGATCGACTACGGCGAGGTCGAAGTAGGCAGCGGCACCTCGCGCCATGACCGAGAGTGTGGTGGCATCGCGCATCGAGCGCTCGCGATCCGCCTCGCGAACCGCGACCGTCTCCTTGAGGCCGAGCTTTCCGGGGAACGGCACCTCCTGCTCGACCGAGAACTCGTAGTAGGTAAACTCCGACGAGCCCAGCGTGAAGCGATCGAAGCTCTCGTTGTGGTACTTCGCGCCGAGCTTGGGATCCGGGAGCGTTCCCTCCTGGATCGGGCGCTGTTGCATCGCGCCGTAGCGCGCGTCCGCGGCGAGGACCTCCGGGTTGCTGCGCCGGATGTCGGCAAGGAGCGCTTCGAGCGTCAGAGGGGGGCCGTCGGCAGCGACCGCGGCCGCTCGCTCTGTCGCTGCGAATGCGGCGACGCCGACAAACAACGCAATGCCAAGCCCGAAAGCTGCAGCCCTCACGCACATCGCTCTACCTCCGCACCGGACCCGGCATGGCACCCTACTCGATCGACTCTGCTACCCTACCTCCACTACGCGCCAGGACGCGCAGCGTAACACTGCAGATGCGACGGCTGATCAGCCGGTGATCGGCACGACTTGACCGTCGCGCGCCACGTCGACCGTCCAGCCGAGGGTCGACCGAATCGCAGTCGCGAGGGCCTCCGCAGGTGCGGACTCGCCGTGGACCACGAAAACGCGCTCAGGTGCGTTCTCAAACCCACCCAGCCAACGCAGAAGCTCCGACTGGTCAGCGTGCGCCGACAGACCGTCCACCGTCACCACCTCTGCCCGCACGGGTACCAGCTCGCCGTGAATGCGCACGCTGCGTCCTCCATCGCGCAGCGTGCGGCCGCGCGTCCCCGCTGCCTGGAATCCGGGGAGCACGACTGTGTTACGCTCGTCGGGCAATCGCAGCTTCAGGTGATGGAGTACGCGTCCGCCGGTCGCCATCCCGCTTGCGGAGATCACGATCATCGGGCCCGGTCGCGCGTTCAGGGCGCGCGACTCGGTGGCGGTTCGGACCAGATGGTACTGCCGGCAGCAGAGCGGACACTGCTTCGCGTCCATGAGCAGCTTCATGTCGAGGTTGTGGTCCTCGGGGTGTCGGCAGTAAATTTCCGTCACGTCGATCGCCATCGGGCTGTCGATGAACGTCGGAAGCGACGGGATCCGTCCCTCGTCCTCGAGGCGGCGCAGCGTCCAGATCAGCTCCTGGGTTCGGCCGACAGCGAACGACGGGACGACCACGACGCCACCACGGTCCGCCGTCCGACGAATCACGCTCGCGAGCTCGCTCGCCGGATCGCCGCCGTGTAGCCGATCGCCGTACGTCGATTCGATCAGCACGACGTCGGCGCCCGGGACCGGATCCGGATCGCGCAGGATCGGCCGGCCCCACCGTCCGAGATCTCCAGAGAACACGATTCGGCGCGGGTGTTCGCGCTCGAGGTCGACTTCGACGGTCGCAGACCCGAGGATGTGTCCCGCGCGCCGCAGCGTGACGACGATGCCCTCGCCAACCGCGAAGCGCTCGCCGTAGGACGTGCTCTCGACCAGCGCGAGCACCGCCGACGCATCCGCTGCACGGAACAGAGGCTCCGCTGGCGTGTGCTTCGTGTAACCACGACGGTTCGCGTACTCCGCCTCCTCCTCCTGCAGGTGCGCTGCGTCGAGCAGAAGGACCCGCAGCAAGTCCCTGGTGCCGGGCGTGCACCAGATCGGCCCCCGAAATCCCTGCCGGACGAGCAGCGGCAGCGCACCCGAGTGATCGAGGTGCGCGTGGCTGAGAATCACCGCATCGATGGCTCTTGCGTCGAACGGCAGCGGCTGCCAGTTCCTCTGCCGAAGATCCTTCAAGCCTTGGAAGAGCCCGCAGTCGAGCAGGATTCGCCGCTCCCCGACACGAAGGAGGTGCTTCGAGCCCGTGACAGTGCCAGCAGCGCCGAGGAACTGCAGCGAGGACGTGTTCATCACGACCCCGCCGGGGCTTCGGCTACGGCCCCCGCGTCGAACCGAGTGGCGCATTCCTCGGAGCAGAAGTACAGCTGAACGCCGCCAACGTTCCGCGTCGCCGCCGCGCTCGCCGGCGAGACCGGCATGCCACAGACGGGATCGCGCTCGGGATCAGGACCGTCCGCTTCACTCGCGAGCGCATCGTCGCAGAAGCACGACGGTCGGTGATGGTGCTCCTCGCGGTAGACGCGAAGGCACTCGTCCACGAGCCCTTGCGGGTCGCAATCCGACACGACGCGAGCCCCCGTCTGCTTCTTGCATGCCTCGAGGATCTTCTCGGCGATGTCGCTGACGCCGCCGGTCCCGGCGAGGAGCCCCATGAGCTTGCCCTCGTCGTACGCAATCGCGAGCTCGCCGAGCGTGCCGCTGCGCCCGCCGATGAAGAGCACGATGTCCGACGAGCGGATGTTCACCACCTCGCGCCCCATCAGCCCGCTCCCCGTGAAGATCAGCACGTCGTGGAAGTCCGTCGGCGAACGATACTTCCGGACGTGTTCATCGAGACTGAGGCCCGGTGAGATGCCGACGACGAGGCCTCCCGCCTGCTTCGCGCCGCACGCTGCGGCAAGCGGCAGACCGGGACACGCGCCGGTGATCAGAACGGCGCCGGCCCTGGCGATGGCCTTGCCGAGCGCGTGAGCCTTCTGCAGTGCGTCCTTTGTGAGCGCGCCGGTCGCCCCGCCCATGACGCCGACCTTGAGAGCTAGGCCAGGTGGATCAGGTGCTGTGGGCTCGGGGCGCCACCGGTTGGCGGCTGATGCATTCGGTTCCACGCTGGTCCCTCGGTGGATCTGTCCTCGTTGAAGCGGACGATCGCACAGAAGGCTCGGGAAGAGAACCCGCGATCACGCCGGCACCGGAAGCGCAGCCCGTCGATCCCGCGGCGTCTGCTGCGGCCCGCGCAATTTCACTCCGTCGCGAGCGGCCCCGAGTTTCTCGCCGCCTGTTACCTTCGCCAAGCTCCAACGTAGTACAGAGTAGAAGGAGGGAATGACGATGAGACGCCAGCTCAAAACGTTAGCGGTTGCCGCCGGCTTGCTCGCAGGCCTAGCCGGAACGGCGCTCGCGGGTCAGACCACCACGAGCACCAAGAGCGAGAAGCAGGCCCTGATCGAGGCTCGGAAAGAGCTTTCCGCCCGCGCTGCGGGGACCAAGGGCGCGGCGCGTGCGCACTACGATCTGGATCGACGCCGAGTCGACGGCCTGATCGATGCGCTCGAGCGCGGGCAGCGCGTCAGCCCGGAAGAGATCGAGAGAGCTGTCGGCGAGGCGAGCAAGCCTCCATTCTGATGGTCAGCAGGCTTCTGGTCGATCCAACCCGACGCTTGCTTCGCCGCGCACAAAGATCCTTGAGCACGGTGACGAGCGTTGGTTCGGCCACTGGAGGTATTCGGCTCTATCCCAGAAGCCGGGCGGATGACAATTTGCTCTCGCACGCGTCAAGCGCGGCCCTCGCTTGATGAAGCTTCTCGAGGGCCGCGGCACGATCCCCGGCTCGAAGCGACTGAGCCGCGGATCTCATGAGCGATTCGTACCTCGGGCACTTGGGCATCGAGACGCTCGTCGAGGACTCTGCCGACACGCGGCCTGCCGCGTGTCATTTCCCACGATCATGACCCACCGCTTCGGCGGTATTCTCACGACCATGACCCAGGCGGGGTGACGGTATTCTCACGAGCATGACCCACCCCGTACGGGTGGTCGGCTCGTAGGAGCCGGAGCCCCAAAGCCGAGGCCGATCTCGGCCGTCCTGCGCACCGGGAGGTGCGGGGGATGGCGTACCTGGAGGTCGGCATGTGGGAGATCCTGGATGTGCTGCGGCGGGTGCACCGCGGCGAGCCGTACGCGGCGATCGAGCGTGCGACGTCGCGCACGCGCAAGACGGTCCGGCGCTACGTCCGTCTCGCGATCAAGGCGGGCTGGCAGCGCTCGGGGCCGGAGCCCGACGAAGCACTCGCCAGTGCGGTCGCGCGGGCCCTCAAGCCGGGCGCGAAGGACGCCATCGTGGGCGAAGCCGAGGCGCGGCTCGCCCCTTACCGCGAGCAGATCGCGCTCTGGCTCGCGGCGAGCGAGAGCGAGGAGCGTGGTCTGCGCCTCTCGAAGGTGCACCAACTGCTCGAGCGCCAGGGTGTCGACGTCCCGTACAGCTCGCTGCATCGATTCGCCGTGCGCCACTGTGGCTTCCACGACCGCCGGCGCTCGACCGTGCGCGTCGCCGACGTCGCGCCGGGCGAGCTCGCCGAGGTCGACTTCGGCAAGCTCGGTCTCGTCCCCGACCGAGAGCGCGAAGGGCGACGGCGCACCGTCTACGCGCTGGTCGTCACGCTGGTGCACAGCCGCCATCAGTACGTCCACGTCACGACGTCCCAGCGCATCGCAGACCTGATCGACGGACTCGAAGCAGCCTGGGTCTTCTTCGGTGGTGTCCCGGCACGTGTCGTCCTCGACAATCTGAAGGCCGCCGTCACGAAGGCCGATCGCTACGATCCCGTCTTCCAGCGCACCTTCGACGAGTACGCGCGCTACCGCGGCTTCGTCATCGACGCCGCCGTCGCGCGGCACGCGACGGGCAAGCCGCACGTCGAGCGCAACGTGCAGTACGTGCGCGAGAGCTTCTTCCGCGGCGAGACGTGGATCGACGCCGCGCACGTGCAGCGCGACGCCGCGCGCTGGTGTCTGGAAGTGGCAGGGACACGCGTCCACGGCACGACCCGGCAGCGCCCGCTCGCCGTCTTCGATGACGTCGAGCGCGCGACGCTGCGTCCGCTCGTGGGCGAGCGCTTCGACACGCCATCCTGGGCAGCGTGCAAGGTGCATGGAGATCACCACATCCAGGTCGGACGCGCGATTTACTCCGTGCCGCACGCCTACCTGCACAAGCCGGTCGACGTGCGCTCCGACAGCCGCCTCGTGCGCATCTATTGCCGTGGCGAGCTGATCAAGACCCATGCGCGCCAGCCACCCGGCGGCCGCTCGACCGACTACGACGACTATCCCGAGCACCTCGCGGCGTACGCGACGCGCGATCCCGATCGCGCCATCGCCGAAGCGCGACGCCGCGGCCCCGAGATCGGACGCTTCGCCGAGCGCCTGCTCGCGGGCACCTTTCCGTGGGCGCGCCTGCGACAAGCTCAGAAGCTCCTGCGGCTCGCGGAGAAGTACGGCGGAGCGCGCGTCGACGACGCCTGCTGCCGCGCGCTCGCCTTCGACGTCGTGAACGTCCACCGCGTCGAGCGCATCGTCAAGCTCGACGCGGAGCGCATCGCGACCACGGACCGCACTCCCACCGGGCAGCTCGTGCTCCTGCCCGCGCCACGCTTCCTGCGTCCCGCGGGAAGCTTCACCCACGACGTCACACGAAAGGAGACCACCAGCCATGGAGATCAGCTCGTCCCTCAAGACCGTGATGAAGCGCCTGAAGCTCTCGGGCATCCTGCCGATGCTTCCTGACCGCATCGCCTACGCCCGCAAGAGCAAGCTCTCGGAGCTCGACTTCCTCGAACTCGCCCTCCAGGACGAGGTCGATCGGCGCGACCAGAAGAACCTCGCCGTCCGCCTCGCACGCGCCGGCTTCGAGGAGGAGCAGACGCTCGAAGCTTTCGACTGGGACGCACCGATCACCTTCGATCGCGATCGCGTCCGCGACCTCTTCGGCCTCGGCTTCATCGAGCGCCAAGAGGATGCCGTGCTGCTCGGCCCCGTCGGTGTCGGCAAGACGTTTCTCGCCTCCGCGCTCGGCCACGCCGCCTGCCGCGCCGGCTACGACGTCCTCTTCCTGCGCGCCGACCGCCTCTTTCAGCTCCTCCTCCAATCGCGCGCCGACCACTCGACCGAGAAGACGCTCCGCCGCCTGCTCGCTCCCGACGTCCTCATCATCGACGACTTCGGGCTCCGCCGCCTCGACGCTCGTCAGTCGAGCGATTTCTACGAGGTCGTCCTCGAACGTCATCGTCGTGCGTCGACCATCGTCACGTCCAACCGCACCATCGACGAGTGGATCCCGCTCTTCGACGACCCGATCCTCGCGCAGTCCGCGATCGATCGTCTCGCCCACAACGCCTACCAGGTCGTCATCGACGGCGAGAGCTACCGCAAGCGCCAGCGACCCGGCGAACCACGCGACGCCGCGCGGCCGTCTCGAACACCGATCTCGCGGCGCAAGCGGAGATCGCATTGACCCCGGCTGTCGCCGCCGTGCTATGAAACCGCGCGGCCTCGGCCTGCCTGGGTCATGCTCGCGAGAATTGCCGGGTCATGCTCGTGAGAAGTGACACCGCGGCCAGAGTAAACAGACCGATAACGAGGAAGCTGGCTGCAATGCACTTTCGCTGCATGGGCCGGGCGCGTTGCAACCGCGGTACCATGACGGCTTCTAGCATCTGCAAGCCCATTCCGTCGTTGGGATGCCTGACGCTCGAGCAGATGGCGATTTTCCGGGCACGATTGCTGTGTGAAGTTGAATCGGCCTCGACGCCGCAGCGTCTGGAGGTCGTGCAGCCGACCAGGACGAGGGACAAGAGCACAGAGCACCAGCGGTCCCACTCATAGTTGGGCAGGATTGGGCGGGAGATGTACAGGGGGGGGCGTGTCCTGGTGCGTGCAGGGCGTGGACCTCGTCGAGCAGGAAGACCGGAAAACGTGCTCACTCCCCCACGGCCACGTCTTCTGCTGCGCCGCGATCTTCGCGGGCCTTCTGGTCGGCGCGTTCTCGTGGATCTACAGCGCAACCACGGTGAACGGTGTCCATCTCGACGCGGCTGCTCGTGTGGGTGTCCTCGCGCTCGCCATCACCGTCGCCGCGACGACGGCGTGTCCGGAATTTCATGTGCTTGCCTGGTGGGATCGCTCCATGCCGGGCGAGCTCCTGACTCGCCTCCTGGGTTCCGGAGGAAGCTCTCTCCTGTTCGGGTTCGGGTACGGCCTTGCTCCGGGCTTCCTCGCCGCGCTCTTCGGTGGAAGGCTGCTTGCCGAACGCCCCGTCGCGAACGGGCTTGTGGCCGCCTGCGTGGTCTTCCTGCTCGCGACACCGGTCATCTATCTCCAATCGGCGCCGTTTACCTCCGGCGTCATCGCGAGCTGGGCCGCCGGCACCGCCGCCGGGACTCTCTGCGGTGTCTTCGGCGCGCTTCGCGTGCGGCAGCGCGTCGCGGCCACTCCATCGATAGCCTGAACTGCCCGTTACGGCCGCCGCTCCTCACCGTATTCCTCAGCAGGAAGGCCAGCTGACGGTCTTCGCAGGAGGGAACGATGAAACATCTGATGAGAGCCGCCGCGGTCGGGCTCGGGCTTCTGGCCGCCGGCGTCTCACCGGCCATAGCCGGTGAGACGAGGCCGACGGACCTGGCGCTCCTCGTCGAGGCGCAGAGCCGACTGTCGGCTCAGATCGCGACCGCAAGCGTGCAGAAGAACAACAGCCAGTATTCTTTGCTTGGCGAGCGCCGACAGGTCGATGGGATGATTGCCGCGCTCAAAGCAGGCGAGAACGTCGCGCCCGAACGGATCGAGCGCGCTCTGAAACGTGCCCGGGTCCTTCAGTAGCCCTCGATTCTCCGAGACCAACGCGAGCAGCCGCACTCCAGAACGGACTCTCGCAAAGAAGGGAGACCAAAGATGAGACGCATTGTTTTGTCATCGATCATGGCGACCGGCGTGACGCTGGCCCTGGCAGCAACAGTCCCGGCAGCGCAGACGACCACCACGGCGAGCGAGAAGCAGGACCTCATCCAGGCGCGAAACGAGCTCCCTACGCGCGCCGGTCAGACCAAGGGTGCGCCTAGCCGAACTTCCGCAGTTCGACGATCTCGAGCGAGGGTTTTCGGGCACTTTTCGGTCCGAGTCGGCACTACACTCAGCT